>NZ_JBNPEO010000002.1:0-494089 GCF_050490315.1 Pseudarthrobacter sp. J1738 | reverse complement strand
CAAAGGAGTGTGCTGGGACAATTCCGTGGCCGAGTCTGTCTTTTCGTCACTGAAGAACGAGTTCTACCACCACTACAGCTTCCCCACCCGGCAAGACGCACGGCGGGCAACGATGCGTTACATCGAGGTCTTCTACAATCGGCACAGACCCCACACCCACAATGACGGCTTGCCACCAGCTGCGGCCATGGCCAAATTCATGACCCAAAACCAGCAGCTACCCGCTGCTGCCTAACCAAAAAGAAACTAACGAACTGTCCCGGATCCTTGACACACCTCATTCTGTCGAACTTCGGGCTATGGACCTGTATCCCCCTCCGACCCGGTACCGTCGAGGTCACTTCCAAACGGACTCAAAAACGGAGCAGCCAAAGAGCAGATCCGTGCAGTGACATTGCTGGCTAAGCGACCACGATCGGACTTCGCCGGACTGGAGAGGCAACCATGGGGGAACCTTATTCAACACGGCCGGTAGAAGGAAGACACTGGGCTACCCACCGGTCTGCAGATGAGGAAGACACAGTACTGGAAGACACCGCGTTTCTGACAGTTGGCTCCACATTTTGAAAGCCCTCAGATCCTTTTGATCTGGGGGCTTTCTTTGTGTCCGCAGAGAAGATTACGGGTGGGACTACGCTTCGAAAGCCGGTGCACCATAGGCGAGCTAATTTGCAACATAAAAGATCCCCTTAGCGCTCTGACCTTGCATGATATTCGTGCCTTAGCATCACCGGTTTATAACACCCATAACGATTCTGGTGCATCCATTTTCCACCGGATCCTTGTTCTCAGAACGGGATTAGTCTGGCGCTATCTAATCGCTCAGTGAGGTGGAAATCATGAAAAAAGTATGGTCGTTCATCGCCGCAGCCGTCCTGCTCACGGGTGGTCTTGGCGTGGTCTCGGCTCCGGCAAACGGAGCAACGGTCAGCTGTAGCGTGGATTGGGGGTCGCTCACCAAAACGCAGCAGCATTCAACTACCGCTGCCCTAACGAATGTACGCACCGGCCACCATGACTGTTTTGACCGTCTGGTGATCGACATTTCCGGCAAGGGCGCTGGCTACTCCGTGAGCTACGTGTCAGCCGTGCACCAAGAAGGATCGGGACTAGTGGTTCCTTTGCGGGGTGGTGCCTTTTTGAACGTTGTGCTCAGAGCTCCGGCGTACACGTCAACGGGGGCTTCCTCGTGCAACCCCATTAACCGCAAAGAACTCACCAGCGTCTTGGGCTACCAAACGTTCCGCCAAGTAGCATTTGCTGGTTCTTTCGAGGGGCAAACTACCTTGGGGCTGGGCGTGCGGGCCAGGCTTCCGTTTAGGGTCTTCACCTTGGATGGCCCTGGCGCAGGCAGCCGCGTGGTGATAGATGTAGCTCACCGCTGGTAGGCGCTTGGGTAGGATTCATATATCCGTGATTCTTACCCAAGCCAAGGGGGACACCAGACGTGGAGCAGCGCAGACGACGCCAACGAAACACTCTAGTTCTGCAGTTGAAGCCTCTAGACGTCTTCCATGCGGTGCTGTCTTTTGTCCTCGAAGTGGCCATGCTGGCCGCCTCCGGATTCTCAATGATTCGTTTGGTCCCAGGCCCGTGGGGAATTGTTCTTGGCCTGGTTGTCGCGGCGATTGTGGTCAGTGTCTGGGGAGGGTTCTTGGCACCTAAAGCACGACGACGGTTGAGCTGGCCGCTGCTGCCAGTCGCCACCTTGGGCCTCTTTTTAGTCGCGGCACTGTTGCTGCTTTTGGCTTCCCTACCGGTATTGGCGCTGGTGATGACCATTCTGGCTGTGGTGCATGTGGCTTTGGGTTTCTACTTGTACCGGCGAGCGCATTAGAGCAGCTCACCCAGCAGGATCCCCACTCCAGCAGCAGTGATGCCTACGAGCAAGTTGGCGCCGACATTCAGCACGGCACCCACAACGCGTTTTTCACTGATGAGACGCACAGTTGCAGTAGTCCATGAGCTAAACGTGGTCAGACCACCAGCCAAACCGGTGCTGATGACAAGCTGCCAGCCACTGCTTAGGTGCCCGGAATGAGCCCACCCAAACGCTAGGCCGATCAGTAACGAACCAACCGCATTGACCCAGAACGTTGCCCACGGCCAGTGCCGATGAAGCGGGTGGTTGGACGCGAAGTAACCGTCCAGAGCAAACCGGACGAGCGTCCCAAGTGTGCCCGCGAAGCCGATCACGAGAGTCAGCAGCAAGGGATTCATGCCCGGCCCCTCGGAATTTGATCTTTGCTTGGGGCGCCCAGGGCTGGGTTGTCAGAATCTAGAGGACTTGTGCCAGCGCCTATGCGTTGCCCTGTGATCCAACCTGCACCGGCCGCCGCTAACCCCAGGACGAGTGAAAGCCCCAAATAGCCCAAAAATAAGCCGATCCTCCCCGTGCTGGCAAAGGTATTCAGACTCAAGGCCACAGCGGAAAATGTTGTGAACGAGCCTAGGGTCCCGGGGCCGATGCCTGCACGAATCCACATGGCTGTTCCGGGGCGGGCTATCCACCACGTGCTCAAGACAGCCAGGACAAAGCTACCCCCAACGTTGATGGCCAGGGTGATCCAGGGGATTCCGGTGGTGTGCGGTTCTAAGAGACTCAGCCCGTAACGTATCTCGGTGCCTATGAAGCCACCTACGGCGACGGCGAGCCAAGTACGGCGAGAGTGCCCGCCTACTGCAGTCAGCACTTGGCCCTTCACGCTTTGGTGCTCTCAGCGGAGTGTCTGGCAGGACTGATTGCCTCCGAAAGCGTGCAGCCAGCATGTGCAGTGGTGCTGCTAACCCAGAGAGCGGCGCCTATACTATCGCTAAGATCAATTTCGCGGCGGTCCCTACCAGTGCCGATGCCAATCATGAGTGGCCCACCAAAGGGACGGCGACCAATTAGTTCAATTTTGGTGTCTACGGCGATGGATTCTTCGGCAAGGTAGCGCAGGAGATCAGGATTCTCGTCGCTGATGCGAGTGATTTGCCCCAGGTGGCCGGCATCGAGCGCGGACAGTTGGTGAGCAGGCGGGACAATGATGGTTCCGTCGGCGCTTGGGATGGGATCGCCGTGGGGGTCCCTGGCGGGGTTGCCGAGCTTTTCAGCCATCCGGTCAATAAAGGTGTCAGAGACAGCATGCTCCAGCTGCTCGGCCTCGTCATGAACTTGGTCCCAACTGTAACCAAGTTCCTGAACTAGGAACGTTTCAATCAAACGGTGCCGCCGAACCATAGCCAAGGCTAAGCGGAGGCCCTCTGGAGTCAGTGTTACGGCACTATAAGGCTGGTGATCAACTAGGCCTTGCTCCTTGAGTTTGCGCACCATCTCCGATACCGAGGAGTTGGCCACCCCTAGTCTGACAGCTAGTTGGGAGGAAGTGATGGGTTTTTCCTGCCACTCCGTGTAGCTGTAAATGACCTTCACGTAGTCCTCTATTGAGGATGAGGTAACAGGGGTCTTCACGAGTTCCAGCCTACCGGGTTTAGGAGCCAACCACGGTGAGCCACAACAGAACCCCGTTGAGCCCCACTACGAGTGCTGCGCTGGTCATGGCAGCAATGCGCAGCGGCCAACGGTCCACAAATTTGCCCATAATTTCAGCGTTTCCCGTCAACCGAATCAGTGGAATTAGAACAAAGGGAATCCCAAAACTGAGCACTACCTGGCTCAAAACGAGCGCCCAAGTGGGATCCACTCCAAGCGCCAGTAGGACGATCGCAGGCAATAGTGTTGCCACTCGGCGGGCCAAAAGCGGAATACGGATTTTTAGTAGCCCAGCCATAATTGTGGCGCCGGCGTAACAACCAACGGAGGTTGAAGCGAGTCCGGAAACCAATAGACCTACGGCAAAAATGACTCCCACTACCGGGCCCAAGCTGGCTACGATCGCAGCGTGTGCACCCGGGATGCTATCAGTACCGTCTTGACCACCCAAGGTGGATGCTGCCAAGAGCAGCATGCCAATATTTACCACGCCAGCCAGCGCCAATGCGGCTAAAACGTCCACTCGAGTGGCTGTCAAAAGTCGTGCAACGGCGACTGGGGGGACGTGGACGTGAGGGCTGGGGCGGTGCCGGTCTCGGGACAGCGCCGAATGTACGTAGATCGCATGTGGCATCACCGTTGCGCCCAACATGCTCGCGGCTAGCAGTACAGTGTCCGGGCCCGCGAAGCGCGGGATTAACCCGGCAACTACGCCACCGGCGTCGGGCGGGCTGAAGACTAACCCGGTCAAAAAACCTACTGTCACGATCGCCAGGAGGAAAACAATGATTAGTTCAAAGGAGCGCTGGCGGTTATTTCCCTGGGCGAGGAGCAGGATCATGGAGATGACCCCAACAATGCAGGCACCCAGCGGCAGTGGAATGCCGAACAATAGCCATAGGGCTAGCGCCCCACCAACAACTTCGGCGATATCGGTAGCGGCGGCAACGAGTTCCGCTTGGAGCCAGTAGGCGCGCCGAGCCGTTTGCGGAAGGCGTTCGCCGAGCAGTTCGGGTAGCGACTTCCCGGTCACAATTCCAAGTTTCGCTGATTGGTATTGGATCAGCATCGCCATCACATTTGCCGCGACGAGGACCCACACCAGTAGGTAGCCGTACTTTGCGCCAGCAGTGAGGTTAGCCGCCACATTCCCAGGATCTACATACGCGATGGCCGCAACGAATGCCGGGCCCAAAAGGCCCAGGAGGGCACGGCGAGAAACGCGATGCGTCTGTACCGAGATAGTGGTGGGGGATGGCTGACTCATGGTGAATGTTCCTTGTAGTCGCCATCGTCATCGAGGGCGAGCGCACACTAGTTCGATGTTCCTTAATAAAATATTTAGGTACACCGAAACTTTAGCTGGGCAGAGATAAGAAGGCAATGCCCAGTGCCGCTCAGAGCTTGAGTGTTCGCCAAGCGTGGCAGCGGTACGGCAAGTGCACTGAATCTGTGGGCGAGTACCCCAAGTGCTCATATAGATACCAGTGAAGGTTGTGCAGCATTCGCTCACGAGACTTGTCATTGGCAGAGAGATAAAAACTGCGCGATTTCGCCAGCTCGATGATGCCCACGGGCGTCAGCGGATCCGCCCAATGAATGGTGAGAGATTCGAGGGCCGCGAATTCAGATCCGACGGCGGGCCGAAAGTCGGGTTTTAGAACATCACCAGCATGCATAATCCGTGAGAGGCGATGAACCCAGGGGATGGTGGTGTCCAGTTGATTCCACACCAGCCCTAACACCCCACCCGGAGTCAGAATCCGGGCAACCTCTTCGCTCGCAAGGTGCGGGTCAACCCAGTGCCACGCTTGGGCAACAGTGACTACTTGGAATGTCTGGGCGGACAGGCCAGTGGATTCTGCAGTGCCCAGATGGGACGACACCGTGGGCAGGGCCAGCCTCAACTGCACCAGCATGTCATCGGAAGGATCCACGGCGCTGACTTCGAGTCCAAGCTCCACTAAGCGGGCAGTGAATTTACCCGTCCCGGCGCCCAAGTCTGCAGCCCGCCGTGCGCCCTCAGGCACAAGCCACTGAGCAATCTCAAGCGGGTACCCAGGGCGCACCTCGTTGTAGTGTTCGGCACCATCTTCGAAGGCCTTGCCGAGCTCACGGCGACGTTCGTGGTGGATTTTGGGACCGCCAATCACGCGTGGCTATCCTTCCAAGAAGTGGGGCGAGTTTTATACCGCTTCCACTTTAGACCGAGCAGGGTGCTGCACCGGCTGTTCCCGGAGTATTCGGCGCCCAATCGGGGTAGTTGCGGGAATCGTTGGCAGGAACCCAACGACCAGCGTCGATCACGTAGTCCCACCCCAAGCCGCTACTGCGAAGTTCGGTCACAGCCTTGATAAGCCGTTCTGCGTCCTCAAGGCGGGATCCAACGCCGAAGCTGGCCCGCAATGATCCAGCTGGCAGCCCAAGCCGCTTCAACAAGGGGTGAGCGCAGAACTTACCGTCACGAATCCCAATTCCGTGCTCTGCAGATAAGTAAGCGGCCACCAGTCCGGCGTCGTAACCTTCTACCGAAAAGTTCACTACACCAATGGTGTCCAGATGATCCTGAGGGAAGATCTTGTGAACCTTCACCCCGCTAATGGAGCTCAAGCCCTCAACAAGGTGGTCACGGATGGCCGCTTCGTGACCGATCCACTGTGATTCGTCGAGACTGGCCAAAATTTGGGTGGCCCGGGCCAAGGTTGCTGCACCCAAAACGTTGGGCGAGCCAGCTTCATGGCGAGCCGGACCGGTAGTCCACGTCACCGAATCCAGCCGAGCTTCCTTGACGGCACCGCCACCGGCAAGAAGCGGGGTGCCTTCATCGAGCCAGTCGCTGCGTCCCACCAGCACTCCTGCGCCGAACGGTGCATACAGTTTGTGGCCGGAGAACGCGAGATAGTCAACGTCCAGTTCCGAAATATTGATTCGGCGGTGCGGAGCTAATTGAGCAGCATCCACAACAATCCGTGCACCATGCTGGTGAGCGAGTGTGGCTAGTCGCTGTAGCGGCAGAACTTCGCCGGTGACATTTGAAGCGCCCGTGACTGCCAGCAAGGAAATCCCGCCGTTAGCGAGTTCAGCATCCAGGGCCCGGACAGTCGCCTCAATCGTTGACTCCGCCACTACGCTGCGGTGTGGCAACCGTTGCCAAGGGAGCAGATTGGCGTGGTGCTCAATATCCAAGTAGAGAACTTCGCCGAGTGGACTGCCATGAACGCTTGGTAGGGAGCCGGCTAAGACGTTGAGTGAATCGGTGGTGTTCCGGGTGAAAATCACCGTGTCATCAGGACGGCCGCCCACAAAGTCACGCACAATGTTCCGAGCATTTTCGTACACCGAGGTGCTGATCTGCGAGGCATAGCCAGCGCCTCGGTGGACGCTGGCGTAATAGGGGAGGATCTCATTCAAGTAGGCGGAAACCACGCTCAGCGCCGGAGCGGAAGCTCCGTAGTCCAAGTTGGCGTAGCGGACACCACCACCTTGGATCAGTGGGGCAACAATTTCGGCACCGGTGACTGCAGCAAGCGGGCGAACTGCAGAAACAGCCTGCTGAGCAGAGTATTCGGCAGTGAAGGCGGGGGACAGGCGAGCAAGAGACATGTGTGACCTCATCGGAGAGGAACCCCTGAGGGGTTCGCGCTTGCCAGCAACGGTTCATTGCCAGCCAGGTCGTCACCCGGGGCACCCCACCGCGATAGGAGGGTTGCCGACCAGCAAACCGGGGTTTAGCGCTGGCACTCGTGACCTGCCAAAAACACTAAGGTACCCATCCCGGCGAGCTCAAGCCACCGGGAAATGTTACGTGTTGTGTGAAGCGTATTTTCACGCCCGCTTTGCCTGAGCCGCAGTTCTTCGAGGTGCTAGTTACTCAAGAGGTCGTCCAACTCGGGATTCAAACGGTGCAGAACCTCGGAGTGAAGAATCGAGTTGGTCGCCAAGGCGTTGCCGCCAAAGGGGCCATCAGCGCCATCGAGCGAGGTAAAACGCCCACCGGCCTCAGTAACAATCGGAACCAAAGCGGCCATGTCATAGAGGTTCAATTCCGGCTCGCAGGCAATGTCCACTGCACCTTCGGCGACCATGCAATAGGACCAAAAATCTCCGTAGGCCCGGGTGCGCCATACGTCTTCAGTCAACGCTAGGAACTCGTCGAGATTTCCGCGTTCCTTCCACCCACTCAGGCTCGAGTAAGACATCGAAGCGTCGGAGAGCTCTGTGACATTAGAAACCCGCAAACGAGTTGCGGAAGCCAAGGAACGGCCCATATAGGCGCCCATTCCCTGAGCTGCCCACCAGCGTTTGCCCAGTGCCGGCGCGCTCACCACCCCAACAACCGGCTCACCCTCGTCAACAAGGGCAATCAGTGTTGCCCACACGGGAACACCGCGAATGAAGTTCTTAGTACCGTCGATCGGGTCAATAATCCAGCGTCGTGCCCCATGACCTGAGCTGCCAAACTCTTCACCCAGCACAGCGTCGCGCGGGCGGGAACGGGAGAGTTGGCCGCGAATGGATTCTTCGGCAGCCTTGTCAGCGTCCGTCACGGGCGTCATGTCCGGCTTGGTCTCAACATTGAGGTCCTGCGCTTTGAAGCGGGCCATGGTCTGGGCGTCTACAGAGTCAGCAAGAACGTGGGCCAGGCGTAGGTCATCGTTGTAGCTTTGTGGCGCAAGAGTCATGTTTCCACGCTACCGGTAAATCCGCCCGAGGGTTGGGAGGTGGGAGCTCTGGAGCGAAGTAACGCCTAGTTGACGGTGCCCAATTCCTTGCCCTCGCGGGCTTCTTGGCGGGGGTCTGTACCCAATAGCCGGCGGAAGGACAGTAGGCGCTCAGCACCGGCCGCTCCGGCATGTCCCTCAGCAACCCACGGGTCAAGACCACAATTTACAGCCGAGGTGTTGTGTTTACAGCCACGTTCGCAAGAATCGGTACCCGGCTCGAGGTCAGGGAAAGCGCGGATGATCCGGTCAGGGTCAACCAAAGCCAAACCAAAGGAGCGGATGCCGGGGGTGTCGATAATCCAACTTCCCGCTGGCGAATCAGTAAGCCTGAGTGCCAGGGCCGAACTGGAAGTATGGCGGCCGCGACCAGTAACAGCATTTACCCCGCCGGTGGCTCGTTGGGAACCAGTTAAGGCATTAACCATGGTGGATTTTCCAACACCGGAGTGACCGATCATCACCGTGACTTTGGCGTCCAAAAAGCTGCGAAGCTGCTTCACAGCTGCCTCGTCGAGACTTGCTGAGAGTCCGTCGTCGGAGCGGGCATCGATACCGGAGGCGCCAGTGTCCGCCGTCCGGCTAATCACAATCTCCAAATCCAGATTCGCGTAATTGGCCAAGAAAGGTGCTGGATCTTTGACGTCCGCCTTGGTGACCAAGAGCAACGGCGCAATTCCGGCATCATACGCTGCAACAAGTGCCCGGTCAACAAAACCGGTACGAGGTTCTGGGTTGGCTGCGGCCACCACAATGACCAGTTGGTCTGCGTTGGCTACCACAGCGCGTTCCACCGGGTCCGTGTCATCAGCGCTACGGCGCAACAGGGTGCGTCGCTCTTCGACTCGCACCAGACGGGCTAGTGTGTCCGGCGCTCCAGAGACATCACCCACTAGCGCAACGAAGTCTCCAGCAACCACGGGATTACGCCGCAGTTCACGGGCTCGGGCAGCTATAACTGTTCGTTCTGTGCTGGTGTCCTCATCAACGATCGCGGTGTAGCGGCCACGGTCAACAGTGATAATGCGCCCGATGACCGCTTCAAGATGATCCGGGCGGTCCTTAGTGCGTGGACGTGAACCTTTTTTGTTGGGCCGGACCCGAACGTCGGATTCGTCCCAGGACTGCAGACTACGGGCCATGCTAGTCACCACCGTGCTGGGCGAGCATCGCATGCCACAACTGGGGGAAATCAGGCATGGTTTTAGACGTTGTGCCAATGTCTTGGACTTCAACGCCGGGTACCGCGAGGCCAAGGATGGCACCGGCGGTCGCCATTCGGTGGTCAGCGTAACTACGTACGACGTCGGCACGGAGCTTGGCGGGCCGAATTATCAGGCCATCGCTGGTTTCCTCGGCATCGCCACCTAAGCGATTAATTTCCGCCACAAGGGCGGCCAGCCGGTCGGTTTCGTGACCGCGCAAATGTGCGATTCCGGTCAATTGCGAGGGGCTGTTAGCCAAGGCGCACAATGCGGCAACTGTAGGAGCCAATTCGCTGGTTTCATCAAAGGTGGACCCCTTGATCTCGGGCCCGCCAGTTACGGTGAGTGTCCCGCCGTCGAGCGTTACGGTGGCGCCCATTTGGGCAAGAATGCTTCGCCACTGGTCACCCACTTGGGTGGTTTTTTCCGGCCAATTGGGGATCCTGACGGTGCCATGCGTAGCCAGTGCAGCGGCCAGGAAGGGGCCAGCATTAGAAAGATCCTGCTCAATGCGCTGGTCGAAAGCGCTGATGGCTCCCGGTTCCACCACCCAGTGGTTAGGAACCGAGTTATCAACTGTCACACCCACTTGGCGAAGAACCTCCACCGTCATGTTGATGTGATCCAAGCTTGGGACCGTCTGGCCCACATGTTCGAGGTGAAGACCCTCGGTAAAACGGGCACCTACCAACAACAACGCAGAGACAAACTGAGAAGAGGCGCTCGCATCGATCACAATGTGACCGCCCTTAACTTCACCCGTTCCGGAGACAGCGAATGGCAGCGAAGTTGCCACCTCGCCGTCGGGCGTTTGCGTTTGAATTCCCAAGGCGCCTAGCGCCGAGATGATGGTGTTCATGGGGCGCTTGCGCGCGTGCGGGTCGCCATCGAAGACCGTAACGCCGTTGCGAAGAGCGGCCACTGGCGGAACAAATCGCATCACCGTTCCGGCGAGGCCGCAATCAATGTTCGTACTCGCGGTAGGAAGGCCTGCAGGAATGGGCGTCACCAAGAGATCAGGACCAAAGGCTGAATCGCCGTCGATCTCTTGGATTACGGCCCCCAACTGCACTAATGCCGCGATCATTAGCGCCGAATCACGCGAGTGCAAAGGGGCGCGCAACCTGGAGGGGCCTTCAGCCAGCGCGGCTAAAACTAAATAGCGATTGGTTAAAGACTTCGAACCGGGAACGGTGACTGTGGCATTAACGGGGCGTTCGGCAAACGGTGCCGGCCACGCACTGGGAGCATTACTGGCGATGCCCCCAGCGGGTGCCTCGGTTCGAGCGGTCATTGGCGCTTAGGCTCCTACGAAGTTGTCGACTGCTTTACGGGTTGCTTTGTCTGCTTTGCGGAGCTGCTTGCTGCTTGCCTTTTTGGTGTCCGCGACCAGGTGCTCAGCACGCCAAGCAAGGCTAGGCTGCCCGGCCGTATCCACCGATGCGAGCAATACGCCGCCGGTCAAAGATACGTTTTTGAGCAACTGTTCGCGACGCGCGGCACGCCCTTCTTTGGTGCTGGCGTCCGCTGAGCGCCACTCTACGTAGCCGTTGAGGGCTGAGGTGAGGGAAAGAACCAATGCCGAAAAACGGGAGAACTTCCCGATTGCGAACAAAGCACCGGCACCGAGCTGTGCACCGCCAATCACTCGGGCAATGAGCTTCTCATCAGCTGGGAAAGGCAAAGCGTCGGAGGCACGTCGCAGCACGGGGGAGAGCTGCCGCGCAGTGTCGTCCACATTCTTGATCTTGTCCAGACCGGCGATCACAAAACTGGAGCCAAGCATGGGGCGGGCGAGAAAACGGACGATAGACATAGAGTTCCTCCTCGAAGGCAGCCCCACCACATTTGTAGTGCGAGCAAATAGTTCAAGTGCAGTCACAACGACTCTAGTTTTGCACTTTTGCGGAATAATTGCCCGGCCGCACTGGTTGTGATCAACAGTTCATTAAGAAGTTCGCGCCCTTCAGGAGGTAAATATTGGTATTGCTGAATGAACGTGTTCGTGAAGCACCGGTGAACATACGCCTTGACGGACGGCCAACAGTAGACTTGAGCTTGATGACTACTGTGGACCCGGCCGGTATGGCCATGGATGAAGATGCAGCCTCTGCTCTCGAACACGATTCCGCTGAACTGGATATCGCTACCGAGGGCGTTGAAGCGCGTCGAGCTCGCTTTGAACGTGACGCCATGCAATATGTTGACCAGCTATATTCGGCAGCTATGCGTATGGCTAGAAACCCCGCGGACGCCGAAGATTTGGTTCAAGAGGCGTACACCAAAGCGTTTTCTGCTTTCCACCAGTACAAGCCGGGCACCAACCTAAAGGCTTGGCTGTACCGGATTTTGACGAACACGTACATCAACTTGTACCGCAAGCGTCAACGTGAGCCGTTGCAGTCCAACTCGGACACCATCGAAGATTGGCAGCTGGCCCGCGCGGAGTCGCACACCTCCAGAGGTCTGCGCTCAGCGGAAGCTGAGGCTTTGGATCACTTGCCGGACTCGGACGTCAAGAGCGCACTCCAGTCCATTCCCGAGGAATTCCGCCTAGCGGTTTACTTCGCGGATGTTGAAGGGTTCGCGTACAAAGAAATTTCAGAAATCATGAACACCCCGATCGGCACGGTGATGTCCAGACTGCACCGTGGGCGACGAATGCTGCGAGAGATGCTGGCGGAATACGCCGCGGAACGTGGTTTCGGGACTCAAGATTCGTCGGCAGAACCATCGAGTTCAGCTGCGAACAACAGCACGCAACAGGAGAAAGAAAAATGAGCGATTGCCAGGGACTGGGCGACTGCGACGATACGCGCATGGAACGCATCTATGAATACCTCGATGGAGCGCTCCCCAAGAGTGCTGTCCAAGAGATCAAAGAGCACCTGGACAGCTGCCCAAATTGCTTGGAACAGCATGACTTGGAGTGCATGATCCGCACCATGGTCAAGCGTTCGTGCACGGAGGCGGCGCCAGAGAAGCTTAAGCAGGGCATTCTTGACCGCATCCATGCGGCTCGTGCAGCTAGCTAATAGAAAACCTAAAAGTAAGGGCCCCAGCCGTTTGGCTGGGGCCCTTACTTTTTAGAACCTTTACGCTAAGTCGTTGACTTAGGTGTTGGGGCGCTTGCCGTGGTTCGCGCCGCCACGCTTACGGTCACGACGCTTGCGTGCACGCTTGCTCATAGCTGGCCTCCTTATTCTTGTACTCAAAAGAGCTGCCCTCTAGTCTCCCACACACCATCCGCTGGGACGAAACGAGCAAGCGCTCGGCTCCATATTTCGTGCCGTTAATGCCGCAAAGAATTCCGCACCGCAATCGATGCTTGCTCCAACACTGTGCGAATGGTCTCCACCGTCACCTGAGAAATAGCCTGCTCACGCGAGGCCAGGCGGAGTTCAACACGCAGATCGTCTCGGAACTGCTGAAGGAGAACTTCGCTGTGCTTGAGCCGCTGAATTGATGCGCCACTGTTATTGGCGGGCGTGTTGCTCGCTGGCACGGTGCTAGCTGGGCTGATATTGGCTGGGCCCGGGCTGACCGGGTTCAGGGGTGCACCTGGGCCGGAGTGGTTCTCTGGTTGGCGGACGGAATTACGCCGTGCAGCCGACTTTGCAGCTTCTGCGGTTGCTGCGAGATCTGCACGCAGGGCTCGCATATTGGTGGTGATATCCGTACGGAGATCATCGGCCAGACGGCGCATAGAGGCAGCGATTCCTTCTTCGACACCCTCGATTTCGGCCCGGCGGTTTTGGATCTCAGTCAGGCCTGCTTCGGTGACCGAGTATCGCGTTCGGCGGCCCTCGGTTTCCGTGGCCACCAGGCCCTCTTCTTGGAGCTTTGATAAACGCGGGTAGATGGTTCCAGCGCTTGGTTTGTAGCTACCACCAAATCTTTCGCTAAGTTCCTTTATGAGTTCGTAGCCGTGTTTGGGGCCTTCTTCGAGCAAAACCAGCAAGTACAAGCGTAAAGCGCCGTGTGGGAAGACAGGAGGAGTCACTGCTGTCCTTCTAATGCTTCCCCTATTGATGGGAGTGTTTCCTGCGCATGGGTTTCTGCTTCTGCTCGGTGCAAAATCGTGAGGTGGCCAGAGACGGAATTCGTACGCATTGTGACCAACTGTAGGTCGGGCCCAGCGATGGTTCGTACTCGCCCAGAAGACGGCACGTACTTTTGGTGGTTGATAATAACTGTTCCCGAGGCTGTGTTGGCGCTGATGTCTACCCCAAGGTCATGCGGAAGCCGTATGGTGACGTCCCCGGAAACTGAGTTGGTGCCAACGTCCTGTGTGTATCCCAACAGATCAAGGCTCAGCTCGCCGCTGACGGTTGAAGCACGGACGTGGCTTAGCTCTCCGGAGGCTGTCACTTCGCCCGAGACGGACTTGGCGGAAAGAAGTCCATTGTGACGGCGGATGATCACTTCACCGCTGACGGTATTAACGTTCAGCTCCCCGGAGGTGGCATCGGCAACGACGGAACCGCTCACGGTGTTGAGTTTAGTGATTTTTGTGGTGCATTGGACAAGGCCATCGCCGCTAACTGTGCCGGCCTCGACCGTGGTCTGTGCGGGTACTGAGATAGTGATGACAGCGCGGTTGTCATTGTTGTTGGTCACTGAGGTCATCAGGTTTTTGAACCACCCCGGCGCACCCTGAATTTGATGGCGGATTTCTAAGCGCCCGTCCTCAAAGGTGATTGCAAGTGGATCGCCAACCACCTCAGATACTTCGATGCGTGCGGGTTCCTGAAAGTCCTCACCTTCGTTAGCGGCTTGGGCTACAACGTCGAATCGGCCGGCAACGATGCTCAGCTTGAGCGAAGTAACACCACTGAGATCAATGATTTGGGGGCCGGTAACTGACCACACTTCTTGTGCCACAAAAACCTCCAAGACGAGATGCGATATATCGCGTTATGTAACTCACGATATATCGCGTCTTGAGACGCGTCAAGGGCTTGGCAGATGCTGGTTAAGCGCTCTGCCAAGCCCTTGATGACGAGTACTGATAGTTATTTAGACATTCTCAGGGACGTTCAACCACTGGAACCAACCACGGTGCAGTACCAGCCAAGCCATCAAACCGTAGCCGGCCTGGCCCGGGGTACCAGCATTGGCGGCCAGATCAGTACGCCACTGCTCGTGGTTGAGCAACGGCGAGAACGTGTCAACGTATAAGTGCTTGCGGCGGGTGGTGACGTCGGCGAAGGCGGTGTTCAGCTCAGCCAAGCGACGGTTCTGCGCAGGATCCAAAGTGGGCGGCGGACCCACTACAAAAACGCCGATGTTGGACTGAGATGCCGAATCGAGGATGTTGGCCAGATTGAGCCGGCTGCGTGCTGTTGAAAGACCGAATTCCACATCTCTGCCCGAGAGGCCAATCACCAGCTTGTTCTCAGTTGAGGCGCTGAAACGGCGGCCAGCTTCCTCTTGCCAACGAGCAGCGAGCCCCTCCGTGCCTTCTTCAGGGCAGGGCAGGGAGAAGCTTTCAATGCTGGCGTGCTCTTGTGGGGTCCGGGCTAAAACTCTGCCAATCCAGCCAAGGGCACGTGGGTCACCCAATCCCGCAAGCAGCTCGTCACCCACGGCGGCGATGCGCACTCTTCTGTCCTCCACTGGTACCTCTTTACCTCGTCGACGCCACCGTTCTTACGAACAGGCGTGCCGTTGCTGTTGGTTCTTCTAGCTATTAAACAGAACTGCCCGGCTACGGCGCCGCATTTGCAGCGCTGCAGCCGGGCAGTTTGTGTGACTACTTTTGGCCGAAGGCCGATTTGAGCAGAATTTCCTGCTCGGCAGCGTGGCGTTTCATGGAACCAGCAGCGGTCGACGCCGATGCGGGGCGGCTAACCAGACGAACCTTGCGGTCCAGCTGGGGTGCCAAATTCAAACCAATAAACGGCCACGGGCCCTGGTTGGCTGGCTCGTCCTGTGCCCAAACAACTTCAGCGTTCGGGTACTTGGCGAGTTCGGCTTCGATCTCGGCCAGCGGCAAGGGGTACAACTGCTCGAGCCGAACAATCGCCGTCGTTTTGTCCTCGGACTTCTGGCGTGTGGACAAGAGGTCGTAGTACAAACGTCCGGAGACCAGCAATACGCGCTGAACATCGGCGCCGTTGAGGGACTCGTGCTCGCCAATGACCGGCTTGAAGGTGCCATTGGTGAAGTCCTCAACCGGAGACGCTGCAGCCTTGAGGCGGAGCAACTGCTTGGGTGTGAACACAATCAGTGGCTTACGCGGACGGCTGTAGGCTTGGCGGCGCAACAAGTGGAAGTGCGAGGCGGCCGTGGTGGGGTTAGCCACAATCAAGTTCTCTTCGGCGCACATCTGCAAGAAGCGCTCAATGCGTGCCGAGGAGTGGTCCGGTCCCTGACCTTCGTAGCCGTGCGGGAGCATCAACACGAGTGAAGAGCGCTGGCCCCACTTCTGCTCGGCCGAGGAGATGAATTCGTCGATGACGGTCTGAGCGCCGTTGACGAAGTCACCGAACTGAGCTTCCCAGAGGACAAGTGCGTCAGGCCGTTCCACGGAGTAGCCGTATTCGAAGCCGAGCGCTGCATATTCGGAGAGTAGGGAGTCGTAGATCCACAGCTTCGCCTGGTTGTCAGAAAGCTTGGAAATCGGCGTCCACTCTTTGCCGTTGGCACGGTCGTGGAATACTGCGTGACGCTGCACAAAGGTTCCACGGCGGGAGTCCTGACCCGCCAAGCGAACCGGAACACCTTCCATGATCAAGGAACCAAAGGCTGCGATTTCGCCGAAGCCCCAGTCAATGCCACCTTCGCGGGACATCTGCTCGCGCTTTTCAAGGAGCTGCTTGAGCTTGGGGTGAACCGTAAAGCCCTCAGGGATGTTCACGTGCGCCTGGCCAATGTGGGCCAAAGTCTCCGCCGTGATTGCCGTGGAAGCGGGGGAGTTGACTACCGAATCGCCGCGCTGAGAGAGCGGACGCTCGATTCCGGACACTGCTGCGGAATCAGAGGTGACAATCGGGATCGGTGAAGTTTGAGCAGCGTGGGTTTCCGCAAAAACGCGCTCAAGGCGTTCTTGGTAGTCGCGCAGCAGCTGCTCGGCTTCTTCCTCGGTGATGTCGCCACGGCCGATCAGAGCCTCGGTGTACAGCTTACGAACGGAGCGCTTAGCTTCGATCAAGTTGTACATCAGCGGCTGCGTCATCGAAGGATCGTCGCCCTCGTTGTGACCACGACGACGGTAGCAAACCATGTCGATAATAACGTCCTTGTGGAAGCGCTGGCGGAATTCGAAGGCCAACTGTGCCACACGAACTACTGCCTCAGGATCATCGCCATTGACGTGGAAGATCGGTGCCTGAATCATCTTGGCAACGTCCGTGGAGTACGTAGACGAGCGCGATGATGAAGGTGAGGTAGTGAATCCAACTTGGTTGTTCACAATGACGTGGACGGTACCACCCGTGCGGTAACCGCGCAGCTGGGAGAGGTTGAGAGTCTCAGCTACAACACCTTGGCCTGCGAAGGCAGCGTCACCGTGGACTAGGATTGGCAGTACCGGGAACGAGTCGCCCTGGTCCAAAAGGTCCTGCTTGGCGCGGACAATACCTTCAAGTACGGAGTCAACAGCCTCAAGGTGTGAGGGGTTAGCGGCAAGGTAAACCTTTGTCTCGTTGCCGTTGTCCGAGGTGAAGGTGCCTTCAGTACCCAAGTGGTACTTTACGTCGCCGGAACCCTGCACGGAGCGGGGGTCCTGGGTGCCTTCAAATTCGCGGAAAACCTGGGCGTACGTCTTGCCGGCAATGTTGGTCAAGACGTTCAAACGGCCGCGGTGCGCCATACCAATGGCAACCTCATCCATACCCTGGTCTGCAGCGTCAGAAATGAGTGCGTCCAAGAGCGGGATCAGGGATTCTCCACCTTCGAGGCTGAAACGCTTCTGGCCCACGAACTTGGTTTGCAAGAACGTTTCGAATGCCTCTGCTGCATTGAGCTTGGAGACGATCCGAAGTTGCTCTTCACGGCTCGGCTTGGAGTAGGGGTGCTCCAACTGGTCCTGGAACCAAAGCCGCTCTTCAGGATCCTGGATGTGCATGTACTCAATGCCGGTGGTGCGGCAGTAAGCGTCGCGCAGGACACCAAGGATGGTGCGGAACTTCAAGAATGGCTTGCCACCAAAGCCGCCTGTTGGCCATTCGCGGTCCAAATCCCACAGCGTCAAACCATGGTTCAAAACGTCGAGGTCAGGGTGCTTTCGCTGGACGTACTCGAGCGGATCGGTGTCAGCCATCAAATGACCACGTACACGGTACGAGTGGATGAGCTGCTGAATGCGAGCAACCTTGTTGATCTGGCCTGCGGGGTCTACCTGAATATCAGGGCTCCAGCGGACTGGCTCGTAAGGAATGCGGAGCTCTTCAAAGATTTCGTCGTAGAAGTTCTGCTCGCCCAACAGCAACTGGTGGACAATCCGCAAGAATTCGCCCGAGCCAGCACCCTGAATGACGCGGTGGTCATAGGTGGAGGTCAAAGTGATGATCTTGCCAATGGCCTGTTCTGCGAGCTTGATTTCAGAAGAACCCTGGAACTCAGCCGGGTACTCCAAAGCACCAACACCAATGATGGCGGCCTGGCCCTTGGACAAACGAGGAACAGAGTGAACGGTGCCAATTCCGCCGGGGTTGGTCAAAGAAACCGTGGTGCCTGAGTGGTCGTCAGCGGTCAGCTGGCCATTACGGGCGCGCTTAATGAGGTCCTCGTAGGTGTGCCAAAAAGCAGCAAACTTGAGCGTTTCAGCCTTTTTAATGTTCGGCACCATCAGCAAGCGTGTGCCGTCGGGCTTAGGCATGTCAATGGCAATACCGAAGTTGACGTGTGCGGGCTGCACAACTACGGGCTTGCCGTCCTTTTCGTCGTAGTAGACGTTCATCGACGGGAACTGGCTCAGAGCCTTGACCACTGCGTAGCCGATCAAGTGCGTAAAGGAGATCTTGCCGCCACGAGCACGCGAGAGGTGGTTGTTGATCACCACGCGGTTGTCGATCAGAAGTTTGGCCGGAATGGCTCGCACGCTTGTTGCAGTGGGGACTTGGAGGCTCGACACCATGTTGGTTGCGATGGCCTTGGCCGGGCCGCGCAAGACGGAAACGGTGTCCTCTTCCGGTGCCGTAGTTGCCTTGGCGCTCTTGGGAAGCTGAGCGGGGATCGGGGCTGTTGCGGTACCACCGTTTTGCCGGTTGCCGTCCTTGGCAACTACACGCGGCTCGGGCCGCTTCGGTGCTGCGGCAGCCGGTGCAGCAGGTGCGTTAGCGGCAGGTGTTTGGGGTGCACTCGGTGCTGCAGCAGCAGGCGTAGAGCTTGCTGGAGCACTTGCCGGCTGTGCCGCTGGAGCGGGGGCGTCGGCCTTGACTACCGGAAGCTCGCGAGTCGGCGGGTGAGCCGAGGTGCCATTTGAGGTAGCTCCCTTGGAGCTGGAATTATCTCCCGAGTCAAAGGTAGAGAACAGCGGCCACCATTTTGCGTCCACCGAATTCTTGTCCTGCTGATACCGCTCGTAGAGTTCATCGACGAGCCATTCATTTCCGCCGAATTCTTCGGGTAGACGGTGATTGGGCTGCTCTGGCACGTGAAATACGCCTCTTCCATAAATCTGATTGCCCGCTGGCATGAGTCCCGGCGCCTGTGCCGGTAGGAGCTCTTATGTCTGAGCCGCAACCCAGACTTTGCCAGTCTAGTGAGGTTTACGGGCTAACTGCCAATCTTTGTGATGGAGATGACCGTGCCGCGACTTTGACGTTCAGAACTAAGGGGCCTGTCACGCGCTCCTGTAGACTGTTAGCCTTATGGACCCTAATTCTAGGTGCCGGCCCGGAGCCGCTCGCCGTCTTGCTCACGCAAGCACAGCGCCGAGTTCCCCAGTTGCCGGCAAACCCCGTTCACGCGCCCCTCATGAAGCAGTTAGTCAGGACTCTGCCGCCGGGGCTGCCGCGGCCTCCGCTGATCATCCTCCGCCTGCCCGATCTCAGCCCATCGCTATTTCTCCGTTGGAGCCCGCCTTGCGAGCAGTGAGATTCGGTGCTGCTGGCGCTCTAAGCCGAGGTGCCAACTAAATGGAATGGTTGCTTCTAGTTGCCGGACTTCTGCTGATCGCGGGGACCGGCTTCTTCGTTGCTGTTGAGTTTTCGATGTTGGCCCTTGACCAAGCGACAGTGCAGCGTGCAGTGGACGACGGCGACGAGGGTGCAGTTCCGCTTTTGCGCTGCCTCAAGTCCCTTTCCACTCAGCTCTCTAGCTGCCAACTTGGCATCACCTTGACCACGTTGCTGACCGGTTACGTGATGGAACCGTCCGTGGGCAAGCTCCTAGAGGGTCCACTGACGGCCATCGGCTTGCCTGGCGCTGCGGCGATTTCCTTGGTTGTGGCAATGGTTTTGGCGACTTTTTTGTCGATGCTGTTAGGCGAATTGGTGCCTAAAAACTTGGCTATTTCACTGGCGTTTCCGATTGGCCGCGCTGTGGCTCGTCCCCAATTAATGTTTACAGCGGCGTTTCGACCAGCGATTGCATTGCTTAATGGTTTCTCGAATCGGATCTTGAACATTTTTGGTCTCGAAGCCAAGGAAGAAATTTCCGGGGCACGCACACCGGCGGAGCTCTCGTCCTTGGTCCGCCGTTCGGCTGAGATGGGCACCTTGGATGCCGGAACTGCGAATTTTGTGGCCCGCACACTGAGATTCTCTGGCCGCAATGCCGCCGATGTGATGACTCCGCGGATTCGAATGGAAACTATCGACGCCGATGCGCCCTTGACTGAGGTCGTTGCAGCTGCTCGACGCACTGGGTACTCGAGGTTTCCTGTAATTGGTGACTCGCCCGATGACATTAAGGGTGTTGTTCACATCAAGAAGGCAATCGCTGTGCCAGCCGATCGCCGTGAAGGCGTTGAAGCTGGCGCGATTATGACTGAAGTTCTTCGCGTTCCAGAAACCATGCATTTGGACGCCTTGTTGACTGAGCTTCGCGAAGGCAATCTTCAGCTAGCTGTTGTGCTCGATGAATACGGTGGCACGGCTGGTATCACCACGCTCGAGGACCTTGTTGAAGAAATCGTTGGCGAAGTTTCCGATGAACACGACAAGGTCAAGCCAGGCGTTTTGCAAGGCGCGGGCGGTGATTGGTACTTCCCTGGCCTGATGCGCCCGGATGAAGTCACTGAGCATGTACCGTTTTTGGTGGTCCCTGACGAGGCGTCGTATGAAACGGTCGGTGGCTTTGTGATGAGCGAGCTCGGCCGCATCCCAGAAGTGGGAGACGAGGTAGAGCTACCCGCGGGGACGTTGGTAGTAACCCGGATGGACGGGCGCCGGATTGACCGGATGCGCTTTGTTCAACGTGTGGAAACTAACGACGGCGAGGAGACTAGCCATGAGTGATTGGTGGGGGATCGTTTGGCTAGTGCTGCTCTTGATGGGCAACGCATTTTTTGTTGCTGCAGAGTTCGGCATTATGTCTGCCCGCAGAAGCCAGATTGAACCGTTGGCTGATTCCGGGTCCCAGCGTGCAGTAACCACGCTCAAAGCCATGGAAAACGTGTCACTAATGTTGGCGTGTGCGCAGCTAGGCATCACCGTGTGTTCACTGTTGATTCTCCAAGTTGCGGAGCCCTCCATCCACCATCTTCTGGCTGGACCGCTGGAACTGTTGGGTATCCCGGTGGAGGCCGCCGACGTCGTGGCGTTTGTACTGACTTTGTTGCTGGTGACTTTTTTGCACGTGACATTTGGCGAGATGGTCCCTAAGAACATCTCAGTGTCCGCCGCTGACAAAGCAGCACTGTTGTTAGCGCCGCCGCTGGTTGCCCTTGGCCGGGTGTTTAAGCCAGTCATCTCAAGCTTGAACTGGATGGCTAACCATATTCTTCGTCTACTAAAAGTCGAACCGAAGGATGAGGTGTCCTCGAGTTTCACCCTTGAGGAAGTTCAGTCCATCGTTCAGGAGTCCACGCGTTCGGGCCTTGTTGATGACGAGTCCGGGTTGTTGAGCGGAGCTCTGGAATTCTCTGAGCACACCGCCGCGCACATTATGGTTCCCCTGGATCGCCTAGTAACTCTCAAAGCAAGCACTACGCCGTCCCAGTTTGAAAAGGCTGTCGGGCGTACTGGCTTCTCGCGTTTTCCGATCCTGGACGAGGATTCGGTGCTTGCAGGTTATTTGCACATCAAAGACGTCATCTCTATCGATGCTGAGCAGTACCGTCAGCCGATTGCCGTGAGTCGGGTTCGGACCTTGGCGAACCTGCGTCCAGAGGAAGAAATTGAAGATGCTCTGGCCACGATGCAGCGCACCGGCTCCCACCTGGCCCGTGTAGTGGGCGCGGACGGTGTGACGGTGGGAGTGCTTTTCCTCGAAGACGTTATTGAACAATTGGTGGGCGAAATTCGTGATGCCACACAGGCCACCGGCATCCGCCGGCTAGGCGAGCAGGAAGCCTAGACCGCTCGGTGTAGCGCTAAATAGGAATCATTCCCATTTAGCGCTACACTCGATGAGTACTTATTGTTACTGATTCTCATCTGAGTAGAACTGAGGCTTCCGTGCGACGTCGAGCCGCCCGAACTTCCTTCGCCGCCCTCGCGGTATTTTCCCTAGTTTTGACCGCGTGCGGAACATCTGCGGATTCAAAAACGAGCTCCGCCTCAGGGGCGATCAATGTGGTTGCCTCCACCAACGTCTATGGCGACATTGCCAAAACGATTGGTGGCGAACACGTCACTGTGGAAGCGATTATTTCCAAAACCAGCCAGGACCCGCACTCCTACGAAGCCACAGCCCAGGATCGTTTGAAACTCTCGCATGCAAAGCTCGTGATCGAAAATGGAGGCGGTTACGACTCGTTTATGGATGGTCTCACCCAAGCAAGCAAGGTAGACCCCGCAAACGTTATTTCCGCCGTCGACGTTTCTGGCCTAGATTCGTCCAGTACTCAAGGCAGCACAAACGCAGTTCATGGTCACACCGACTTCAATGAGCACGTGTGGTATTCGCTTGAGACGATGGGCAAAGTCGCTGATACTGTTGCAGCGCATTTGAGCAAACTCGATGCTACTAATGCTGCTCAATTCGGCTCCAACGCGAAGACGTTCAAATCCTCGCTGACAAAGCTCGGCACTCGCCTTGAAACCATCAAGAGTGAGCACCCGGGGACCGCAGTGGCCATCACCGAGCCTGTTCCGCTCTACCTGGTAGAGCAAGCTGGGATGGAAAACAAAACTCCAGAAGCGTTCAGTCACGCTATTGAAGAAGGCACAGACGTGCCAGCCACAGTTCTGCGCAGCACCTTGGAACTATTCAGCTCACATCAGGTAAAGCTGTTGGCCTACAACGAGCAAACTGAGGGATCGCAAACTCAGGCCCTCAAACAGGCTGCTGAGGACTCCGGAATTCCAGTCCTCAATTTCACTGAAACCATGCCGGAATCGAGCAACTACCTTCAGTGGATGACAGCGAACGTTTCCTCCCTGGAGAGTGCTTTTCAGCAAGCCAAAAGCTAGGTACCCACTAGGCTGAGATTCATCATTTCAAGGAAATAGAACCGCGAAGGACGTTATGACCAAGGCCGCTATCGAGCTGCACAATGCCGAGCTCAAATTTGGCCAGAGAACGCTGTGGCACCGGCTGAACCTTGAGATCAAGCCGGGGGAGTTCTTCGCGGTTCTTGGCCCGAACGGATCCGGGAAAACTAGCCTCCTGAAAGTTCTTTTGGGGCTTCAGCCACTCAGCGGCGGAACACTCTTGATGGATGGTGCTCCAGTCACGCGGGGCAGTCGCAGCGTTGGGTACATCCCGCAGCAAAAATCCCTAGGTATGGACACACCTCTGCGAGCTCGTGACCTAGTAGCGCTAGGCGTTGATGGCCACCGGTGGGGTGTTCGGTGGCGCAGCGCCGAGGTCAACAAAAAAGTTGATCAATTGCTAGAGGTGGTGGGTGCATCCGCCTATGCCAAGGTTCCGGTGGGTCAACTCTCTGGCGGGGAGCAACAACGACTACGTGTAGCTCAGGCGCTGGCCTCGGATCCCAAGATCCTCTTGTGCGATGAGCCTTTGCTCTCTCTAGACCTCCGGCATCAACAAGAAGTCAGCGCCCTAGTCAACGAACGCTGCCGCAAGGACAATGCAGCGGTTGTTTTTGTGACCCACGAGATCAACCCGATCATCGACTACGTTGATCGCGTTTTGTATCTAGCCGGTGGTGACTTTCGGATTGGTCCGCCAGAAGAGGTGATGACCACATCAGTCCTCAGCGAGCTCTACGGCAGCCATGTAGAAGCGATCCATAGCAACGGCCGAATTGTGGTGGTTGGTATCCCAGACGGGCCTCACCACGAAGAAGAAGAGACCGAGTAGATGAATCTCAATGATGCGCTTGGCGCCATCTTTAACTTTGACAACTATGGGGAGCTGCTAGTCCTCGTTCAGAATTCCGTCTGGGCCGGGGCCGTACTAGGAATCCTCGGCGGAATGATCGGCGTTTTTGTCCTCAAACGTGACCTAGCTTTCGCCGTTCACGGCATCTCAGAGCTTTCCTTTGCTGGCGCGGCCTTTGCACTTCTCATCGGTGCCGATGTGATTATCGGTTCGCTCACAGGCTCCATATTGGCAGCGCTTCTGCTGGGCATTATGGGCGTCCGGGCCAGAGATAAAAACTCCATTATCGGAGTGATTATGCCTTTTGGCCTAGGCCTCGGAATCCTTTTCCTAGCCTTGTACGAAGGTAGAGCAGCCAACAAATTCGGGCTCTTGACTGGGCAAATCGTCTCGGTGGATACCATCCAACTTCAAGGTCTAGCAGCCGCCGCTGCAGTGGTGATGATCGCTCTGATCATCATGTGGCGTCCGCTCACGTTTGCCAGCGTTGACCCGGAGTTGGCTGAGGCTCGTGGTGTACCGGTTAGAGGACTTTCGCTAGTGTTTATGTTCTTGCTGGGCATCAGCGTTGCACTTTCCATCCAGGTGGTTGGAGCTTTGCTGGTACTAGCGCTGCTGATTACACCTGCTGCCGCGGCCTTACAGGTCACAGCATCACCGCGCTTGGTCTTGCTATTGAGTGTGGTTTTCGCGCTGACTTCAACCGTAGGTGGAATCCTGCTAGCACTCGGTGGCCGGATTCCGATCAGCCCGTATGTCACCACCATCTCGTTTTTGATCTACGTGGTCTGCCGCATTATTGGGAGCGTTCGGCGCCGTGCAGGCCTGAATAATCGTGTTCTGCCCAGCCCCGGACCGGCACCAGCGCAATAGCCGGGTAGCTGTTATTTTGCGGCTTTCGCCGCGCTGCACTCCGGGCACAAACCAAAGATCTCCACCGTGTGCGCTACCTCAGTGAAGCCGTTGTCCTGGGCAACACTGGCGGCCCAAGCCTCAACAGCAGGGGCTTCGATTTCCACCGTTTTGCCACAATTCCTGCACAACAAGTGGTGGTGGTGAGTGGAAGCCGCGCAGCGGCGATACACTGCTTCCCCTTCAGCGTTACGTAGAACGTCCACCTGGCCATCTTCGGCCATAGATTGCACAATGCGGTAGGTGGTGGCCAGCGAAACGCGAGAACCGGCGTCGTACATCATTCGATGCAATTCTTGTGTACTCACAAAGTCATCGATGGTATCCAAAGCGGCCCCCACAGCAATGCGCTGTTTGGTGACTCGCTGCTCTTTAATTGCCGGTTCCTCAGCACGATTGCCGTGTGCATTACTCATGTGCCGAACCTACCTTCCACGGTGACTTTCGCGAATTGTTCACGTGTGAATCGAGAGGAAACGGGTCCCCTTCCGCGGTAATCCAGCCTATCAGTCAGCCGCCAACCAGCAGCGAATTTTCAGGCTAGATGATGGTTTGGGACAGGGAAGAACCGTAGGCTGGGATGATGCTGCTGACTAAATTTACGCATTCCTGTATTCGCCTTGAGAAGTCCTCCGCTGATTCAGCTGAACCGGCCGTTTTAGTGCTTGACCCGGGGTCCTTTTCCGAGGCCGATCAGGCCCTCGCTGGCGCCCAGACGGTTTTGATCACGCATGAGCATCAGGATCATTTTGATTCCAAAGCCTTGGCCACAGCGTTGGCAGCCGAAGGTTCAGCTCTTCAGGTGTGGGCGCCGGTTGGGGTAGCCGAGACCTTGCGCAGCGAGAACCCAGCCGCAGCGGAACGCATTCATAACGCCGAACCCCGGCAGAGCTTCTCGGCTGGCGGTTTTGAGATCCGCACTTTTGGTGGCCAGCATGCCTTGATTCATGCGAGCATTCCTATGGTGGCCAATGTTGCCTACCTCGTGGACGATGCTGTTTACCACCCGGGGGATTCGTTGACGATTCCGGACGGCCACAACGTTGACGCACTATTGGTTCCGGTCCACGCGCCGTGGTCTAAGTCCAGTGAAGTGATCGACTTTGTTCTGAGCGTTCGCGCAAAACAAGCCTTCCAAATGCATGATGCCCTGTTGAACCAGCTAGGTTTGGGCTTAGTGGAGTCACACGTCGGACGGCTCGCAGCAACGGTTGGAACAACGTTCCGGCACTTGGCAACGTTGGAATCCGTGGAGATCTAATACTCCTGATTTAGGCGAGTGTGACTGGCGGCAATGTTCCAGTCTCGAAGAACTCGGCGATCGCTGCTTCGTAAGGTGCAGGATCCAAGCCTTGGGCGCTGATCCACTCCTGGTTGTAATAGTTGCCTTCGTAGCGTTCGCCGCCGTCGCACATCAAGGTGACAATGCTGCCCGTTTCACCCTTGGCCATCATCTCTGAGATGAGCATCCAGACACCCCACAGATTAGTACCCGTGGACGGGCCAGCGTGGAGACCGGCAACTGTATGCAGGTGCCGCATCGCCGCGATAGATGCGGCATCCGGCACCTGGATCATGTGGTCAATAACGCTTGGGACAAAGCTTGGTTCTAGCCGTGCCCGGCCAATGCCTTCGATGCGTGAAGGTTTCCCCGTGCAGGGAGTGCCTTGTGGCTCCCGCCAGTTCGGGTAGAACGCACTGTTTTCAGGGTCCACTACAGTGAGTTCTGTTGGGTGACGGCAATAGCGCAAGTACCGGCCAATGGTGGCGCTGGTTCCACCGGTTCCGGCTCCCACCACAATCCACCGTGGTATGGGATTAGGTTCATGGGTCAGCTGGCCGAAGATTGATTCGGCAATGTTGTTGTTGCCACGCCAATCCGTGGCACGCTCGGCGAAAGTGAACTGGTCCATGTAATGCCCGCGAGTTTTGGTTGCCATCTCTTGTGCTGCCTCGTAAACCTGTGCGGCGTGGTCCACGAGTAAACAAGAACCGCCAAAGTTCTCGATGAGCCGGATCTTCTCCGGGCTGGTGGTGTTGGCCATCACCGCAACAAAGGGCAAACCTAAGAGTGAGGCAAAGTAGGCCTCGGAGACAGCAGTGCTGCCGCTACTTGCTTCCACGATGGTGCTGCCTTCATGTATCCAGCCATTGACGAGGCCAAAAAGGAATAGCGAGCGTGCCAGCCGGTGCTTGAGGCTTCCCGAGCGGTGGGTGGACTCATCTTTGAGATACAACTGTATGTCCCAAGACTCCGGCAAAGGCACTGAATATAGGTGGGTGTCCGCCGAGCGTTTGGTTTCGGCCTCGATCTTGCGGATGGCTTCCTCAGTCCAAACACGGTTTTGGCGGTTCATATGACTCACCCTCGAAGCCTATAACGATCTCTTCCGGTTAGAGTCGGAGCATGAATCCTCTCATCGACGCTCCTAGCCTTGCTCAACGCCTGGAAAGCGAAGCAAGCATTGTTCTCTTGGATGTTCGCTGGGCATTGGGCGATCCGAAGGGGGCGCAGCACTACGCTGAAGCTCATGTGCCCGGTGCGGTGTTTGTTGACCTTGACCATGAGCTGGCGGACCCCGCCACAGCCGAACGCGGTAGGCATCCGCTGCCCTCCGTGGACCGCTTTGAAACGGCCACCCGTCGGTGGGGGATAACGCCCAGTAGCTTGGTGGTGATTTATGACAACACCGGTTCTCTAGCCGCTTCCCGCGCATGGTGGCTTTTGCGTGCAGCTGGCCATGCAGAGACTTTAGTGCTCGACGGCGGATTGGCGGCATGGTCCCAAGCGGGACTACCGCTCGAGTCCGGTTCCGTCACGCCGGCGCCTGGTCCGGGACTAAAACTCGATACACAGAATCCGTGGGCCGGGATGGCAACTATTTCGCAAGAACAGGCGGGCGCTTGGACCAGTGGTTCTGGGAAGGTACTACTGGACGCGAGAGCTGGCGAGCGGTACCGCGGCGAAGTAGAACCCGTGGATCCGCGGCCCGGGCACATCCCGGGTGCGCTGAGCGCCCCAACGGCAGGGAACCTTGCTGCGGATGGACGCTTTGGGGCAGCTGCTGCGTTGCGTGAGAGGTTCGAGGGGCTGGGTGTTGATCCTGGCACAGAAGTAGGAGCCTATTGTGGCTCGGGCGTTACGGCGGCTCACACCGTGCTTGCGTTGGAGATTGCCGGAATTTCCGCGGCACTTTACCCAGGATCTTACTCACAGTGGTCTTCGAATCGGATGAATGAAGTAGCGACCGGAGATCAGCCCGCTTAGAAGATTTTCCATTCTGGACGGTAGTTTTTTGTTATACCCCGAAGACTTAGGAGAGCACATGCCCACGTTGTTCACTCGAATCATTAACGGTGAAATTCCCGGCCGCTTTGTGTGGCGTGACGAGGACGTTGTGGCGTTCTTGACGGTTGGTCCCCTCGCAGATGGGCATACTCTGGTGGTTCCGGTTGAGGAAGTGGATCGCTGGACCGATGCAGATCCTCAAACGTGGAGCCGAGTGATGGACGTTGCACAGAAAATTGGTGCCGTACAGGTAGCAACCTTTGGTTCTGCGCGCGCCGGCTTGCTGGTTGCCGGCTACGAGGTTAACCACCTGCACGTGCACGTGTGGCCTTCAAACACTATGGCTGACTATGACTTCGCTTCGGTGGACAACAATCCAGATCCAGCGCAGCTTGATGCCAATGCGGAAAAACTCCGCGAAGGTCTGCGAGCAGCCGGTTACAGCGAGTCTGTTCCGGCTGAGTGAGCCTTTCGCGGGGTCATTGCCACCATTCCCGCGTAAGTAAATCCGCCACCGAATCCAAAGAGCAGGGCTGGGACATCGGAAGGGATCTTACCGGCGTGCCACCATTTGCTGTAGCCAAGCGGAACACTGGCTGCGGAGGTGTTGCCGGATTCGATGACGTCCGTCATGACCACCTTCTCGGCTAGGCCCAGTGCCTGTGCCAGGGGTTCGATAATGCGCAGATTGGCTTGATGGCTGAGGAGCACCTCGATGTCTTCCATCTCGAGGCCAGCGGCTTGAACGGCGGCACGGGCGTGCCGTTCGGCGTCCTTGAGCGCCCAGCGGAGGACTTCACGGCCGTTCTGCCAAAACTTGTTTGTTGGGGGAGAGATTAATACGGCGTCCGCTAGATCGCCCTTCGAACCCCATACCACTGGCCCAATCCGGGGCTCGTCAGTGGCTCCGATGACCATGGCCCCTGCGCCGTCGGCCGTGAGAACTGCTGTGCTGCGGTCTGTCCAGTCGGTGGCCTTGGAGAGGGTCTCTGAGCCAATAACCAAGGCGTATTTGGCTGATCCGGTCCGGATGGACTGGTCTGCCAGGCCAAGTGCGTATTCAAAGCCGGAGCACGCGGTGTTGACGTCAATCACACCGGGCCCTTGTTCGCCGGTTCCAAGGCCCAAAGCTTGGGCTACGCGACCAGCGGTATTGGGGGTCCGTTCTATGGCGGTGGTGGTTGCAACGATCACCAGATCGATCTGTTCGGCGGGTACGCCGGAATCCTCGAGTGCCATACGGGCGGCAGTAATAGCCAGATCCTTGGCGGACTCGTCCTCGCCCGCAATATGCCGGGTGACAATGCCGGTGCGCTGACGGATCCACGCATCGGAAGTGTCCATCATGGTTTCGAGTTCGTGGTTATCCATGACCCGTTGTGGCTGGGCGTGGCCTAGGCCAAGAATTTCAGACCCGGCGTTCGGCGCGGGGAATGTCAGCTTTTTCATGTGGGGTCCTTTACACCGGGGATAGGGCTTTATTGAGGGCAACTCGGATACGTTTCTCGGACACTGAATAAGCTGTACCAAGCTCAACGGCGAAGAAGCTGACGCGAAGCTCTTCGATCATCCAGCGCACGTGAGTTAAATCGGCAGTAGTGCCGCGGCCAGGTGCCAAAGCCGCCACGGCGTCGTCGTAATCATCCTCGAGGCGCTGGACAACGCTCATGTTCGCGCCGTCACGCGCCACGTTGTTGGGGAGCTTCTCGAGGCGCTTTTCAATCCCTGCCAGATAGCGTGGCAATTGGCTCAATTGGGCATAGCCCGTGCGTGCTACAAAGCCCGGATACACCAATTGCTCCAATTGGGATTTGATGTCATTCAGGGCGCTAATGAGGGGCAAGCTCGAGGTTTGGCGCAGGGCTTTGCCAATCCGCATACTGCTAGCCAGAATTCGCTCCACAATGGCCGTGACAGCAAAAACTGTATCGATCAGATCAGCACGGACTGACTCATACAACGTCTCGAAGCTGGCCTGATCCCAAGGGAGTTCTTGGGGTGTGAGCTTGTCCACGGCCGCTTGAGTGCAATCGGCGATCAACGATTCAACCGAGCCATGCGGGTTCTGGCTAAAGGTCAATTTCTCGGTATTGGACAGATGCTCCAGCACATACCGCGCAGGCGAGGGAACCCGGAGTACCAAAAGGCGGATCACACCGGCCCGCATTGCGGTATTCGCCTCTGCAGCACTCTGGAAGATCCGCAACGCTACGGTGCTACCTTCGTCGACTAATGCCGGGTAGCCCGTCACACTGTGCCCAGCAACCAAGCGAGTTACCGAGCGTTCAATCTTGCCCATAGACCACGAAGTGAGCCCACCCTGCTCCGGAACTCCAGCACCGGATGCCCCAGGTGCGGCATCTACTTGTTGAACAGAGCTACCGGTGCCTTGAGAGTGGCCCGCGCGAGGGTTTGAAGCCTGAGTTTTTTTGTTGGCTGCGGCATTGCTCGCCGGTGTAGCACCCAAAGATTCCGCAATAGCGCGGCGCGTTGCAGGGGCTAGGGCAGCTTGGAGGGCGGCTAGGTCCTTACCTTCGTCGAGGACTTTGCCTGCGGAGTCCACAACTTTGAAACTAACCCGCAAGTGTGGGGGAACAGCGTCCCAATTCCAAGAACCAGGAGGAATGACATGGCCTTTGAGCCTACGCAGGGCAAGCTCAAGGGACGCCTCGAGATTATCCACGGAGGGATCAAAGTCCTGTTCTAATAGCTGCACCGTTTGGCGTGCCACGTCCGGGGCTGGAACAAAATTCTTCCGTACCTGTTTGGGCAGTGACTTGATCAAAGCGGTGACCAGATCTACGCGTTGGCCAGGAATCTGCCAGCGGAAAGCAGTGTCGTCCAGTTGGTTCAAGAACAGAACCGGGACTTCGGCCGTTACACCGTCAGATGGATGTGGGGTAGAACCGGGAGCCACTGGATGGAATTCATAACTCAGGGGGAGCTCGAAGCCTTTGTGCCGCCACACCTTGGGGTAAGCGGTGTCATCCAAAGCTTCCGCTTCGGGATTGATCAACAGAGACTGATCAAAATCTAGAAGTGCGGCGTCCTGAGCGCGTGCTTCTTTCCACCATTTGTCGAAGTGCCTTTCGGAGACAACTTCCTTGCCAATCCGAGCGTTATAGAACTCAAAGAGCGCCTCGTCGTCAACCAAGATGTCCCGGCGCCGCATCCGGGTCTCAAGTTCTTCAACTTCTTGCAACAGGGCGCGGTTGCGGTGGAAGAACTTATGGTGTGTACGCCATTCACCCTCCACCAAGGCGTGGCGGATAAAGAGTTCACGGCACAACTCTGGGTCGATCCGCGCATAGTTGATTCGACGTTGAGCCACGATTGGCACACCGTACAAAAGGACCTTCTCATAGGCCATCACTGAGCCAGAACGGCTAGACCAATGTGGTTCGCTATAGCTTCGTTTGACTAGATCAGGAGCCACGAGTTCGGCCCAAGCCGGTTCAAATTTTGCCGCTACACGAGCCCATAGCCGGCTGGTTTCAACAAGTTCAGCTGCCATCACAAAAGTTGGCGACTTCTTAAACAGCGCGGACCCGGGGAAAATGGCGAAACGGCTACCGCGTGCACCGGCATATTCGCGTTTGCGCTCGTCCAAAAGACCAATGTGGCTGAGGAGCCCGGACAAAAGACTGATGTGGACGGACTCGTGGTTTCCCACGGCGTCTGCGTCACGTCGCCCGTCAACGGAAATTCCCAACGGCTTGGCCATCTGGCGTAACTGGGCGTAGAGATCTTGCCATTCGCGCACTCGCAAATAGTTGATGAACTCCGCCCGGCATAACTTCCTGAACTGCGAAGAGGAGAGTTCAGCCTGCTTCTCTTGAAGATAGTTCCAGAGATTCAAAAACCCAGTAAAGTCCGAGTTCTCGTCGCGGAAACGGGAGTGCTTTTCCGTAGCTTGTTGCTGCTTATCGCTAGGGCGCTCGCGTGGGTCCTGAATGGTCAAGGCGGCGGCGAGGATCATCACTTCTTTGACGCAGCCACGCTTGCCAGCTTCAACAATCATGCGGCCTAATCGTGGATCTACCGGCAATTGCGCTAATTGGTGGCCCACGGCGGTGAGCCCACCGCCGCTCTTCGCGCCAGCGGCGCGCAAGGCCCCGAGTTCGCGGAGGAGAGTAACGCCGTCGTTGATTGCTTTGGAGTCTGGCGGCTGAACAAACGGGAAGTCTTCTACGTCTTTGGGACCGCGAGCAACGCCCATTGCTGTCATTTGCAAAATGACAGCGGCGAGGTTGGTCCGCAAAATCTCAGGATCGGTAAAAGCGGGCCGGGAATTAAAGTCTTCTTCGGAGTACAAGCGGATGGCGATGCCGTCAGAGACGCGCCCGCAACGGCCAGAACGCTGATTGGCTGAGGCTTGCGAGACTCGTTCAATCGGCAATCGTTGAACCTTGGTCCGGTGCGAGTACCGGGAGATGCGAGCCGTGCCGGTGTCCACTACATATTTGATGCCAGGAACGGTCAGTGACGTCTCTGCCACGTTGGTTGCCAGCACAATTCGACGCTTGGAACCCGGGTTGAAAACCGCGTGTTGCTCTTGCAAACTCAAGCGAGCAAACAGCGGAAGTACCTCTGTGCCAGCAAGTCGCCTATTGGACTGGATTCGGCCCTTGAGCGCTTCTGCAGCATCGCGGATTTCACGTTCGCCGGAGAAAAAGATCAGGATGTCGCCCGGCGCTTCTTTGGCTAGCTCGTCCACTGCGTCACACACAGCATCGAGAGGATCTCGGTCCTCTTCGAGATCGTCGTCAGAGGCGTCGGCATCGGTGTTGTTGGCCTGGGAAAGCGGGCGGTAGCGAATTTCTACCGGGAAAGTTCGCCCAGATACCTCAATGATGGGCGATGGCTCTTCGGCGCTACCAAAGTGCTCGGCAAAGCGTTGTGGATCAATCGTGGCCGAGGTGATGATGACTTTGAGGTCCGGGCGCTGGGGGAGGAGTCGTTTGAGATATCCCAGAATAAAGTCGATATTGAGGCTGCGCTCGTGAGCTTCGTCGATGATGATGGTGCTGTAACGGCGCAAGAGTTTGTCGCGTTGGATCTCGGCGAGCAAGATACCGTCGGTCATCACTTTGACCTTGGTTTGTTTGCTGACTTCGCCGGTAAACCGGACTTGGAAGCCAACTTCTTGGCCTATCTCCACTCCGAGTTCCTCGGCGATTCGCTCTGCAACTGTCCGTGCAGCGAGTCGGCGCGGCTGGGTGTGGCCAAGCATGCCATTCTCACCAAGGCCCAGTTCTAGACACATTTTGGGGATCTGAGTGGTCTTACCGGAACCGGTCTCCCCAGCGATGATGGTGACCTGGTTGGCCGCGATAGCCGCCATGATGTCCTCGCGGCGTTCGGAAACCGGCAAAGCCGCAGAGTAAGAAATGTGAAAAGTCATGGCGTAGACAGTCTACTGTGCCGGGTGTGGACAGTATTAGCCGTCCACCTAGGCGGTTTGTCTCGTATCTCTTGGAATGATTCCGGGGGTAAACAAAAAAGTAACCCGACCCCACACCGTGGGATCGGGTTACTCGAAAAACGTGCCCTCGATAGGATTCGAACCTACGGCCTGTTGCTCCGGAGGCAACCGCTCTATCCCCTGAGCTACGAGGGCAACAGGGTCTCCGCTAAAGCCAGCGGAACGTCCTAGAGCTTATCAGCAGGCCGGGCCGTTCAAAAAACCATCCGAGCCTGGGCCCTTCTTTGAGCAAGGAGCTAGCGGCGTTTGCTGAGTCAGCGACTAGTGTTGAGTGCCTTTGACCACTTCGCTGAACACAGTTCTAGCCCCGGCGCCTGTGCAAAGTAGGATTGCAGGGTGACTCCAGAACAGCTTTCCGCCGCCATTTCCGCTTGCCTCAACGACGCCGTCCATGACGGCGCCATTGCCATGAACGTTTCCGATATCCCGGAACACGTCCGAGTGGACCGACCCAAAAATCGGGAACACGGGGACTGGGCCAGCAATATCGCGATGCAGCTGTCCAAAAAAGCTGGCATCAACCCGCGCGAATTTGCCCAGATTCTCAGCGAGCGGTTAGCGAAGGCTGAGGGTGTGGCCAGGGTGGACATCGCCGGTCCCGGCTTTTTGAACATCACTTTGGACACTGCCGCTGCCGGCTCCCTGGCCAAGGCCATTGTGGAAGCGGGTGCCAGCTACGGAACAAACGATGCGCTCGCGGGCCACGTGATCAACATGGAATTTGTTTCCGCTAACCCCACGGGTCCGCTACACATCGGTCATACCCGCTGGGCCGCGCTCGGCGACGCTATCGCCCGAGTTCTGCGTGCCTCTGGTGCCGACGTCACCGCTGAGTACTACATCAACGATGCTGGCTCTCAGATGAACGTTTTTGCTAATTCAGTTCTGTCCCGCTTGCACGGCCGTGATGTGCCGGAAGGCGGTTACCCGGGTGAGTACATCAAGGAACTCGGTGATGAGGTCCTCAAAGCGCACCCGGCCATCCGCGAACTGACCGATGAAGCAGCACTGCCGGTAATTCGTGAAGCTGCATACGAAGCTCAAATGGCTGACATCAAAAAGACTCTGGCTGAATTTGGCGTGGAGTTTGATGTGTTCTTCTCCGAGAAGGAACTCCATGAAGCTGGTGCGATCGAATCAGCTGTGGCGCGTCTTCGTGAACAGGGACATGTTTTCGACGATGGCGGCGCCGTGTGGTTGCGTACCACCGACTTCACGGATGACAAGGATCGTGTGATGATCCGTGCCAACGGCGAGCCCACGTACTTTGCCGCTGACGCTGCGTACTACTTGTCCAAAAAGGACCGTGGCTTTACCGAAAAGATCTATCTCCTAGGGGCCGACCACCACGGTTACATCAATCGTCTTAAGGCCATTGCTGCTGCCGCTGGCGATGACCCGGAGGTAAACATCGAGGTCCTCATTGGTCAGCTGGTTTCGATTAATGGCGCCAAGCTCTCCAAGCGTGCCGGCAACATCATTGAGCTCAAGGATCTTATTTCGTGGCTCGGGAAGGACGCTGTTCGGTACTCACTCGCGCGCTTCCCTGCAGATTCGCCACTGACGCTGGATCCCGAGCTATTGACAAAGAACACCAACGAGAACCCTGTTTTCTACGTGCAGTACGCCCACGCACGCTCATGTGGCACTGCCCGGAACGCTGTGGCGGCTGGAGTGGACCGCTCAGAGTTTGATGCTGCCCTGTTGGATCACGCTACGGAGAATGAGCTGCTCTCTTACCTTGGGAGCTACCCGTCGATTGTGGCTAAGGCCGCTGAGTTCCGCGAGCCGCACCGCGTGGCCCGTCACCTCGAAGTAATTGCTGGTGCTTATCACCGCTGGTATGACGCTTGCCGTGTGGCGCCTATGGGCGATGAGCCCATTACGGCGCTGAACCGCACGCGTTTGTGGCTCAATGATGCCACTAGCCAGGTTCTGGCGAACGGCCTAGGTCTATTGGGTGTTTCGGCTCCGGAGAAGATGTAGTTATGGTCGCTTCGAAAAACGCGCTGGCACCCGAGTGGCTCGACGTTCCCGAGGATCTAAACGCCCTCCACGCACCCATGTGGGCACAAGACGTTGAACGCAATAACGACGGCGAACTCGCAGTTGGTGGCCTCAGCGTCGCCGAGCTTCAGCAACAGTTTGGGACGCCGCTGTTTGTGATGAGCGAACCTGACTTCCGGGCCCGCGCACGAGACTTCAAAACTGCCTTTGATACCGCGTTTGAAGACATCTGTGGCGGTGTTGACGTTTACTACGCTGGCAAGTCTTTCCTGTGCACCACTGTTGCTCAGTGGGTAGCAGAAGAAGGTCTGCGTTTGGACACGTGCTCCGGGGGAGAGCTCGCGGTAGCACAACGTGCAGGACTCGAAGGTAGCCAGCTTGGCCTCCACGGGAACAACAAGTCCCGCGCCGAGATCACACGTGCACTCGAGATGAACGTGGGCCGCATTGTTGTTGATAGCCTCGATGAGCTTGAACGCGTTGCCGAGATCGCTCAGGAACTGAACCGCACCGCCAAGGTGATGCTTCGGCTCACTCCCGGTGTCCACGCGCACACCCACGAATTTATTGCCACTGCTCATGAGGATCAGAAGTTCGGGCTGTCCATGGCTGAGGACACTTCAACCACCGCTGGTATATCGGCTGCCGAAGAAGCAGTGGCTGCTGCGATCAACGCCCCGAGCATTGAACTTTTGGGCTTGCACTGCCACATTGGTTCGCAGATTTTTGAAGCGACTGGGTTTGAGATTGCCGCCGAGAAGTTGTTGCGCTTTTTGGACGCCATGCAGCGCAAATATTCGGTCGTACTGCCGGAGCTGGATCTGGGTGGCGGGTACGGCATTGCCTACACCCCTGTGGACACCCCACGGCCGGCGACGGAGATCGCTCAGGCGATGGCCGCCGTCGTGCGTTCTACTTGCTCTGCTCTGGGTATCACCTCGCCGCGAATCTCGATTGAACCTGGACGGGCGATTGTTGGATCCACCACTTTCACGCTGTACGAGGTCGGCACACGAAAGACGGTTCGGGTTGAGGCACCTGCTTCATCCAACGTTTCACCTACCGAAGATGGAGTCGACGCCCAACAGAACGTTACGTTGGCGCGCCGCTATGTGTCGGTAGACGGCGGTATGAGCGACAACGCCCGGCCAGTGCTCTACGACGCGGATTATTCGGCAGTATTAGCCTCCCGAGCTTCCTCGGCTGCGCCTTCGCTGTCCCGGGTAGTGGGCAAACATTGCGAGAGCGGAGACATTGTTGTTAGAGATGTATATCTGCCCGAGGACGTAGCAGCGGGGGATCTGCTCGCAGTTCCTGGTACCGGCGCCTATTGTTGGGCGCTCGCAAGCAACTACAACTATGTAGCCCGCCCGGGCGTTGTTGCCGTGCGCGATGGTGCCGCCCGTTTGATTGTCCGAGGGGAGACCGAGGAAGACCTATTGAACCGTGACATGGGAGCAGTACGTGACTGATTTGCAAACGCTCAAGGTGGCTCTTTTGGGCTGCGGCAATGTGGGTTCACAAGTGGCGCGAATTTTGATTGACGACGCCGATGCCCTGGCCGCGCGCACTGGTGCGCGTCTTGAACTGACCGGCATCGCAGTCCGCCACATCGACGCTCCACGCGACGTTGAACTGCCGCGAGAGCTGTTCACCACAGACGCCGAAACCCTCGCAAAGGGCGCCGACATTGTGGTGGAACTGCTGGGCGGCATCGAGCCTGCCCGCACATTGATTCTGACGGCCATTCGCAACGGTGCCAGTGTCATCACCGGTAACAAGGCGTTGCTGGCTCAAGATGGCCCCAGCCTTTATGAAGAAGCAGACAAAGCTGGCGTTCAGCTCTCCTATGAGGCCGCAGTGGCAGGCGCCATCCCGATCCTGCGCCCCATTCGCGACAGTCTCTCCGGGGATCACATCACGCGTGTTCTGGGCATTGTCAACGGCACCACAAACTTCATTCTGGACCAGATGGACTCCACTGGCGCGCAGTTCGCAGACGCCCTCGCCGAGGCACAAAAGCTTGGTTACGCCGAGGCGGACCCCACGGCCGACGTTGAAGGACACGATGCTGCGGCAAAGGCGGCCATCCTCGCCTCACTTTCTTTCCATACACGTTTTGCTCTTGAAGACGTTCACTGCCAAGGCATCACTGAAGTCAGTGCCGCGGACATTTCAGCGGCAAAAGATGCTGGCTTTGTGATCAAGCTGCTGGCCATCGCAGAAAAGATTTCCGGCGACGCCGGCGAAGGAGTGAGCGTCCGCGTTCACCCCACGCTTTTGCCGCGCGAGCACCCGCTCGCCGCTGTACGTGGCGCGTTCAACGCCGTTTTTGTTGAGGCAGAAAACGCAGGCGAGTTGATGTTCTACGGACAAGGTGCTGGTGGTACCCCCACTGCCTCGGCAGTGCTCGGAGACCTAGTATCGGCCGCGCGTCGAATTGTTTTGGGCGGTCCCGGCCGTACCGAGACCACCACTGGTCACGTGCCTGCGTTGAGCATCAACGCAGTGAACACGAGCTACTACATTGGCTTGGATGTTGCCGATCAGCCTGGTGTTTTGGCGCGTATTGCGCAGATTTTCGCTGAAAACGGCGTCTCCATCGAGCAGTTGCGTCAGACCATCCACCGCGGCGATGCCAAGGTAGCAAACTCTGCAGAACTTCGAATTGTCACCCACCGCGCTTCCGAAGCCTCATTGGCCGCAACGGTAGAAGCGGTTCGCAAACTTGATGTCATCAATTCGGTGTCATCTGTACTTCGTGTAGAAGGGGTCTAAGTGGCTCAGCAATGGCGCGGTGTAATCCGCGAATACGCCGAACGTCTTCCGGTAACTGCGGAAACCAAGATCATTACGCTCGGCGAAGGCGGCACGCCGCTGGTACCCGCGGTGAAGCTTTCAGAGCTCACCGGCTCCACTGTTTACCTCAAAGTTGAGGGGATGAACCCCACCGGTTCTTTCAAGGACCGTGGCATGACCATGGCCATGACCGCCGCTGTTGAGGCCGGGGCCAAAGCTGTTGTTTGTGCCTCTACTGGCAACACCTCGGCCTCTGCTGCAGCGTATGCAACAGCAGCAGGTCTGACCTGTGCAGTACTGGTCCCCGAGGGCAAGATCTCCATGGGCAAGCTCAGCCAGGCCATCGCCCACGGCGCCACACTGTTGCAGGTAGACGGAAACTTTGACGACTGCTTGGAAATCGCGCGCAAGCTCGCCGAGTCCTACCCGGTCTTTTTGGTCAACTCGGTGAACCCTGCCCGTATTCAGGGCCAGAAAACCGGTGCCTTTGAAGTAGTGGACGCACTCGGGGACGCCCCGGACATTCACGTCTTGCCGGTAGGTAACGCTGGAAACATCAGTGCTTACTGGAAGGGCTACCAAGAGTACGCGGCACCTTACCAAGCGGGGGAGGCCCTCTTGGATGCAGTGGCTACCAAAACTCCCGCCATGTGGGGATTCCAAGCTGCTGGTGCTGCACCGTTTGTTGCCGGACACCCCATTTCCGAGCCTGACACTATCGCCACCGCCATCCGGATTGGTAACCCCGCATCGTGGGATACCGCCGTAGCTGCTCGCGACGATTCCGGCGGGCTGATTGAGGCAGTTACGGATGAGGAAATTCTCGCCGCGCACCGTTGGCTCTCTGCCAAGGAAGGTGTGTTTGTTGAACCCGGTTCTGCCGCTGGTGTTGCAGGCCTGATCAAAAAGCATGCTGCGGGAGAAGTCCCCACGGGCAAAACCATTGTGATCACGGTGACCGGTCATGGTCTCAAGGATCCTCAGTGGGCCCTTCGAATGGCTGATGGTTCTGATGTTGAGCCCGTGAAGGTTGGCAACGACGTCGTTTCAGTTGCGAGTGCCCTCGGATTGGAAAGCCAGTAGATGGACGCGACCGCAGGCGCGAATTCCTTGCCTCAGACCGTCACCAGCGGCCAGCTGGTGACGGTCACGGTTCCAGCAACTAGCGCTAACTTGGGCCCGGGTTATGACAGTTTGGGCCTAGCACTTGGACTCCGGGACACCTTGACGGTGGAAACCTTGGACACCGGTGCACTCGAATTTGATCTTGAGGGCGAAGGGGCAAAGACCCTGCCGCGAAACGCCAGCCACCTAGTGGCGCGGACCATCAACGCCGCCCTTGGGGAACTCGGTTACCAGCACAATGGTCTGAAGATTACAGCCAACAACGTTAATCCTCAGGGCCGGGGGCTAGGCAGCTCCGCCTCGGCAATTGTGGGCGCAGTAGTTGCAGCAAACGCTCTGGTGCCGGAGGAAGCCCAAAAGCCCAGTAGCTGGGTTCTGCAATTCTGCAGTGCGTTGGAAGGTCACCCTGACAACGTGGCGCCAGCCATTTTTGGTGCCTTAGCGCTTTCATGGCAGGACGGCGAGAGTTATAGCAGCACGCGAGCCGAAGTGAACCCGAACATTGTTCCGGTAGTTGCCATTCCCGATTTTGAACTCGCAACCGAGGCGGCACGAGCACTACTTCCCACCTCCGTGGCGCACCATGTTGCAGCGATGAACTCAGGACGTGCTGCATTGCTCATTCATGCTCTGACCCACCGCCCTGAACTTTTGCTCCCGGCAACACAGGACTACCTCCACCAGGACTACCGCGCCGAAGCAATGCTCCCGAGCGCTGAGCTGATTCAGGCCCTGCGCGCACGTGGTCATGCTGCAGTTGTCTCCGGTGCTGGGCCTACGGTGTTAACGCTGACGCACAGTGATGCTGAAGCGCTTGAGGTGACGGCCTTGATTCACGAGCTCACGGAGAATCAAAGAAGCAAGGGCACATGGCGTGTTCACGCGCTTTCTGTTGACCCTGAAGGTGCTAAAGTGGAAGTGCACCGGCGGTAAAACCGCACTGGATGCTGGCCGCGATTCGTTCTAACAAGCTAGCTTGCTGAAGGATCCTTCTGGTCTCTAAGCCTCTACTGCGCTCTTTCAACGGTGCCATCTTCCTTGGTATGCCCCAGATTTCTGCCGAAACTTTTTGTGCAGCGACGCGGCATTTATCCAGATGGATATGGAAGGTGAGTAATACCAGCCCGGCAGGCTCATTGCCTCCCACTTGGGTTGGGAATCAAGGCTTCAGATCTGAACTGAGGCCCCAATTATCATCGCGTTCGGCTCAAGTTCCGAACGCCGTCGAGGGGGAAGGATCCTTCGTGACCGAAACCACTGACCTGGCAACAGGTGTGGACCATTCAACTTCTGCTGCCGCCGAGGCAGCACCAGCCAAGAGCAGTGGATTGGCCGGGCTTAAGCTCGCCCAACTTCAAGTTCTGGCTAGCCAGCTAGGAATCTCCGGCGGTTCGCGGATGCGCAAGGGAGACCTTGTTAGCGCAATTTCCGCACACCAACGTGGATCTTCAGTAGCTGATCGTGCGCCGAAGGCAGCAGCAACTGAGCAGAAAAATGCGCCGCAGGTCACCGAGAAGTCCGCCCCTGTGGCGAGCGAGTCGGCAGCAGCAACCACCGGCAATAACGCTGGTGAGTCGAGCGAGCAAGCCCCGGCAGAAACCACGCGTGGACGCGGTCGGGGACGTTCACGGCGCGCGGTGAGTGACGGCGTCGTAACATCTGCTGGCGAACGTACTGCGGAGGTTAGCAACGCTGCACCGGCGACTGAAAGCGCGCCTACTGAAGAGAGCGCGAGCCGCCCCTCTGAGGCCGCAGCTGAGCCGGCAAACGATCGTCGTCAGCCTCGCACACGGAACCGTCGCCGTTCGGAAAACCCGGCCAGCAATGAGGGTGCAACCGCTGAAGAATCAGCGCCAGCCGCACCTGCAGCGTCGGAAGAAAACAACGGCCAGAACGACGGCGGCCAAAACCGTCAGCGTAACGACCGCCAGCAGGATTCTCGCCGGGAAAACCAGCGGGAAAACTCCCGGGGCGACCGCCAGCAGGACAACCGCCGGGAAAACTCCCGTGGCGAACGTCAGCAGGACAACCGTCAGCAGGATAACCGCGTAGAGGTCGACGACGACGGTGGCAACCGCCGTAACCGTCGCAATCGCCGCGATCGTAACGAGAACAACTCGCGTAACGACCGTAATGATCGCAACGATCGTTTCCGCGATCGCAACGAACGCCGTCGTGGACGCAACCAGGGCCCTGACGTTGATGACGTTGAGGTCACTGACGACGACGTCCTGTTGCCCGTTGCCGGTATCTTGGACGTTCTTGAGAACTACGCATTTATCCGTACTTCGGGTTACTTGCCCGGTGCCAACGACGTCTACGTCTCCCTGGCCCAGGTCAAGAAGTACAACTTGCGCAAGGGTGACGCCGTTGTAGGTGCCATTCGTGCACCGCGTGAAGGCGAGAGCCAGAACAACAACAGCAATCAGTCAGCTCGCCAGAAGTTCAATGCTTTGGTCCGGGTCACCTCGGTCAACGGCAAAACGCCTGAAGAGCTCAAGGATCGTGTTGAGTTCGCCAAGTTGGTGCCGTTGTACCCGTCCGAGCGTTTGCGCCTTGAGACTGATCCCAAAAAGATCGGTCCTCGCGTTATCGACCTCGTGGCACCCATTGGTAAGGGCCAGCGTGGTTTGATCGTTTCTCCGCCTAAGGCTGGTAAAACTCTCATCCTGCAGTCCATCGCCAACGCCATCACCACCAACAATCCTGAGGTTCACCTCATGATGGTGCTAGTGGACGAACGTCCTGAAGAAGTCACGGACATGCAGCGCACGGTCAAGGGTGAGGTTATTGCCTCCACCTTCGACCGTCCCGCAGATGACCACACCACCGTTGCTGAGCTCTCTATCGAACGTGCCAAGCGTCTGGTGGAAATGGGTATGGACGTTGTGGTCTTGTTGGACTCCATGACCCGTTTGGGCCGTGCCTACAACCTGGCAGCTCCTGCCTCGGGCCGTATCCTCTCCGGTGGTGTGGACTCCGCAGCTCTGTACCCGCCCAAGCGTTTCTTCGGTGCTGCCCGCAACATCGAAAACGGTGGCTCGCTCACCATCTTGGCGACGGCTCTGGTTGAGACCGGTTCCAAGATGGACGAGGTGATCTTTGAGGAGTTCAAGGGCACCGGCAACATGGAACTGCGTTTGTCCCGCCAGTTGGCTGACAAGCGAATCTTCCCGGCTGTTGACGTCAACGCTTCGGGTACCCGCCGCGAAGAAAACTTGCTCTCTCCTGAAGAGGTCAAGATCATGTGGAAGCTGCGCCGCGTCCTCTCCGGCTTGGAAACTCAACAGAGCTTGGAGCTCTTGACCTCCAAGATCCGTGAGACTCAGAGCAACGTTGAGTTCTTGATGCAGGTTCAGCAGACAACTCTCGGCGCCAAGGGCGACGACAAAAAGTAGCTACCTCAGGGACGGGTTTGCCATCAACATGGCGAACCCGTCCCTTTGTGTTCACTACACTTGAATGGTCGAAAGAGGTTAGAAAATGTTTGAGTCCGTACAGGGACTGCTGGACGAGCACTCCGAACTGCAAGCCCAATTGAGCGACCCTGCCGTTTACGCGCAGCCCGCGGTGGCTCGTAAGCTGGGCCGCCGTTCCGCTGAGCTCAACGGCATCGTTGAGGCCTACCACCGGTGGGAAGGGCTCAAAAACGACCTCGAGGCCGCTCAAGAGATGGCTGAGGAAGACCCAGAGTTCGCAGCCGAAGTTCCAGTGCTGGCCGCTGAACTTGAAGCGACGCAAGCCCGTTTGCGTCGATTGCTGATTCCCCGTGACCCTGACGACGCACGCGACGTCATCATCGAAGTTAAGGGCGGTGAAGGTGGAGACGAAGCTGCACTGTTCGCCGGTGACTTGCTGCGTATGTACACGCGTTATGCCGAGTCACGTGGTTGGAAGACCGAGATGATTTCCGCCACCGAATCAGATCTTGGTGGCTACAAAGACGTCCAGATGGCTATCAAGGGCAACTCGAATGACCCTGCCGAAGGCGTTTACGCGCGGTTGAAGTTTGAAGGTGGCGTTCACCGTGTTCAGCGTGTTCCCGTGACTGAGTCGCAGGGACGCATTCACACTTCAGCGGCAGGTGTGTTGATCCTTCCGGAAGTTGACGAGCCTGAAGAGCTGGATATCAATCCGAACGATCTCAAAATCGACGTTTACCGTTCTTCAGGTCCTGGTGGACAGTCGGTGAACACCACTGACTCTGCCGTACGTATTACTCACTTGCCTACCGGCATTGTGGTGGCCATGCAGAACGAGAAGTCGCAGCTGCAGAACCGCGAAGCTGGTATGCGTGTTCTGCGTGCCCGTATTTTGGCTCACCAACAGGCCATCATCGATGCTGAGAACTCAGCACAGCGTAAGTCTCAGATCCGCACCATGGACCGTTCCGAGCGCATCCGCACTTATAACTACCCGGAAAACCGGATTGCCGATCACCGCACTGGTTACAAGGCGTACAACCTTGACGCAGTGATGAACGGTGATTTGGAACCGGTGATTCAGTCAGCAATTGAAATGGATGAGCAGGCTCGGCTGGACGCAATCGGCGACTAGTGATGGACCTGGATCAAACTCTCGCTGCGGCGGTTAAGGAAGCGGAAGCTACCCTGGCCGCTGCTGGCGTACCCAGCCCCCGCAATGATGCTGAACTGCTGGCTGATCATTTGATGGGCGTTGGCTTGGGGCGCTTACGGGCCCTCATGCTCACCGATACACCTGCTCCCCAGGGGTATGCCGACCTCGTTACTGAGCGGGCGCACCGCACACCCTTGCAGCACATCACGGGGGTTGCCTACTTCCGTCATTTGGAGCTTTCTGTGGGGCCGGGGGTATTTGTCCCACGCCCGGAGACTGAGTCGGTAGTCCAGCTGGTGATTGACCACGCTCAGGGCCTCCGGCGTCCTGTCATTGTAGATCTGGGTACTGGGTCCGGTGCCATTGCGGCTTCGGTGGCTACAGAGATTCCTGGATCCGAAGTTTATGCCGTGGAACTTAGCCCTTTGGCATTCGCGTGGGCTGAGCGAAATCTCAAGCCTCTTGGTGTCAACCTAGTTCAGGGTGACTTGCGTACAGCTTTTGAGGAGCTGGATGGAGTGGTGGACATTGTGGTGTCTAACCCGCCGTACATTCCCGCTGAAGCTATCCCTCATGAACCGGAGGTGGCCCTCCACGATCCGCAGATCGCACTTTACGGCGGCGGAGCGGACGGTATGGAACTTCCGATGGCGGCTGCCGCGACAGCTGCTCGACTACTCCAAAACGGGGGCTACTTCGTGATGGAACATGCAGAAGTTCAGTCCGAGTGGATCGCCGAGCACTTGAGGTCGCAGGGCTGCTGGACCGATGTGCAAAGCCATCAAGATCTCAACTCAAGAGAACGCGCCACCTCGGCGATTTTGCGTCGCCCGGCCTAAGTGTTCGCTATCTGCGTGTAATGCAAAATTTCGTGACGTCCCAGCGACTGGTGAATGGAAGAATAGAGCCGTGACCACTTCATATAACTGCACCACAGAAGAACAGCGCACCGAAGGGTTAGCTCATGCTCAGCGTGCCATAGCTGCCCGGCAGTGCATTGTTTTTCCTACTGACACTGTTTACGGAATCGCCGTTGATGCCTTTTCTGCCCAGGCGGTTACCTTGATGCTGGCGGTTAAAGGCCGTGGCCGCACCATGCCACCCCCCGTATTGATTCCTCGGCTTCAGACCATGGATGGCTTGGCCACGGACATCAGTGAGGATGCCCGCAAGCTGGCCGAGAAATTTTGGCCCGGAGCGCTGACGCTGATTCTTCACGCACAGCCGTCGCTGGACTGGGATCTGGGGGACACCAAAGGCACCGTGGCTTTGCGTTTGCCTGACGATGCTTTGGCGCAGGATCTATTGACGGTTACGGGTCCTCTGGCGGTGTCCTCTGCGAACCGCACGGGGCAGCCAGCAGCCCAGACGGCGTCCGAGGCGCGGGAACAACTTGCCGAGTCAGTCGAGGTCTACCTCGAGGGCGGTTACCGTCCGGTTGCTGGGACTGAAGGCTTGGCCTCAACGATTGTCGATTGCACCGGTCTGCGCGCCAAAGTCGTGCGTCAAGGCGGAGTGACGCTCGAGCAGCTTCGCGAAGTGGTGCCATCCGTATTGGGTCTCGGCGAAGAAGCTGCCATGTGGTCACCGGCGCGTGAAGAACCCGCTACCGAAGCTGCGGCTCCCGAGGCGTGAGTGCCCTAGCTCGCGAACGAGTGCCGTTCCTGGGAGTCACGGTGACGCCCTTGCGGGTGGAACAGCTGATCCCTGTGATTGGCGACTTTCTCAATGACGGCCAAGTTCACACCATTGCGGGGCATAATCTTCATAGCGTGACGTTGTGCCACAGTGACGAAGCGTTCTTTGACTTCTATCAGAACAGCGATGTTGTTCTGATGGACGGGGCACCGGTGGTGTACCTCTGGGGTTCGCGCAATGAGCATCAAGGACGGCGAGTCGAGTACCGTCTAGGCTCAACAGACTGGATCCCGGAGCTTTTTCGGTTGCCCCAGATCCAGCGTGTATTGGTTGTTGGCTCTACCCCAGAGGCAAATCTTTTGGGAGTTGCTCGACTTCAAGAAATCCTGCCAGATGCCACAGTTCAAGGCCTTCATGGTTCCGACTGGGATCAAGGCCTTGAGCGCCAGTTTCTTAATTTGGCGCATGACTTTAAGCCTCAGTTGGTCCTATTGGGCTTGGGGATGCCACTGCAAGAGCATGTATTGCTCCGCAACAAGGAGGCCCTGCCGCCGGCCACCTATTGCACCGTAGGTGGTGCCATTGATCAGCTTGGGGGAGTGCAGCGCTTGGCGCCACGATGGCTTGGCAGGATGGGCTTTGAATGGGCGTGGCGTCTGATGCTGCATCCCAGCCGCGTTGCCAGCCGGGTATTTGTGGAGCCTTGGATCTTGGGATGCATTCTGGCCCGGAAAAAAATTCAGCGGTTCAGAAAGAAGCGAGCACTCAAGAAGTCACGGTCGTAGCCATTTCGCAACTACTAAATGGGGTCCACTACACGCAGCATTCGGCAACCCAGATGGAAACCGTGCCGCTGGAGCTAGAACTCTTGATCCTCTAGCCTGCCAAAACCGCGGCCGCGCAGGCCCAGGCTGAAGGCGCGGAACCACTGAGCTAGTCCCTTGTAGTCGCCGCGCTTGAGGAAATAGCCACCATAACCACCAAGATCTGCCACGAGTGATTTAACCCGGAAATACCGGCGGATCAAGTAGCCGCGATTGCGGTAGTAGAAATAGCGCTTGAACGCTGAGTCCGGGACGATCACGTGCCACCGGGCGCCGAATACATGCTGTGTTTCATTCTGCGCATGGGGATGTTTGATGGATGCCGACGTCACAGTTCCAAAACGGATTCCGGCTTGACGCAGACGTAAAGTGAAATCAACTTCATCGCCTCGGATAAAGAGGCGAATATCCGGGAGCCCCACGATCGAAAACACATCCGCGCGGATTAATGCGCCGTTAAAAAAGTGCCCTTCGTTCTCAAGGAATCCGCGTTTTTCAACTTCTGCCCGCTCATGGGTGACCTTCCCGTCTAGGCGAAAAAAGAAGGACAGCTTCGTCTCGTCCTCGGGAGAAATCACTAAGGGCACCACCGCCTGAAGGTCCCGGGCTGTAGCCTCACGAAGCAATGTGGCGAGGCAATCTGGATCGGCAGGTTCGGCGTCGTCATCCATCAGCCAAATCCATTCAGCGCCCGTGGCGAGTGCCTTCAGAATCGCAAAAGCAAAGCCGCCTGCCCCGCCAAGATTAGCCTCGGAACGTTGGTAGCTGACGTTGCTGTGTGCCTCGGCCACAGCACGTGAAGCGGTAGTTCCAGAGTCCACCAAACAGATGGTCGCCACCGGTGCGCTTTGTTTGTTGATGGCGTCCAGAAGAATGGAAAGCTCATGTGGACGGTCGAAGGTCACGGCGGCGACTGCGACCGATGCTGACATAAATATTTCCTTCCGAAGGGCCGCCCTGAGGCGAAAATGCGGCCCGGGCGCCGTGTGGCGGCGAGCCAAAGACCCGCTGACTTTAGTATCTTGACTAGGGACAACTGTATTACAGCCGCCTTGCACGCTGCCCGGCGACTACGAATGTCATCGAGGCATTCATCCTTCGAGAGTCAGATTCACAACCATTGAGATACGCAAACTTGCTGGGCCGGGACACCAATAGTGCGTTCAAGCGCACCATGGAAACCCCTCGCCGTCGCTCGCATTGCGCAGGCTCTGAACTTGGCGGCCACCTATGATCATGTATTCGTTGATGGTCCTGACCGCTGCCGTGGTGTCTTACTTGGCGACGTGGGTGGCGCGCTTGGCCGGGAATCGTTTTCGACTTTTCGCTCCGATTCGTGTCCGTGATCAGCATTCCAAACCAGTGTCTCGGCTTGGCGGCTTAGGAATATTCCTTGGCTGCTGGGTGGCACTAGTGGTGGCGAGCCAATCCTTTTTTGTGAAAGACATCTTCCGCCACAATGACGCTCCCTGGGGAGTGCTGGCCGGTGCCGGCGTTATTGTCCTCGTGGGTATGGCGGATGATTTATTAGATCTCCGCTGGTGGATCAAACTCATCGGCCAGGCCGCTGGTGCTTGGGTTGTTGCGGTTTGGGGCGTCAAGATGTCCATCATTCCGTTTTTTGGTGGGCCAGTGCAGATTCAGTCTGAAGTACTGAAAATTGTGCTGACTGTCCTTCTGATCGTGACCACCATGAATGCGTTTAACTTCATCGATGGTCTGGACGGGCTTGCGGCAGGAGTTGCCATCATTGGCGGTGTCGCATTCTTTCTCACTGCTTACTGGGTACACCGCAGTGCTGTTCTTCTAGACCGTTCCGATCTGGCCACCTTGCTGACTGCCGTGATCATTGGCAGTTGTTTGGGATTCCTTCCGCACAATTGGTACCCGGCCAAGATCTTTATGGGCGACTCCGGTGCCATGCTGATCGGTTTGCTGATGGCGTCGGCAGGTATTGTGGCGACGGGCCAAATCGGCTCAGGCCTGTATGACCGGGCCAACGGTATCCCCACCATCATCCCGATCTTGTTGCCATTTACTGTTCTTTTTGTTCCGTTCTTGGACCTGCTCTCGGCAGTGGTCCGGCGGACAGCGCGCGGCCAGTCGCCTTGGTCAGCCGATCGCGGCCATTTACATCACAAGCTTTTGGACCTAGGGCACTCGCACCGTACTGCCGTTGTGATGATGTATGGCTGGACAGCAATCTTGGCATTCGGCGGCGCAGCTTTTGCGGTGTTCCCGTGGCAGATTGTTCTTGTCGCCAACATTCTCCTAGTGCTGGTGTTGGGCCTTGTTACTGCCTGGCCGTATCTCTCCCGTCATGCGGGGGAGAGCGAGGACGAAACTCTCAGCGGCTCCTAGCCGGTCAGCGGCATAGTTCTATCTCGTGTAGAATTCACTAGTGGCGTGAAGAGCGCCACTCACCGCACCCAGCCCCTCCTTGTCACCGCCCAGACCGTCGTCTGACAGTCTTTAGGTGGGATAATTTCAGAGCGGGCGGACCTGAGGATTGGGACTACATGACCTCCAACGCCGCACCAGGACGGGCCTCCGGGCAACCGTCTCTTGTCGCGTCTGGTCCCACTTCCTCACTCTGGCTAAAGTTGCTTCGGCTTAGCTCGCTTGTCACGGCTGCGGCAATCTTGACGACGGCGGCCCTCGCCCTTTTCATCGGCCCAAGCTCCACTGCTGGTAACCGAGTCCTCTCCGTGGGGTTCTCGGGGCTACTAGTAATGGTGTTCTTCGGAATTTCCTTGCTGATTGGTCACTTTGTGGGCCGCAATAATCCCTCTGGTGCCATGGGAACGTTTGTTGCCGTGTACTTCATCAAAGTTGTGTTCTTCGCCGTGGCGCTGTGGCTCGTGGGCTCACCCGTCTGGATTGAGTCCGCCTGGTTCATTGCTGGCGCCGTGGTAGCAGTTGTTGTTTGGCAAGTTGCTGAAATCTTTGGCTTTAGCCGAGCGCGACTGCAGATCTATGCTGACCCGGTGGAGGAGACGCAGAATGGCCACTAATAATGCAGACTCAGAGTCGGCCGAGATCAATGGTTCAGGCGACGGTGGATACAACGCTGGAATTGCGGTGTTTAGTTACATCACCGGCGGAATCCTCGTCTGGAGTTTGGTAGGCTGGGGTCTGGATCATCTGTCTGGAACTCGCTGGATGGTGCTCGCAGGCGCTCTGCTTGGAGCACTCGGAGGTTTCTACCTTTCTCACATGCACGGCTTGACTCGTGCCGGTGGGGCGGTCGCAGGAATCAAACCAGCCAAAACACCGTCACATGACGGCGCTGAGGATGGACACGGAAATGCCAAATAATTTCACACGGGGGGACACGGCGCATCTCGTCGAGTACTCCCTACCAACGCCCAATGATGGACACTGCAGAGAGGAAACGCGTTGATCGCGCTTGCGCTCCCGGCCCAGGATTCAGGGGACTTCACACCTCCCGGAATTGAAGAAATGCACCTTCCGGCAATCTTGCCGTGGGGCGCCGCAGACGGATTCTCCAAGCAGATGCTGCTGGTAATTCTCTCGGTCGTAATTATCGCCACGTTCTTCCTGCTCGCAGCACGGAAGGGCCAGCTTGTCCCCGGCAAGCTCCAGTTTGCAGGCGAGGCTGCTTACGGCTTCGTACGCAACGGCATTGCCAAGGACATCATCGGTGGCAAGGACTTCATCAAGTACGTCCCGCTGCTCTTTAGCCTCTTCTTCTTTATCTTGGTCAACAACATTTACGGTGCAATCCCCGTAATCCAGTTGCCGAGCTTCTCCCACGTTGGCGGCGCGTATGTCCTTGCGGCCATCGTGTACGTGACCTGGATTGGCATTGGTATCAAGAAGAACGGCTTGAAGTACTTCAAACTCGCCACGGTTCCTTCCGGCGTGCCGATGTACATCTTGCCGCTCGTGGTCCCGATTGAAATCATCTCCAACTTTGTTGTTCGCCCCATCACTCACTCCTTGCGTTTGTTCGCAACCATGCTTGCCGGCCACTTGATCGTTATGATCGCCGGCTCAGGTATTGAGTTCTTGGTGATGCAGGAAAACATCTGGCTCAAGGGCACCTCGGTACTGGTTCTGGTTGGTGCCGTAGCTATGTACATGCTCGAAGCACTGATCATGGCTCTGCAGGCCTACGTATTCACCCTGCTGACCGCGATCTACATCGAAGGCGCACTTCACGCCGACAGCCACTAAGGCTAAAAAAGAATTCCCCTCGCGGGGATAAAGCAACCCAAACAACCTGCCGCAAAGAGCGGCATCTTGAAAGGAAAAACAATGGACGGCTCCATCAACGGCTCCCTCAACCTCATCGGCTACGGCCTGTCGGCTATCGGCGGTGGTATCGGTGTGGGTCTCGTGTTCGCTGCCTACATCAACGGTGTTGCACGTCAGCCTGAAGCACAGCGCGTTCTTCAGCCGATCGCATTCCTCGGTCTTGCATTGACCGAAGCATTGGCCATCCTCGGCCTCGTGTTCGCTTTCGTTCTCAAGTAAACCCAGAGAACAACAGCGAATATCCAAAACCGAGAGAAAAGGACGGGTGAAATATGAATCAGCTGATCATCTCAGCCGCCGCTAAAGGTGAGGCCGCGGCCAATCCTCTAGTTCCCAATATTTGGGAAATCTTTGTTGTGCTGGTGGGCTTTGCAGTCCTGATGTTCATCGTGGTCAAGTACGTTGTCCCGATGTTCGAGAAGACGTTTGCTGAGCGTGCCGAGGCAATCGAAGGCGGCATCGCCAAGGCTGAAAAAGCCCAGGCAGAAGCCTCTGCAGCACTCGAAGAGTACAAGCAGCAGCTCACCGACGCCCGCACCGAAGCTAACCGCATCCGTGAGGAAGCGCGTGCAGAAGGTGCCCAGATCCTCGCGGATCTCAAGGAAAAGGCAGCAGCCGAGTCCGCTCGTATGACCGAGCAGGCTCACACCCAGATCGAAGCAGAGCGCCAGGCAGCTGTTGTCTCACTCCGTTCCGAGGTAGGCACACTGGCCACCACGCTGGCAGGCCGAATCGTTGGCGAATCGCTCAACGATGACGAGCGTTCAGCTCGCGTTGTGGACCGTTTCCTCTCCGACTTGGAGAACCAGAGCGCAGGTGCAGCTAAGTAATGGCAGGTGTATCGAGCGAATCGCTGGCAGCAGCTCAGGCAGCTTTGGAAGCTAAGCTTCCTACCGCCTCGCTGCAGTTGGCAAAGGACCTCTTCGGCATCCTGGGGACCGTGGACAGCTCCGCTAGCCTACGTCGCGCCCTGACTGATCCTTCCCGTACGGGAGCGGAAAAGTCTGCTCTTGTCAGGCAGCTGTTCGTTGGAAAAGTTTCCGACGACGCAGCGGACATCACGTCAGGTTTGGCCAGCTCACGTTGGGCAAACACCCGTGATATCGGCGATGCACTCGAAACGCTTGCCGCCACGGTGGCTATTGCCATCGCGGAGAACAAGTCAGCAGCATCCACTGGTGGTTTGAACGGACTGGAAGGGTTAGAGAATGATCTTTTCTCCTTCAACCAAGCAGTCGACTCAAGCCATGAGTTGCAGCGCGCCCTCGTGGAACCGCAGGCATTGGCGCAAGCTAAGTCTGCACTGGCCCTCAAGCTTGTTCCGGGTGCCAGCGAGGAAGCACAGCTCTTGATCAACCAGGCAGTGACCGCCCCCCGGGGTGTCAAGCCCACGCGTTTGGTGCAGCGTTTTGCTGAGCTTGCTGCCAATCGCCAGGAGCGCTGGATTGCCTCCGTTAGTGTCACCCGTCCTCTGACGGATGAGCAGTCGCGGCGGCTTCAAGACGGGCTGAATGCCATGTATGGGCGAGAGCTCAAGGTCAACACCACCGTTGACCCCACACTGATTGGCGGAATTCGAGTCAAGGTTGGGGACGAAGTCGTAGACGCTTCGGTTCTCACCAAGCTTGGCAACCTCCGCCGTCAACTCGCTGGCTAGTCCAGGGAAGCACAACTTAACTCATAGAAAACCGGTCATCGTGAACAGCGATGATCACGAAACAGGAGAGCAGGGACTGCAGATGGCCGAATTGACCATCAACGCCGACGACGTCCGTAATGCGTTGAACGAGTTCGCGGCGTCCTACGAACCCGGTAACGCGGAACGCGTAGAGGTTGGCCGCGTAACCGCCGCCAGTGACGGCATCGCCCGTGTTGAGGGTCTTCCCTCGGTCATGGCGAACGAGCTGCTTCGCTTCGAAGATGGAACTTTGGGCTTGGCCCAGAACCTCGACGTACGCGAAATTGGTGTCATTGTACTCGGTGACTTCACCGGCATTGAAGAGGGCCAGGAAGTGCACCGCACGGGACAGATTCTCTCTGTCCCTGTAGGCGACGCATTCTTGGGCCGCGTAGTTGACCCCTTGGGTCAGCCCATCGATGACCTTGGCGAGATCAAGGCTGAAACCACTCGTGCACTTGAGCTTCAGGCTCCGGGTGTTACCGAGCGTAAATCGGTTCACGAACCGATGCAGACCGGTCTCAAGGCAATTGACGCCATGATTCCGATCGGCCGTGGCCAGCGTCAGCTGATCATTGGTGACCGCCAGACCGGTAAGACCGCTATCGCGGTGGACACCATCATCAACCAGAAGGCTAACTGGGCGTCGGGTGACACCACCAAGCAGGTGCGTTGCATCTACGTGGCAATTGGCCAGAAGGCATCCACGATTGCGGCTGTTCGTCAGACGCTCGAGGATAACGGTGCACTTGAATACACCACCATCGTTGCCTCCCCGGCATCTGACCCGGCTGGCTTCAAGTACTTGGCTCCTTATGCAGGCTCGGCTATTGGCCAGCACTGGATGTACGGTGGCAAGCACGTTCTGATCATCTTCGATGACCTCTCCAAGCAGGCCGAGGCTTACCGTGCAGTGTCGTTGTTGCTGCGCCGTCCGCCGGGACGCGAAGCCTACCCCGGTGACGTCTTCTACTTGCACTCTCGCTTGCTTGAGCGTTGTGCAAAGCTTTCGGACGCACTCGGTGCAGGTTCGATGACCGGGTTGCCGATCATCGAAACCAAGGCAAATGACGTCTCGGCTTACATTCCGACCAACGTTATTTCCATCACTGATGGCCAGATCTTCTTGCAGTCGGACCTCTTCAACGCCAACCAGCGCCCCGCTGTTGACGTTGGTGTCTCGGTGTCTCGCGTGGGTGGTTCTGCTCAGGTGAAGTCCATGAAGAAGGTCTCCGGTACGTTGAAGCTTGACTTGGCTCAGTACCGCGACATGCAGGCCTTCGCAATGTTCGCCTCGGACTTGGATGCGGCATCTCGCCAGCAGCTGACCCGTGGTGCACGTTTGATGGAGCTGCTCAAGCAGGGCCAGTACTCACCGTTCCCGGTCGAAGACCAGGTTGTCTCCATTTGGGCCGGCACCAACGGCTACTTGGATGATGTTCCGGTTGAGGACATTGGACGTTTCGAGGCTGAGTTCTTGGAGCACCTGAAGCACAGCTCGTCGATTCTGACCACTTTGGCTCAGACCAACAAGCTCGAAGATGACACCGTAGAAGCCTTGAAGACCGCAGTTGTGGACTTCAAGAAGGGCTTCTTCGGCGAAGGCGACAACCACCTGGTTGGTGCTGGCCACGAGGCGCACGACGCGCTTTCGGATGGCGACGTTGACCAGGAACAGATCGTCAAGCAGAAGCGCTAGATTCACCCAACGCTCCGGCCAGGGAGCAATCCCTGGCCGGAGCGGGCAGTGAAATCTTAGGAAAGGAAAAGTATGGGAGCCCAGATTCGGGTCTACCGCCAGAAGATTGCCTCGACAACGTCGATGCGCAAGATCTTCAAGGCGATGGAACTGATCGCTACCTCGCGTATTGGTAAGGCGCGTGCCCGTGTGGCAGCATCCCTGCCGTATGCAAACGCTATTACCCGCGCTGTTTCTGCTGTCGCTTCTCAGACCGAAGTTGACCACCCGCTGACGACCGAGCCGGAGCAAATCCGCCGGGCCGCCGTTGTGGTGCTCACCTCCGATCGTGGCCTTGCAGGTTCGTACTCCGCCGGTGTTCTCAAGCAGGCCGATGGCCTCAATGAGTTACTCGCTAGCGAAGGCAAAGAAGTCACCACGTACCTCGTTGGTCGCAAGTCCCAGGCATACTTCGACTTCCGTAACCGCCCGTACAAGCAGGTATGGATTGGTAACACGGATGCTCCGGAGTTCGCTACGGCTCAGGAGATCGGCAAGGTCCTATTGGAAGCCTTCGCTACCGACTTTGAAGACGGTGGCGTGGATGAGATTCACGTGGTTTACACGCGCTTTAAGTCCATGGTGACGCAGGAACCGACAGTCATTCGTCTTTTGCCGCTAGAGGTAGTTGAGCAGGAAGCAGTGCCGGAAACGGAACTGTTGCCGTTGTACGAATTCGAACCGGAGACGGAGCAGGTACTTGATGCTTTGCTGCCGCGCTACATCGAATCTCGTATCTTCGCTGCGATGCTGCAGGCTGCTGCCTCTGAGCTTGCTGCACGTCAGCGGGCCATGAAGTCGGCTGGCGACAATGCGAGCGATCTGATCAAGAAGTACACGCGTCTGCGCAACACGGCCCGTCAGGCCGAAATTACGCAGGAGCTTTCCGAGATCGTGGCCGGTGCCGACGCTTTGGCGTCCTGACCTCACGTTTTCGCTGGCCCTAGGCCTGCACCAATTAGCTAAACCGAACCCCACGCCATCTACTGAGTGAAGTGAGAGAGATGACTGCCACAGCTACCGAACACGTAGCCGCCACGTCCGGCGCCACCGGTCGTATCGCCCGTGTTATTGGCCCGGTTGTCGACGTCGAATTCCCGGCTGACGCAATCCCCGCGATTTACAACGCACTGACCACTGAGATCACACTCAACGGTGAGACCAAGACCATCACCTTTGAGACCTCCCAGCACCTGGGTGACAACCTCATTCGTGCAATCTCCCTGCAGGCCACTGACGGTTTGGTGCGCGGCACCACCGTTGTGGACTCCGGTGCCCCCATCTCCGTGCCTGTTGGCGACGGCGTGAAGGGTCACATCTTCAACGTTTTGGGCAAGCCGCTCGACGTCGAAGAGTCTGAGATCAACGCTTCTGACTACTGGCCCATCCACCGCAAGGCCCCGGCCTTCGCGAGCCTGGAAGGCTCCACCGAGATGCTGGAAACCGGCATCAAGGTGATCGACCTCCTCACCCCGTACATCAAGGGTGGAAAGATCGGTCTCTTCGGTGGTGCTGGTGTTGGTAAAACGGTTCTGATCCAGGAAATGATCACCCGTGTTGCCCGTAACTTCGGCGGTACTTCGGTATTCGCCGGTGTTGGCGAGCGTACCCGTGAAGGTAACGACCTCTGGGTCGAAATGGAAGAGGCAGGCGTTCTCAAGGACACCGCCCTTGTATTCGGCCAGATGGATGAGCCGCCGGGAACGCGTTTGCGTGTAGCTCTTTCGGCTCTGACCATGGCGGAGTACTTCCGCGATGTGCAGAACCAGGACGTGTTGCTCTTCATCGACAACATCTTCCGCTTCACGCAGGCAGGTTCTGAGGTGTCGACCCTTCTGGGACGTATGCCTTCCGCCGTGGGTTACCAGCCCAACTTGGCTGATGAGATGGGTCTCCTCCAGGAGCGCATCACGTCCACTAAGGGTCACTCAATCACCTCGATGCAGGCCATCTACGTACCTGCCGATGACTACACTGACCCGGCGCCGGCCACCACGTTCGCCCACTTGGACGCAACCACGGAACTGTCCCGTGAAATTGCTTCCCGTGGTCTGTACCCGGCCGTTGATCCGCTGACCTCAACCTCGCGTATCTTGGACCCTCAGTACATCGGTAAGGATCACTACAACACGGCTGTCCGTGTTAAGCAGATCCTGCAGAAGAACAAGGAACTCCAGGACATCATCGCGATCCTTGGTGTGGACGAGCTCTCCGAAGAGGACAAGATCGTTGTGTCTCGCGCACGTCGTATCCAGCAGTTCCTCTCGCAGAACACCTACACGGCTAAGCAGTTCACTGGTGTTGAAGGCTCCACGGTTTCCATCAAGGACACCATTGAGGGCTTCACCGCTATCTGCGACGGCGACGTTGACCACATTGCAGAGCAGGCGTTCTTCAACGTCGGTGGCATGGAAGACGTTGAGCGTCAGTGGGCCAAGATCCAGGAATCGACTAAGTAATATGGCTGAGCTCGAGGTAGAGATTGTCGCGGCTGACCATTTTGTGTGGTCTGGCGCGGCCAAGATGGTCAAGGCCCGCACCAGCGATGGTGAAATCGGTATCCTTCCCGGCCACTCACCGCTGCTCGCAATCCTGGCGGAAGGCGAGCTGGCCATTGTGCCGGTAAGCGGTGAACGCCTTGCTGTCACGGTGGACGGCGGATTCTTCTCCGTTGACAATGACCGAGTTGTGATTGTTGCTGACAACGCCGATCTGGGCGAAGCGGCTACAGCTGGGATTCGATAGCACAACCTTGATGAACGATTCGAGTACTGCGTTCATCGCTCTGGCAGTCATCTTCGGAATGCTGATTGTTCTTCTGTGTCTTTTCGGAGCGCGTCGCTTCTCCTTGCGGCGCGCTCTGGGCACGGTGGATGCCTCCATTCGCCCGGCCGGTGGCCGTTGGCGGATGGGGGTCTGCCGTTATCAGGACACTGAGCTTGAATGGTTCCGATTGTTTTCGCTCAGTCCGCGGCCCAAAATGTCTTTTCAGCGTAGTTCGCTGGAGCTTTTGGGGCGGCGTGAACCAACTGAGGCCGAACAAGGCAGTATTCAACCGGACGTAGTGGTGGTTGAGCTGAACTACCAGGGCGCTGGACTGTTCCTGGCGATGGATTTTGATGCTTACACCGGTCTGTCTTCATGGTTAGAAGCCGGCCCCGTTGTGGGTGTTGGAACATGGCGCTAGAAACGTTTGCATAAGTCAAAATAGTTGTGGCCCCCAAGTTTCCTTGGGGGCCACAACTATTTTTTCGTCTCGGGGACCTCACTGTCCCTCAACGCTGTCCCTGAGGGAAGGCTCCCTTAGAGAGCTGATACGCCGGTAGCCTGCGGGCCCTTGGCGCCTTGGCCGATTTCGAATTCAACCCGCTGGTTCTCTTCAAGAGTCTTGAAGCCGCCGGTCTGAATTTCAGAGTAGTGAACGAAGACATCGCCGTCAGAGTTGTCCGGAGTAATAAAGCCGAAGCCCTTCTCAGCGTTGAACCACTTCACAGTTCCCTGTGCCATTTTGTTTCTCCTCATTGTGGAACGTTCGTTCAGTGCACTTTGCCCTGAACACTAGTTACTTTGCGAGAAGAAACCCTGGACACATTCGTAGAATGCATTCCGGTTGGCGCTTCACGCTCGCAACGCGTCTTGCGAGCATGAATTACACGTACACAAAGACAAAAACTACAATTCCACGGCGACTAGCCGTGGTCAATGGTTCCAACAATCAATTGTCTAAATGTTTAGTGACGCCTAGGTTAACTCACAGCCATCTTCCACCGCGGACTACACCAGCTAGTTGCAGTTGGGCATCGACCACCACAAGATCAGCCCTGTAGTCGGCTTTGAGGCTGCCCACTTCGTGGCTTAAACCTAGGACGGCGGCGGGTACGGCCGTTGCTGACCGTACTGCAATTGGAAGGGGCACTCCAGCCGCAACAGTGCGCTGAATAACTTGCAGTAGCGTTGCTGTTCCACCGGCAATGGAACCTGTGGCATCCAAAGTGGCTACGCCGTCGGTCACAGTCACGGGAGAGGGGCCCAACATATATGCGCCATCGGAAAGTCCGGCGGCTGCCATTGAATCGGTGACCAGCACAACGTTCTCGCCGCCAACCCATTCGAAGACGGATCGTACGGTCCGCGGATCCAGATGGGTGTTGTCGCCAATAAGCTCAACCGCGGCTAGGCCGGAGGCAGCCGCCCGCAGGGATGCTGCCACGGGTCCTGGTGCCCGGTGGTGCATGGGGGGCATTCCGTTGAACAAGTGTGTCACCGTGGGACGGCCACCGGCGGAGGTGGCGCTCAAGGCTACTTTTGCACCGGCGAGCGACTCTTCGGCGCACTGATCGTCGCAATCGGTATGTCCCAAGGATGGAGTGACGCCGTGGGCAGCCAAGAAGTCCACCAGGGCGCCAGCGTCTTCCAGTTCCGGGGCGTAGGTCATGGTCTTGAGCTTGCCCTGTCCGGCCGCAACTAAACGCGCCGCAAGTGAAAGATCAGGGCTCAGAAGAAAGGCAGGGTTCTGTGCACCGCATCGGGCGTGTGAGAGAAACGGGCCTTCAAGGTGGATCCCGTGGATCAGGCCTTCGTTGCTGAGCCGAACGTAGAGCTCAATGCCTTTGATGAGGTCAGCCTCAGCAGCAGTGACCATACTGGCAAGCAGGGTGGTTGTCCCGGCTTTGTGCAGGAAGTCGATGGCTTTGCGGGCGGAATCTTCGTCCCCGCCGGGGAAGTCGCCACCATCGCCACCGTGGCAGTGGATGTCCACAAGACCTGGCACGATGGTTCGCTCAAGGGGGAGAGCCTGACGTTGCAAGGAAGCGTCGTTGGCATCCCAGCCAGGTAGGGAAAATTCTGCTGCCGTTCCGGCATAAACTATTCGGTCCGCTTCCAGAGCTACCAAGCCCTCATCGATCACCTCGCCGTCTGTGACCAATCTGCCCGTGACGATCTTTCGAATCGAAGCGGAACTCGGAACGTCTGTGGAGGATTCAGGGAAAGCCATAAACAGATTCTATGGCGTGGACTCCAAGAGCCTTAGAACAGGCGCAATTCGCTGTCATCGACGCCGCGCATGGCGTCATAGTCCAGCGTCACACAGTCAATTCCACGGTCGTTCGCAAGAACCTTGGCTTGTGGTTTGATCTGTTGAGCCGCGAAGATTCCGCGCACAGGGGCCAATAAGGGATCTCGGTTAAGGAGTTCCAGGTATCGCGTGAGCTGTTCAACGCCGTCGATGTCCCCCCGACGTTTGAGTTCAATGGCCACCGTGGCACCGGAGGAGTCCCGGGCCAAAATGTCCACTGGGCCAATGGCTGTGTAATACTCCCGGCGAATGAGACTATAGCCACTGCCTAGTGTCTCAATCTGTTCGGCAAGCAATCGCTGCAAGTCTGCCTCAACCCCGTCCTTGATCAGCCCGGGGTCGGTCCCAAGATCGTGAGCGGAATCATGCATCACTTCATAGATATTGATGATGAGCCGGTCGTCGGTTTTAGCGGATTGAACGCTCCATTGCTCGCCAACACCTTCTTCGAGCTCAATCTCGCTGGCGGTGGCCACCCGCATCATGGCGGGCGGGCTCATCCAGTTCAAGGGTTTGTAAGAACCTCCGTCGGAGTGCACCAAAACTGAGCCATCGGCCTTGATCATCAAGAGCCTGGTAGCCAAGGGGAGGTGGGCCTTGAGCCGGCCAACGTAATCAACAGAGCAACGAGCAATAACTAGACGCACCTAGAGAACTTTACCTGCTGGCGGAGAGGGCAGAATAGAAACATGCCTCGTTCCAACCGTCCGCGCCGGAAATTCACCGATCCACGTGCCAAAACACCTGTGGTAGCGGAGCTGGACCTTGAACGTGCTCGCAATGGGATTGCCCGGCGCGAGCAGGCCCCCGATGGTGTGTGGATGGTACGTAGCATCACCGCACGTAACGCAGCCAAACAGTACGTTTGTCCAGGCTGTTCGCGGGCCATTATGCCGGGCATTGCGCACCTTGTGGTGTGGCAGGATGATCATCTTTTTGGCGAGGAAACCGGAATAGCCGAACGCCGCCACTGGCATCCAAAGTGTTGGACGGGACGTAGCTATTGGCGGCGCTAGAGCCACGATATAGGCAGAATCCTCTAGGCTAGGCGCATGAGTTTTGATCCGGCTAATCCCGACACACTTGAGTTTGCAAACTACGCCACGGAACAACAAATTCGTGCCTCCACCGTTCTCCCAGCAACCCGGGAGAACGTCGAGTTCCGCACCGAAGACGGCAAACTTTTAGTCGGCGAACTTGCTTTGCCTGCCTCGGGGCCAATCACCGCAACGCTCATCACACTGCACCCACTGCCAACTCACGGCGGGTTCATGGACTCCCATGTCTACCGCAAAGCTTCCTACCGGCTCCCGGCTCTCGCTGGCGTCGCGGTACTGCGCTTTAACACCCGCGGAACATCCTCGCCTCGTGGAACCAGCGAAGGTGAGTTCGACGGCGGTACAACAGAGCGTCTCGACGTTGAAGCGGCGGTGCGATTCGCCGTCGAACGTTCACTGCCCAACCGATGGTTGGTGGGTTGGTCCTTCGGAACTGAGCTAGCGCTCAAATATGGTGCGATCGAGCCGGTGGCTAGCGAGATCGAAGGAGCCATTTTGCTATCTCCGCCGCTGCACCGTGCAGGAGATGAAGACCTAGCCCGGTGGGCGCAGAGCGGTAAGCCCCTCACCGTTCTGGTGCCTGAGCACGACGATTACCTCCAACCCGAGGAGGCCGCACAACGCTTTTCGCTGGTGCCTCAAGCGCGCCTGGTTCCAGTGGCTGGTGCCAAACACTTGTGGGTGGGAGAGAAGTACGCGGCGCGGGTGTTGAACGAGATCGTGGACGACGTTACAGCAGCTGGTGCAGGCCAAGAGGGCCTGCCCACAACGTGGACAGGCCCTCTTGCAATCGTCGGTTAGCGGCGGATTAGCACCTAGTGCTGATCTTGGCGCTTGATAAAAACTTCTTTCATCAGCAGCATCACGGCAGCCGCCGTGGGAATGGCGATCAAAGCGCCCAAAATGCCGAGTAGAGTTCCGCCAGCAATCACGGAAATTACGGCCACGGCGCCGGGTACAGCAACTGCTCGCTGCATAATTCGAGGTGATATGAAGTATGCCTCGAACTGTAGGTAGGCGAAGTAGCAGATCGCGTAGATCACAGCGGTTTGCCAGCCAACGGTGAGCGATATCAAGATCACAACCACCGCTGCAATCATTCCGCCCACTAGAGGGATAAAGGCCAGGAGAACCACCACAAAGGCGAGCAACACGCTAAAGGGAACGTGCAAAATGGTCATCACAATAAAAGCGAAAGTTCCATTGAGTAATGCCACGCACGCCTGACCAATCACGTAGTTGCCTACGGAACGGGTGATCTCTTCGGAAAGTGCCTCCACGCGGGGGCGGCGCGAACGCGGAGCCAAGCGGTAGGCCCAACGCTTCATGGCCGGCATGGCGGCGAGGAAATACAGGCTCAAAACCAAAACAATCAAGGCCCCGAACAAGCCATTGGCTACGGTGGATCCAAAACCCAAAACCCCACCGAAGATGCCACCGATGGTGTTTGAATCCTTTGTGAATTTGCCGAGCTCCTCGGTGATACGGTCTTTGATGCCAAATTGCTCATTAAGGTTCCGGTAGAAGTCCGAGTTCAAGAAATCCTGCACCCAGATGGGGCCTTGTTGGACAATCTGGGTGACTTGGTCAACGATCGTTGGGATCAGGCTGGCAAAGAATGCGCCCACCCCGGCAACGAGAATAAACAGCACAATGGCAATGCCAGCCGGGCGGGGGATCTTGTGGGATTCAAACCAGCGAACCACCGGATCCAACCCCAGAGCAATAAAGAGTGCTGCAACAATCCACAGGATCAGCTGCGTATTCTGGCTCGCGATGCCGTAGAGGAACAGTGCTATGCCCACGCCTACGGTGCCCATAAAACCAAAATAGAGCGGGTGCTGGGATGAAATTCGTGGGCCGGGTGAACCAAAGTTTCCGGCGCCGGATGACTCGGTCTGAAGCTCTAGGTCCTCGGATTCTTCGGACTCAGGCGGCATCTCGAAACGGATTCGAGGCTGTGCTCCAGGGATTGGGCGGCGCAGTGCAGTAAGGACTCGATTCACTAACGAACGTGGTCCTGCTGTGCGCGCATTTGATACCGGCACTGTGTCGCTGTGCGCAGGCTCATTGGAGGTGTTATCCGGGGGAGGAGTCACGGCTTTTGGGTGCCTTTGCTTGTCTGGGTTCTTGTGGTTCGCGTGTCCGAGGGCACGAGTGATGATCATCGCAAAGACTACCAGCCACCCTTGCCAACACTGGGAAGTACAGGGGTACTTGGCCAGCGAATAGCCCCTGATCTCGGTGCGATGGTGGGGCTCGACCTGACTCTTCGGTAACAAAACGGTTACTATTAGAGGGAACTTTCCGCCGATGATAGGTATATTTGTGCGTTTGAAATCTGCGCTGGCCCTCGTATTGCTCGGGCTGTTGACGCTGTTGCTGGGAATTGGCCAGAAGACATTCTGGGCACCGTCGAGCACCATTACTGCGTCCGCTTCCGCTGACGTTCAGGATGCTCCGCTGACCGTTGTAAAACAAGCTCTACGGACCTCGGCGGGTTCAACCGTGGAGATCAAGGTCAAAGGCGATGGCAATTTCTTGCTCGCTACGGCCCGGCCCGACGACGTTGACGCTTGGGTGGGCAAAACTGCCCACAACACTGTCGAATCGATCTCAGAAGACAAAAAGTCGCTCAATATTACCCACAGCGACGGCGACGCGAAGTCTCCGAATCCGGCAGGTGCAGACCTGTGGGCAAGCAGCGAATCGGCCAGTGGCGAGCTGACCTACAACTGGACGGTCCCGGGCGATGGGGACTGGGACCTTCTGATTGCTAGTGACGGCACCAAGCCCGCACCTAAGGACATCTCCTTCACGGTTGCCAACGACACGTCTACACCTTGGGCCATTCCACTGATAGTTCTCGGTGGGATTTTGGTCCTGGCAGGTATCGCCTTGGTTGTGCTCAACAAGAATTCCAACGGCAAGCGTGGAACAACTGCTGGCGGCAGTAAGCCGGTTACAGACGCGGCTCCCGCTAAGGGAGCTGGCTCGGCCAACGGAACTGGCACTCTGGCTTTGATCGCTATTTTTGGTCTATCAGGCGCAGCAGCTTTGGGTGGAGCCTCTGCTGCTTCCGCAGACACCGCAACGCCAGCGCCTTCGGCTTCCTCTACGGCGGTTGCGCAGGACAGCGCTCCTGATTCGCCGGTAGTTCTCGACACGCAGCTCAAGCGCATCCTTGATCAGACGGTCAACGCAGTAGGAACTGCTGACGCGGCCAAGGACGCTAAGAAGCTCACTGGGCGAGTTGCTGGAACAGCTTTGACGGTTCGCACTCAGAACTACAAAATTCGTGCCCAGTCTGGAAACTACACAGCTGTGGCTCCGGTGACGTCGAGTAAGCTACTGACCACCGTCATTGGTACTTCCCGTGCATGGCCGCGCCAGATTATGGCCGTCACGCAGGGCAGCGGCAACCCGGTACCCCAGTTGCTGACCCTGACTCAAGCTGGACCGCGCGAGAACTACAAGCTCGTTTCGGCCTCCTACCTACTGCCTGGCAATACCTTCCCCAATGCGGACCCTAAGGGCGCGGCGGTACTCAAGGCAGACAGCAAGGACAAACTCCAGCAGGATGCCAACTCTGCCCTTAATACCTTGGGCGATAAATTGAGCAATAACGTTGGTGCCTCAAAGGCCAAGTTCCCGGAGAACGCCTACTTCTCTGACACCGCGGCCTACCAAAAGGATCTTCTGTCCAAGAGCCCCGATGCCGTTACTCAATTTGCGCATGTAGCGGTGCCAGCTGATACCAAGGTCTTCCGTACTGAAGATGGCGGTGCGTTGGTGATTGGTCACTTGAAGTACACCGTGCTGCAGAAGCCCAAGTCGGCAGGCGATAAGCTCTTGCTCGACGGCGGCGCTTCGGTTCTCGCTGGCGGTAAGGAAACTACCAAGAGCTTGCGCATTACCTACGACGAGTCAGTGGCGGTTTATGTTCCGAGCTCGGATTCAAAAGACACTATGAAGTTGATCGCCGCTACCCGCGGCCTGGTTGGCGCAACCTTCGAGTAAGCACACGGCAGATAGAGTAGATCCATGAGTTTGCCTCCATCCCGCCCGTCCGTCCCGGGGGCTTCTGAGCCCATTAGTCTTCGTGGGGCGGTGGACTTGTCCCCGTTGAAAAACCCGCGTCCTGGTGCTGCGGGCACTGGCGCTACGTCGAGTGCCGGCTCCGCGCCGGGTGCTGGCCAACCCGCTGGCCAAGGCGCTGCGGTAGCCGAAGGACAGCGAAGCTACCGCGTTGATATCACGGAGCAAAACTTCCAAGAGCTTGTGCAAATATCTGCACAGGTTCCGGTGGTTGTGGCGATGTGGGCTCAGTACTCTCCGGAGTCCGCTCAGGTGCTGGCCACCACTCAGGCCCAGGTGGACAGCTATAACGGTGCCCTAGTCCTTGGTGCTGCAGACATTGAAGCGTTTCCCCAGCTAGCTCAGGCATTTGCCGTAACCGCAGTTCCTTCCGTGGTGGCGCTGGTCAAGGGCCAGCCCGTCCCATTGTTCCAAGGCTCGGCTGACGCCGATCGCATCCGGACGTTCTTGGATGAACTCTTGAATGTGGCTCGTGCTAACGGTGTAACGGGCAGCCTGAACGGTGCGCTCGGTGATGATCCGGCTGCCGCGGCTGAGGTTCCGTTGCCGCCCCTGCACCAAGAGGCTTACGACGCCATTGAAGCGGGCGACTTTGCCACTGCAGAGCAGGCATATCGCAAGGCACTTGCCGAGCAGCCGGCTGACCGTGATGCCAAAGCCGGTTTAGCCCAAGTTCAGCTGATGATTCGTTTGCAGGACGTCACAGCACCTCAGGCAGAGGAACTGCGTGCAAAGGCTGCTGATGCACCAGATGACTTGGACGCTCAGTTGCTTGTTGCCGACCTCGATATTTCAGGTGGCCACGTTGAAGACGGATTCGCACGCATTGTGAGCTTTATTGGACGTAATTTCGGTGAGTCCCGCGAACCGGCTCGAGTGCGCTTGCTGGAACTCTTTGATGTTGTTGGCCCTCAGGACGAGCGTGTGGCAAAGGCGCGCCAAGCGTTGGCAAGGGTGTTGTTCTAGAGAGCTTCTGAAACGCTTTTTTGAACTTTCCCTTTGGTCCGTCCAAAAGTAAGCACCAATGTAGTCCTTTCGATTGACACGTAGTCGTTCCAGAGCTTGTTAGCGTGGAGGGCATGACTGACACGCAAGAACATCACACTCGTGTGCCTGCTTTGACTTTGCGCGGCTTGGGGAAACGCTTCGGAGAAAAAATTGCCGTTGACGCTATCAGCCTTGAAGTTCCGGCAGGCTCGTTCTACGGACTCGTTGGCCCTAATGGTGCCGGTAAAACCACCACACTGTCGATGGCGACTGGCCTCTTACGGCCAGACATTGGCCAAGCCTTTGTTTTGGGAACGGACGTTTGGCAAAAGCCATTAGAGGCGAAGCGTCTTTTGGGAGTTTTGCCGGATGGCGTCCGTCTTTTTGATCGCCTGACCGGCGAGCAGCTCGTCACCTATTCGGGCCTTTTGAGGGGTATGGAGCGGGACGTTGTGGCACAACGAACGGCCGATCTGCTGAGTGCGCTGGATCTCACGGGGGACGCCGGAACCTTAGTTGTGGACTACTCGGCCGGTATGACTAAAAAGATCGCCCTCGCCTCGGCGCTGGTTCATGCTCCGCGGGTTCTGGTGCTGGATGAACCCTTCGAATCAGTTGATCCAGTCTCTTCAGCGAACATTCGATCCATCCTCGAGGACTACGTAGCCTCAGGTGGAACCGTCATTGTTTCGAGCCACGTGATGGATTTGGTGCAACGTATGTGTGACCACGTCGCTGTCATTTCTGGTGGCCGAGTTCTTGCTGCAGGAACTGTGGATGAAGTGCGCGGTGAGCAGAGCCTAGAAGAGCGCTTTGTGGAATTGGTTGGCGGACGCACACACGGAGGGGGACTGGAATGGTTGCGAACCTCTTAAGGCTCAAGCTTCTCCTATTGCGCAACGGCTTCCGTCGAAGTCCATGGCAGCTAGTAGGAATCATCCTCGGCGGCGTGTACGGCCTCTTTGTGATGGCCCTGCTGGTAGCCGGGCTCATTGGGTTGCATCAAACTAGCGTCACCGTTGCTGGCACCGCAGTTGTTCTTGGCGGTTCTATTGCCATGCTGGCCTGGGCTATTGTTCCCGTGGTCGCCGGGGGAGTGGACATGACTCTGGACCCGGCACGATTTACAAGTTTTCCCATCCCCGTGCCCAGATTGCTGATGGGGATGACGCTCGCTGGCCTGATTGGAATTCCCGGGGTTGCCACCCTTTTAGTGTCCCTAGCCACCTTGTTTACGTGGGCACGTGGGCCACTTGTTCTTGTGGGGGCTCTAGTTGGTTCTTTGATGGCTGTTCTGAGCTGTGTGGTGCTCTCGCGGCTAGTGGCCACCGTCACCACCAATTTGTCTGCTTCGCGTAGATTCCGTGACGTTAGCCGGATTATTGCCTTTATCCCCCTGATGCTTTTGGGGCCGATCGTTGCAACGACTGCAACAGCCGCCGAAAAATCCACTGATGTTTTTATTTCCCTGGCTCAGGCTTTTGCTTGGACGCCGCTGGGTGCCGCGTGGTCCATTCCAGCTGAGCTTGCCGCTGGTCATCTGGGCTTTGCTGGGCTCAAATTTTTGATCGCGCTGGTATCACTGTTGGTCTTTGCATGGCTGTGGAAGATCAGTATGGACAGCGCTTTGGTCAACCCTCCGCACAATAGTGCTGTCAAACGCTCTGGCGGCAAGCTGGGATACTTCAACCTTTTTAGTTCGACGCCGACTGGTGCAGTTGCGGCTCGTTGCCTGAGCTATTGGTTCAGAGACCCGCGATACGGCGGTTCCCTGGTGGTGTTGCCATTGATGGCGGTGCTTTTTTACTTCGTCGGCACCCAGAATGGCAACTTTGGTCAGTTGTTGTTCTTGGGCCCACTCACAGCGTTTCTGCTGGCCTGGTCCATTTCCTCAGACGTCTCCTATGACAACACGGCCTTTGCTTTGCACGTTGCCACGGGGACTGCTGGACGGGCTGATCGCTGGGGGAGGGTTATTGCGTGCGCGGTGTTTGCAGTGCCGGTAACCCTGGTCTTTGTACTTGGTGCGTGTGCCATAACGTCTCGGTGGGATCTAGTCTGGGGACTTTTGGGGGCCTCGATCGGGGTCCTTGGAAGCGGGTTCGGCTTAGCCTCGGTGGTTTCGGCCCGGTACACCACTCCTGTACCGCTCCCGGGCGAGAGTCCTTTCAAAAGACCGGCAGGCAATACTGCTCAGACCATGGCGGTTCAATTTGGTGGGATGGGTATTCTGACTGTTCTAGTGGCGCCCGAACTCGTGCTGTTTATTACGCAGCTTAGAACTGACGATTCAACCTTAGGGCTGATCAACCTTTTGGTGGGGCCGTTGCTAGGTGGGATCCTGATGATTCTTGGCGTCCGAGTGGGCGGTCGCTGGTTCGACGCGCGGGCACCTGAGTTGTTGGCCCAGCTCAGAATAAACAAGTAGGACACGTCAAAGTATTTCCAAGTCATCGGACATGGGATAACCTCGAGAGTGAGGGGATTCGATGAGCTGTGTGTAGAGAAGGTTGTTGTCCATGGAAGTTGTTATTCTGCCTAGTTCCAAACAAATAGGAATCATGGCCGCGGACGCCATAGCTGCGTTGCTGCGCAGAAAACCCAATGCTGTCTTGGGTCTTGCCACGGGCTCCTCACCGCTGCCGATCTACAACGAATTGGCCCGCCGCCACACAGAAGAGGGTCTCGACTTCTCTCAAGCGCATGGCTTTGCTCTGGACGAATACGTGGGCCTTGAAGCTGGCCACTATGAGTCCTACAAGGAAGTCATCCGCCGGGAATTTACCAATCGGGTCAACATCGCACCGGAGAATGTGCACGGGCCAGACGGCTCCGCCCAGGACATTACGGAAGCTTGCCAAGCCTACGAGGACTCAATGATGGCCTTGGGCGGGGTGGACCTCCAGATCCTTGGTGTAGGCACTGATGGGCACATTGGCTTCAACGAGCCGGGTTCTTCTTTAGCGTCCCGCACTCGGATCAAAACACTCATCGAGCAAACACGCCGAGACAACGCTCGGTTCTTTAACAGCATTGATGATGTCCCACACCACGTTGTGACACAGGGGCTGGGTACCATTATGGATGCCAAGCACGTGGTTCTAGTGGCTACCGGCGCGCAGAAAGCCCAGGCAGTTAGGGAGTTCGTAGAGGGCCCGGTATCTGCCATGTGTGCTGCCTCAATCCTCCAAATGCACCCGCACGTGACCATCTTGGTAGATGAGGCAGCTGCGTCCTCACTCAAGTTGGCTGACTACTACCGGCACACCTTCGACAACAAGCCGAGCTGGCAGGGCATCTAATCCTCCACCGCTTCGCGCGCTAAGATGGAACACATGACTTTGCCTCCTGATCCCTTCGAAAACGATCCGATGCGCGAACTCTCCGGTACTGGTGGTTCAACGGCCACTATCGAGCGCGAAGAGTTGCGCCAAGAGGTAGAGCCGGGGGACCGGGAGCGCTTTTCGCACTATGTACGCAAAGAGAAGATCATGGAGTCTGCCCTGAGCGGTGAGCCTGTGATCGCTTTGTGCGGCAAGGTGTGGACGCCAGGGCGGGACCCTCAGAAGTTCCCGGTATGCCCACAGTGCAAGGAAATTTATGAGGGGCTGCGCCCGGGTAAAGATGGCGGAGATTCGGGCAAGGACAAGTAGCGGTTAGACCCGCTGAAGCCGTGATGCCTTTGCCACGGCGTATGTCCGTTCAACCGAAACGATAGGTGCTTTTTTAATGACCGAGACGCTCTTCGGTGGCCCCGTACTGCCCCCCGCATACCCTGAACGAGCAGCGTGGGGCACAGCGCCCAAGCTGCGTGCATGGCAGCAAGAGGCTCTTGATAAATACGCGGCGTTGGCTCCGCGTGACTTTTTGGCAGTGGCTACTCCCGGCGCAGGTAAAACAACGTTCGCCCTTCGGGTTGCCAGCACCCTGGTCGACGCAGGCGTTGTTAACCGGATCACGATTGTTGCTCCTACGGATCACCTCAAGCGCCAGTGGGCGGACGCAGCGGCCAAAGTTGGCTTAGCGATTGACCCCAACTTCAAAAACTCAGACGGTCAGCATGGCCGGGGGTTTATTGGTGTTGCAGTGACCTATGCGCAAGTTGCTAGCAAACCGCTTTTGCATCGCGCCAAAACGGAAGCCGCCCGCACTCTGGTGATTTTGGATGAAATCCACCATGGCGGTGAGGCACTCTCTTGGGGTGACGGTCTGCGCGAGGCCTTTGACCCCGCCGTTCGTCGTTTGTCCCTGACCGGTACACCGTTCCGTTCAGACACCTCGCCCATCCCTTTTGTGGAGTATGAGCAGGACCGGGACGGTATTCGTCGATCCAAGGCCGACTACAACTACGGCTACGGCAAGGCGCTCAAAGACCATGTGGTCCGTCCGGTGATGTTTATGGCCTACTCGGGTCAAATGCGCTGGCGCACAAGTGCTGGCGAAGAAATGGCTGCGTCCCTCGGTGAAGCAGCGGTGACCAAGGACATTACATCCCAAGCGTGGCGAACGGCACTGAACCCTACCGGTGAATGGATTCCCGCAGTGCTTGCCGCAGCTGACAAGCGGCTCAGCGAGGTCCGCCGAACGGTGCCCGACGCCGGCGGATTGGTCATTGCCACTGACCACGAGGATGCTCGCGCCTATGCTGGTCAGCTCAAACGGATCACCGGCGAATCGCCCACCGTTATTCTTTCTGATGACGCAAAGGCCTCAAACAAGATCGAAGCGTTTGCCGAAGGTGAACAGCGCTGGATGGTTGCTGTACGCATGGTCTCCGAAGGTGTGGACGTTCCCCGCCTCGCCGTTGGTGTTTACGCTACTTCTACGTCAACGCCTTTGTTCTTTGCCCAGGCTGTGGGCCGTTTTGTGCGTGCCCGTAAGCGCGGAGAAACTGCCTCCGTCTTCCTGCCCTCGGTGCCTCAATTGATGGCCCTGGCTAACTCCATGGAACTCGAGCGAGACCACGCCTTGGACCGGCCAGAGAAGGAAGATTCTGACGGGCTCTTTAACCCTGAAGAGAATCTGATGGAGGAAGCCAACAAGGAAGAAAAGGCTTCTGACTCGCTCACTAAGGGCAAATTCGAGGCACTCGATTCCCAAGCGTCCTTTGACCGTGTTTTGTATGACGGTGGCGAATTCGGTACTGGTGGCGACATCGGCTCTGAGGATGAACAAGACTTCTTAGGCATTCCGGGCTTATTGGACGCGGAGCAAGTGGGCCTATTGCTACGTCAACGTCAGCAACAGCAACAGAGCCGTAAAAAGGCAGCAGCCCCAGCCGCCGCACCCGGTATTCCGGATCACCGAATGTTGATGGACCTGCGCAATGACTTAGCCAAAAACGTTTCTGCTTGGTCAGCGCGCACCGGGACGCCACACGGTGTTATTCATAACAAGCTGCGGGAAGTGTGCGGCGGCCCGGCGGTGGCGCAAGCCAATGAACAGCAATTGCAAGCTCGAATAGCTCGCTTGCAAGGCTGGTTCATCGGCCGCAAATAGCCTGTATTACTCGGTTTCGAAGACAGTAGGAATAGCGGGCTCGCCACGTTGAAGGCGGTTGACCACCACGGGCAGTTCAGCCATTGTCGCTTCGTAGCGTTGCTGGGCGCGGGTGACACCTTCGTTGCCCGTCCAGCCAGGCAATAGCTCACCATCTTTCATAAATTGCACCAATAGCTCACGGTCGTTGCCATCGTCGGCCGGGTGGTGGCCAATGCCCACCACCTCTGCCGTGGCCACGCCACGTTCGTTCAGTTGACGCAGCGCGTATTTGCGACCACCCACACTGGTTTTATTTTTGGCAGCTTTGGCAACTGAGACGAACTCTCCCGTCTCATCCGTACGGCTGACGAGTTTGTAGACCATGCTGGCCGTCGGTGCGCCGGAACCGGTTACCAGCGAAGTTCCCACACCGTAGGTATCGACCGGGGCTGACTGCAAAGCCGCAATGGCGTACTCGTCTAGATCAGAGGTCACCACAATTTGTGTATTGACGTTGCCCAAGTCATCCAGCAAACGACGCACCCATTGGGCTTGAGTCACCAAGTCGCCAGAGTCCAAGCGCACAGCACCTAACTCAGGTCCGGCCAAGTCAACGGCCGTGCGGACGGCGGCCTCGACGTCGTACGTGTCAACGAGCAGCGAGGTTTCCTTGCCCATGGAATCAAGCTGGGCGGCAAACGCTTCACGCTCGGTGTTGTGCAAGAGCGTAAATGAGTGGGCCGCGGTGCCTACGGTTTTGACCCCGTAGCGAAGGCCGGCCTCGAGGTTTGAGGTGGAATCGAATCCGGCAATGATCGCGGCGCGTGCTGAGGCCACGGCTGCTTCCTCGTGGGTTCGGCGTGAGCCCATCTCAATGCAAGGACGCCCACCCGCCGCAGTGGTCATACGCGAGGCGGCAGAGGCAATCGCGGAGTCGTGGTTGAGGATCGAGAGTACATAGGTTTCCAGGATGCAGGCCTCGGCGAAGGTGGATTCCACCATCAAAATGGGGGAATTCGGGAAGTACGCTTCACCCTCTGGGTAGCCCCATATATCGCCGCTGAACTTGTAGGACGCTAAATATTCCAGCGTCTCCGCGTTGACTACCTTGGTGTCTCGCAAGAAGTTTAGCTCAACGTCGGTAAAACGGAAGTTGGCAATTCCCTCGAGTAGACGCCCGGTTCCGGCCACAATCCCGTACCGACGCCCGTCAGGCAATCGACGCGCAAATGCTTCAAAAACGGACTTCCGGTGCGCCGCGCCAGAGTGCAGCGAAGCCTGAAGCATCGTCAATTCGTAGTGGTCGGTGTACAAGGAGGCGCGTGGGTGGTCCCAGCCGGCTGATGTGCTCACGAAATTTACTCTAATGTCCACAACCGTAGAATGGACAGATGAGCACTCGCCACCGCGCCGCCGTTTTGTTGCCTCGTGCGGCAGTGACGGTCAAACCAAGGACCGAAGAACACCGCCAGACCGAGGAGCTTGCAGCCACCGACACCCCGTGGAATCTGGTTATTTGGGATGATCCGGTCAACCTGATGAGCTACGTGAGTTACGTTTTTCAAAGCTATTTTGGATTTTCCGAGTCCAAGGCCAATAAATTGATGCTTGAAGTCCACCGCAAAGGACGCGCGATTGTGGCGCACGGTGCCAAAGAACAAGTTGAGCGTCACGTGGTAGCCATGCATGGTTTTGGTTTGTGGGCCACTGTTGAACAGGCTGGCGGTTCACAGGGAAATGGGGGACAGCGTGGCTAAAGCTTTTATTTCTGGCCTTAAAGGAATCACGGGTCAGCTCGAAACCAACGAACGGGATCTCCTCCGGAACCTTTTTGCTGACGTCATTTCGCTGCTAGAACCCGCCACAGCTGAGTCTGAAGACCCACTGACAGCCATGTTGGGTTTGGACATGGACGTTTCAGTTCCCACGGACAGCGCGCTAAAGCGCTTGCTTCCGGACGCCATTAAGGACGACGCCGACTCCGCACTTGAGTTTCGCCAGTTGACTGAACGGTCCATCCGGTCCACAAAAACCGGGGCGCTACGCGCCGCCGCACTAGTGCTGGATCGTCAAGAACTAGTTCTCAGCGATGACGATGCACGGTACTTCTCCTCGGCCCTCAACGACGTGCGTTTAGTGCTGGCCGAACGACTGAACATCAAGGATGCAGCCGACGCTGAGGCAATTCACTTGGTTCAAGACTGGCCCAAGGCAGAAGATGTTGAGGCCTATTTAGCCCTGGTTTATAACTTCGTCACGTGGCTCCAAGAATCTCTGCTTCAGGCACTGCTTGAGGGTCTTGGGGCGCGAAGACGCACCACGGGTAGGAACGCATGAGCCAGCTCAACAACCCGGTTAGCGGCGCAACTGACGCAGCTGAGCGGCCCATCGGGATCTTCGACTCCGGAGTGGGAGGACTAACTGTTGCCCGCTCGGTGATTGACCAGCTCCCCAGCGAAGCAATTCTTTACGTGGGGGACACGGCTAACGGACCGTACGGCCCGCTACCGATTGCTGAAGTGCGCGCCAACGCACTGGGGGTGATGGACGAGCTAGTTGATTCCGGGGTGAAGCTTCTGACGATTGCCTGCAATTCGGCTTCAGCGGCTGTGCTCCGGGATGCCCGTGAGCGGTACACGGCCCGGTATGGCATCCCCGTCATTGAGGTCATTCAGCCAGCAGTGCGGCGCGCCGTGGCAGCAACCCGCAACGGCAGAGTAGGTGTGATTGGTACCTCTGCCACGGTGGGCTCGCGCGCCTATGAAGACACGTTTGCTGCAGCCCCAGAGCTGAGCATTACTTCAGCCGCCTGCCCGGAATTCGTTTCATTTGTTGAAGCTGGAATCACCACCGGTCCAGAACTTTTGGCGGTGGCCCAGGAATACTTAGCGCCACTCAAAGCTGCCCAGGTGGACACAGTGGTTCTAGGGTGCACGCACTACCCGCTACTAACTGGTGTAATTTCTTACGTTATGGGGGAAGACGTCACTCTGGTCTCAAGCGCGGAGGAAACCGCTAAAGACGTTTACCGTGCCTTGGTGAGCCACGACTTGCAACGGACTTCACCGGAGCCCCCGCAACACAGCTTTATTGCCACAGGAGATGCTGCATCCTTTGAACGGTTGGCTCGGCGCTTCCTAGGGCCGGAAGTTCTCAGCGTTCAACACGTAGATCATGTGGCCGCGTATTACCCCACTGGTAGCCTTGCTCGGATCACCCCGGAAATGATCGTCGCAGCGCGGGAAGCCGTTTCCGCACCACGCATCTCACACTTTGTGAAGCGGGACTCCAAATGAAACTCACCATTGTGGGCTGCACGGGGAGTTTCCCCGGCCCTGGTTCGCCGGCGTCGTGCTATTTGTTAACCGCCGAAGACGGCGAGCGACGCTGGAAGATTGTGATGGACTTAGGGTCCGGTGCACTGGGCGCCATCCAGCGTTACACCGATCTTGAAGATATCGACGCGATTTTCTTGACCCACTTACACCCAGACCACTGCATGGACTTGTGTGGTCTCCACGTTGCCGTCCGCTGGAAGCCCGGAGGATGGGACCGCGGCCGGATCCCCGTATGGGGGCCAGCAGCTACGGCTGACCGGATGGCCACGGCCTACGGTTTGGATTTAGACCCGGGTATGCATGAAGAGTTCGACTTCTCCAACTGGGCCGAGCGGGAATCAGTAACAGTAGGTCCGTTTACCGTAACCCCCTACGCGGTCAATCATCCCGTTGAAGAGGCCTATGCTCTCCGTGTGGAATGCACCGAGCTAGGTACTGACGGGCCCGTGACTAAAGTGCTCTGCTATTCCGGGGACACTGATTCATGCCAAGGCCTAGAAGATGCGGCAGTGAATTCAGACATGTTTTTGTGCGAAGCAGCTTTTGAAGAAGGCCGGGATGACAGCATCAAGGACGTGCATCTCACCGGAAAACGCGCCGGTGAGGCAGCACGCCGTGCCGGAGCAAAAAGGCTGCTCCTGACCCATATACCGGTGTGGACTTCCACCACCACCGTGGCTGCGGAGGCTCGCGAAGCATTGGGCGCGGAGGTGGCCGTAGCGGTGGCTGGCGTCCACTACGAGCTCTAAGCCGGTACTCCTTCTCGGCGGTGGGCCGGATAAGCTGGGGATCATGACTTCCCAAGAAACATCTGCTGCAATTGTCCGCGCCGATGGCCGCGCACCTGATCAACTGCGTCCCATCACCATCACCCGCGGCTGGTCCAAGCAGGCCGAAGGTTCAGCGCTCATCGAATTCGGTAATACCCGTGTTTTGTGCACCGCTTCCCTCACTCCCGGTGTGCCGCGCTGGCTCAAGGGCGAAGGTACGGGGTGGGTCACTGCCGAATACGCCATGCTTCCGCGTGCCACGAATACCCGTAACTCCCGCGAATCAGTCAAGGGAAAAATCGGTGGCCGCACCCACGAAATCTCACGACTGATTGGCCGCTCCTTGCGCTCCATCATCGACACCAAAGCTTTAGGCGAAAACACCATTGTTTTGGACTGTGATGTTCTTCAGGCCGACGGCGGAACGCGCACAGCCGCGATCACCGGCGCCTACGTGGCGCTCGCCGACGCGATCGCTTACGCGAAGGAAAACAAGCTCATTAGCAAAAACGCCCAACCACTGATTGACACAGTTTCTGCGATCTCTGTGGGCATCATTGACGGTGTTCCAATGTTGGACTTGCCCTATGTTGAAGACGTCCGAGCCGAGACAGACATGAACGTTGTAGTCACCGGTTCCGGAAAATTTGTGGAAGTTCAGGGCACCGCCGAGGGCGCGCCTTTTGACCGCGATGAACTCAATAGCTTGCTAGACCTCGCGCTGATTGGCACCACCGAGCTCAGCAGCATTCAGCGAGAGACTCTGGGCGTCTGATGACGGGTCCCAAACTGGTGCTAGCCACCCACAATGAGGGAAAACTCAAAGAGCTGCGTGAGCTCCTGCGCGGACAGATGCCCGGTCTGGACGTAGACACGCAAGTAGTGGACGCTCGCTCCGCTGGTGCTGCCGACGTTGTTGAAACTGGTGTGACGTTCGCGGAGAACTCGCTGCTGAAGGCAACAGCCGTGGCGCAAGCAACTGGCCTGGTGGCCATCGCTGATGATTCTGGGCTCGCCGTCGACGTCTTAGGAGGTGCGCCTGGAATCTTCTCAGCACGCTGGTCCGGCAAACACGGTGACGATACAGCGAACCTCAACCTGCTTTTGGCACAGCTCAACGATGTGCCAGACGAGCACCGCGGCGCAGCTTTTGTTTGTGCAGCGGCGCTCGCAGTTCCGGAGAGCTATTCGGTAGAAGTTTTCGCGGGGCGTCAAGAAGTTGAATACGGCCAGCTTGAAGGAACGTTGCTGCGCGAGCCTCGCGGCGAAGGCGGATTTGGTTATGACCCTATTCTTCAGCCGAAGGGACAGGGCCGAAGCTGCGCAGAGCTTACTAGCGAGGAGAAAAATGCCATCAGTCACCGCGGTCAGGCCTTCCGCGCGCTCTTGCCGCGCATCATTGAGGTCCTGAGTTAGCTTGGGGCTCTGAGCTAGCGATCGCCCCGCTGTTGATCAGCATGAGGCAAAAAATGGCGCTCGCCCTGAATTTACTTCAAGGGCGAGCGCCATTTTTTGTACCCAACTGACGAGCATATGTGGTTGTTTTCAGCCCTCAGGGCAGTCACACGTGCAATCTACTTAGGCTCAACTTCTGTGGCGGGGGAGTCCGTTCGGGTGGCCTTGCGCTTGGCCAGGAAACCACGGATAACTTCGATCAAAATCGGCAACACCGAGACCAGCACAATAACGATAAAAATCAGATCCAAGTTGTCCTTGACCCACGGGACACGATCGCCCAGCAGGTAGCCGAGAAGAGTAACGCCGCCGCCCCACAAGACGGCGCCGATGACGTTGAACACAAAGAACTTGCGAGCATCCATTCGGGCCACACCAACAATGACCGGAACAAAAGTGCGAATGATCGGAACAAAGCGAGCCAGAATTAGGGCCTTGCCGCCGTGCTTTTCAAAAAAGGCGTGTGCGCTGTCAACGTTTTCGCGCTTGAATAGCTTGGAGTTAGGCCGGTTAAAGATGGCCGGTCCTGCTTTGCGCCCAATGAAGTATCCACACTGATTGCCGATGATGGCAGCCACAATCACCAGAGCCGCCAAAGCAAAAATGTTGAACTTGATGGTTCCCGTGGCCACCAGCAGCCCGGCTGTGAAAAGCATCGAGTCACCCGGCAGGAAGAATCCCACTAAGAGGCCAGTCTCGGCAAAAATGATGCCGCAAACCAACAGCACTACCCATGGTGCCAACGCAGGATCGGCCAGGAAGTGTTGAGGGTCAAGCCACGGAGGCAGGAACGAAGCCATCTTGGGCTGAATGGGGCCGCCGCCGAACATAGCAACAGCAAGGTCAGTCATTACTGGAAGTTTCACCGTCTCAGAATACGGGACGAGTCTGGCAAATCACTGCGTCGACAGGCGCCCCTGCCCGGGCTGGGGCGGTAGAGTTTTACGGTGGCTTTGGACTTTACGGCGATTGACTTCGAAACAGCGAACGGATTCCGAGGATCGCCATGTTCGGTGGGCCTGAGTAAAGTTCGCGACGGGAAAGTTGTTGACGAAGCCTACTGGTTGATTAGACCACCTGAAGGGCACGATCACTTTGAGCCGCGAAACATTGAAATCCATGGCATCTACCCTGAAGACGTTGCCCAAGCGCCGAGATTTGGCGAAGTGTTTAACGAAGTCAGCGACTTTATTGGCGGAGACATTCTTGCCGCTCATAACGCGGCCTTTGACCTGGGGGTTATCCGGTCTGGGCTAGAAGTCTCTGGGCTTCCTGGGCCGGCCTTTGACTATGTGTGCACGGTGATCCTGTCCCGCCGTTGCTATTCGCTAGTGTCAAACTCGCTCCCGTTTGCGGCTCGCGAAGCTGGTGTTCCCTTGCTCAATCACCACGACGCCTTGGAAGATGCCCGGGCTTGCGCCGGAATTCTGATCGACATTGCCGGACGCCACCAAGCCAGCAGCGTCCCAGCTCTCTTTTCCACCTTGGGAATGCAACAGCCTCGTCAAGAAGCCTTCGATCCGGCCGTTGATGAGTTGTCCAAGCCCAGCCGGTCTGCACTCGAGGAAAGACTCTCCAGAAGTTTGACCCCCGAGACTGTCTCTGGATACGGGGCAGGCGTAAGGCAAGGCTATTGGCCAGTAGAAGGCCCCAACCCAGCACCGAATCTCAATGCAGACCCCGCGCATCCACTGTTTGGCCAAAGAATCGTGTTCACCGGCAACCTTGGCTTGCCGCGCCCGGAAGCCAAACGTCGCGCTGCACAACTAGGCGCTGCCCCAGATAGCAGGGTGACCAAAAGCACTAACGTGTTGGTGGTGGGGGATGGTTTTGTTGCGGCAGACTTGCGCTCTGGCAGAGTCACGGGCAAAGCACGCAGAGTCTTGGAACTTCATGATCAAGGGCAGCACATTGAAGTAGTCTCCGAAGGCGAATTCCTTCAGATGCTTGGCGGTGAGTGGCCAGCTAACGGCGCCTAAGCGCCAATGCGGCTAGCACGCTGTTGCAGGTTGAAGTCGTAGGACTTACCCTGCCGCGTTCATGTGAAGCAACAATCCTCGTAGTATTGGCCTCCGCGGCCGTAGCGTTGTCCTATGACTGAGTTCAGCACCATCACCGCCGCACCGGCAACCACGGGTTTGAAGCACTTTTTCCGTTTCCCCAACCCGGTCAACGAATACGCAGCGCGCGTCACGGCCGGCATTGTGGTGGTTCTGGCGGTTCTAACTCTGGTCACCGGTTGGGGGCCTGGACTGGCCATTATCGCCGTCGGGTTTTGGCTTCGTTTAGCATTTGGTCCCCGAATTTCACCAGCCGGTCTGCTCTCCACCAAAGTCATCACACCGTGGTTGGGTAAAACTCGTCTAGTTGCCGGGCCGCCCAAGCGCTTTGCTCAAGGCATTGGCGCGGTCTTGTCCACCGCTGCCGCCGTGCTCTGGTTCTCAGGCGCCACCACAGCAGCGTGGATCCTCGTTGGCCTGCTGATTATTGCAGCGTCTCTAGAATCCTTCGCGGGCTTTTGCCTCGGCTGCACCATTTTCGGTTTCCTTCAGCGGCGCGGTTTGATCCCGGAGGACGTGTGCGAGGCGTGCAACAACATCACACTTCGCCGCTCGTAACAGCCACCAAAGAATCGGCCATGTGGGTGATGGTCTCAGGGGATTCCAACACTTCAAGCCACTGAGCCGGGATTGCGTCCATGCCATATTGGGCGCCAAGAATGTTGCCTGCAATAGAGCCGGTTGAGTCGCTATCTCCGCGGTGATTAATCGCCAAGGCGATGGCTGCCCGGAAGTGTTCTTCCGGCGTCGTAGTTGACGCTTCTGTGGCCAGCACCGCATAAAGTGCGACGGCGAGGGCCTCCTCGGCCACCCAGCCTTCACCGAGCGTATCCACCAGTTCCTCGGGGCTTAGTAACGTTCCGGTGCTGGCACGTTCAGACGCCGCTAAGGCGGCATTAATCCGGCTGAGCACTTCCGGTGCGGGATTCCGTCCGTTGAGGTGAAGCAGAGCGGACTCGAGGGCGGGACGAATCTGTTCGCCGCTGCACACACCGTGAATCAGGACGCTGAATATGCCCGCAGAGTGGGCCGCAGCCGAGTGTCCATGGGTGAGGTAGGAGGCATCGTAAGCGAGCTTAAACGCCGCCTCGGCGCTGATGTGGGGGACCAGACCAAACGGTGCCGAGCGCATCACGGTACCGCAGCCTTTGGAACCAGGATTTACCGGCCGGGCCTGAGTTCCCATCTCGCCGGTAGCCAAGCCGCTCAAGCAGGCGTTGCCCGGTGCACGGCGGTGTTGGAGAACTTCTTGAGCATCAATCCAACGCGGCTGAGGACGCGGCGCGGATGCTGGCAACGCGACATCCTGAGTTGCGAGCCAGCGCAAGTAGGCGAGCCATAAGCAAGCGTTTTCATTGGCGGCAACGCCTTCATTGGCCCATTCAAGTGCCTCCACCAAACCGTCCACCGTGTAGAGGGTCATTTGGGTGTCATCAGAGAAGTGGGTGCGGGAATCGAGCTGGGAGAAGTCCTGCAAACCGTCCGGCCCAAACCGCTGGCGAATAGTTTCAATTCCATCAAATTCAATGACATAGCCCAAGGAGTCTCCGAGGGCGCCGCCCAGAAGGCAGCCGTGGATCCGCGACGCAATACTCATAGAAGTAAATTTACCCGGCTAAAGTGGTGGCATGCGTGAACCCGCCTGGCGCCGAACTGGAACAACCCCTGACTACCGATTTTCTTTAGCCAACGAGCGAACCTTTTTGGCGTGGTTGCGCACTTCTTTGGCATTGTTGGCTGGCTCCGTGGCCATTGACCAACTAGCGCCAAACATTGCACCGCCGCTTGTCCGGCTTCTGTTGTGTGTGGTTTTGGCAGGAATTGGCGCCACCCTTGCGGTGATCTCTTACCGGCGCTGGGCCCAGACCGAATCGGCTTTGAGAAGGGGAGAGGCACTGCCGTTCTCCTGGATTCTTTTGGTGATGACGGTGATTGTGGCGCTCGCGGCACTAACGTTCGCCATTCTGATCATTCTGCGAAAGTAAGCGAGTCACTTTTGTCCACGGATGCTGACACAACCTTGCGGGATTCTGGCCTGCAACCTGAACGTACGGCGCTTTCGTGGCGCCGAACTCTTTTGGCCATGCTGGTGATTGACGTGTTGCTGTGGCGCAGTTGGTTTGTTCATCGCGGCCCAGAGCTGGCAGGCGTGGCAAGTGCCGGCGTCGTAGATTTACGGGCTCTGGCTGCAGCGGTAGCGGCACTAGCAACGGTATTGGTAGCGGCGATCACTTGGCACCGCTCTATAGCCCTTGGCAAACCTCTTCAGGCTCCGCCTGCGCTCTTGCTCGCAGCTATTGTTGGGGCTGTGGCACTAACCGCGCTGGCCGCTGCGGCCGCTATTGTGTGGGGTAACTGAGCCGGACACAGGCGGAACACAGCTTTCTTTGAGAGACTTCTTGATGATTGCGCCTCGTGGCTTCTCCTTATGCGCGGAAGTTCCTCGTGGCGCACGCCCCTGTAACAACAGCAAAGGACAGTACCATTGACGACCTCTAGTACCACTGTGCCGGTTGACGGCCCAGAGACCACGATCGCCACAACAGGCCTGGTGGGACGTTTGTCCGCCGAAGCCTTTGGCACTTTCCTTATTGTTCTCGCCGGACTCGGCGCCGTGTTGTTCGTTCACCCCAACTATCAACCAATGCAGGGACCGGTAGCTACAGGTCTGGCAGTGACTGTCGCGATGCTCGCCGTTGGGCACCTGTCCGGTGGGCACTTCAACCCGGCGATCTCTCTCGGTAGCGCAATCGCTGGACATACCGCATGGAAAGACGCAGGACTTTACGCGGTAGCTCAGCTGCTTGGTGGTCTTTTGGGACTGCTGAGCTTGCTCGGTGTGGTTCAGACCATTTCCGGTGCGAACATTCCCACCGTTCTTTCTACTTTGGCGTCCGGGTTCGATGACCACTCTCTCTACAAGGTGCCGCTAGCTGGTGTGCTCTTGCTTGAGGTAATTGGCGCCGCAATTCTGGTGGGGCTCTTTTTGGCTGCCCGTAATTCGCGTGCGAACAGCTGGTTGGCAACCTCTGTGGCGGTTGGCCTGGGCACTGCAGTTTTGGCCCAGACCGCTCAAGCGATCTCCAACAGCACTTTCAACCCTGTTCGTGCCACTGCTGTTGCGCTCTTCTCCGAAAGCTGGGCAATAGGTCAGTTGTGGCTCTTCTGGGTAGCTCCGCTCCTGGGTGCCGCAATCGCCGGATTGATTGTGCGTGGCTTTGCCGCAGCGGCACCGGCAAGTGCTGCCGGTACGACGGCGATTATCGCCTCGGGTGATGAGGACGCAGACAGCGATTTTGATGACTCAGAAGAACTCTCCGATGTAGCTGATGAATCCAACGAGACAAGCGTTGCTGGCACCGCTGAGGTCCCGGCTGGGGCATCAGTACAGGACAAGGTTGTGGATGAGGATGCTCGGAACTTCTTTGATGCACCTCCGGCTCCCCGTTAAGGACTACTTTTTTACACCTTGAGGCTCTTGAGCAGCACTTCGAATGCTGTGTCCTCGCACGCTAGCGGCACCCGCCGGCACTAAAGTGTCGGCGGGTGCCGCTAGTTTGGTTATATGCGGATTTTGCACACCTCAGATTGGCACCTTGGCCGTTCTTTCCACGGGGCCGGGATGTTGGAGGCTCAACGGTCATTTGTGGACCAATTGGTGGAAACAGTCGTCACTGAAGAAGTGGACGTGCTGCTGATCTCCGGGGACGTTTATGACCGTGCCTTGCCGCCCGTAGACGTGGTGAATCTTTTTGATGATGCTCTGGTTCGGGTCACTGCAACAGGATGCAAGGTGGTGATCACCAGTGGTAATCACGATTCTGCGATTCGGTTGGGTTTCGCTTCACGGCTTCTAGAGCGCGGTGGAGTTTTTTTGCGCACCCGGGTTTCGGAACTCGCTCAGCCTTGCGTTGTTGAAGGTGATGGGTTTGAGCTAGCCGTTTACGGAATTCCGTTTTTGGAACCGAGGATGGTGGCTGCGGCCCTGGACGTGGAACAGCCGGGGCACTTTTCAGTCACGCAAGCGGCCGTTGAACGTATCCACGCAGACTTACAGGCGCGGCGCCATGCTGGAACGGTTGTCTCGGTGGTGATGGCGCATACCTTTGCCAGCGGCGGTATCACCTCAGAGAGCGAGCGGGACCTGAACATTGGTGGGCTAGGTGCTGTTCCACTGGATCTTTTCCAAGGCTTTGATTACACCGCCTTGGGACATTTACATGGCCGGCAGACTCTTTCAGAAACCGTGCGGTATTCAGGCTCACCGCTCCCGTATTCCTTCTCTGAGGCTCGGCACCAAAAGGGTGCATGGTTAGTGGAGATAGACGCAGCCGGAGTAACGTCGGTGCGGGAAGTGCCTTTTACGTCACTGCGCCAGCTAGCGGTATTGCGTGGGACTTTGGCCGGGCTGCTTGAAGATCCGCAGCTTGAGTGGGCGCAAGAAGCCTATTGCCAAGTGACTCTGACCGACACACAAAAACCGGCCCAGGCCATGGATTCGATCAGGAGCAGATTTCCGCACACCCTGGTCCTAAGTTTTGACCCCGAAGGCGCCCAGCTAAGCCAGAAGAAGACGTACAGCCAAAGGGTGCGTGAAGCCGTGGATGAGCTTGATGTCTGTTGCGGATTTCTTGATCACGTTCGTGACCGGCCGGCATCCGAACCGGAGCGCCAAAGCTTGGTTGAGGCTCTTGAAAGTGTTCGCGCCCTGGAGGGTAGCAAGTGAGAATCCACCGTTTGGTGATCAACGCCTTCGGCCCCTTTGCTGGCGAAGAAAGCGTCGACTTTGATGCACTGGGGGAGCACGGTTTGTTTTTGCTCAACGGACCCACAGGCTCGGGTAAAACCAGTGTTTTGGACGCCATTTGTTATGCCCTGTACGGTTCAGTACCTGGGGTTCGGCAAGACGGCAAACGCCTTCGGAGCGATCACGCTGCACCTGAAGCTGAGCCAAGTGTGCTGTGTGAGTTCACCGCTCAGGGGCGGCGCTTTGAGGTGCTTCGCAGCCCGCAGTGGGCCAAACCCAGTACCCGTTCTTCAAGAGGCTTTGTGACGCAAAATGCCACGAGCCGGTTACGGGAATTTGTTGATGGTCGATGGGAAGAAAAGTCCACGCGCAATGATGAAGTTGGCGCTGAAATTTCTGCAGTATTGGGCATGGACCGGGAACAATTCACCCGGGTAGTGATGCTTCCCCAAGGCGACTTTGCGGCGTTCCTCAGGTCCAAAGAGGAGGACCGCCGGGTACTTCTTCAGAAGCTCTTTGGCACAGGCGTTTTTGAAGCTGTGGAGAAGCAGCTCTCCCAAATGGCAACAGAGGCCAAAGAACAAATCAACGCCCTTGAGCACGGATTGCGCAACGTATTGTTGGGGGCTGAAAACGCTGCCGCGCCGCTCCTGGAGCAGTTGCCCTCCTTCCCCGAGTCCGAGGTGCCTGCCATCCAGGCCGAAGATGCCTTGGACGTGGACAAAGCGGCGAGCAGGCTTGAATGGTTGCTCGCTCAAGGCGGTGCCGTAGCTTCTGAACAGGCCCAAGCAACGAGTGTTGCCGCCGAGACTTTTGTTGCACACCAAAATGCTGTTCAAGAGGCCGTCAAAACCCAAGAGCGACACCTGCAACTAGAACTTGCACAAGTGCGGAAAATGGCCCACGATGCCGAAGAAGCGCTCTACATCGAGCAGGCCAAATCCCTGCGTGTTCATCGAGCCGCTCAAACCGTGGTGCCGGTGCTTGATGCCCACCTGGCGGCAAGCCAAGAGCTCAGTGCTTCACTAGAGAGCGAAACTGCTGCTGTTGAGCAACTTCAGGAGCTGGGTTTGGAACAGCTCGGGGATGTAGAACAACGCGAGGTTTTGACCCAAACCGTTGACGACCTAGCTGTACTTCGTCACGGTGTGACTCAAGAAAAACGCGTTGATTCTCTCGAGGCGACCATTCGCAGCTTCGAATCCGAGGCTCAACAAGCGGTGACGCGAATCGAAGAGCAGCGCCAGGAAGCAGCGCTCGGGAAAAACACGCTGACCACGCTAAACGAGGAAATTGCGGAGCTGGAGCGTTCTCAAGAGTCCCTCGACGCGGCGGCTCAGGCAGTGGAAGCAGCCCGAGAATTCATTTCCCTCATCGGTGAATATTCGGTGGCCGTGGTTGAACGTGAAAGCGCTGCTCAGGCGCATAACGTTGCCAAAGGAAACACTCAATCCTTGCGTTCGCAGTGGTTTTCCTTGCGTGAACAACGCCTGCAGAATGCTGCAGCAGAACTTGCGGCAACGCTAGAAGCCGGACACGAATGCCCGGTCTGTGGTTCGTCTGATCACCCGCATCCGGCTTCACCTAGCGAGGGCTCTGGCAACCTCGGCGAGCTCGAAAAAGAAGCCTTCGCAGGGTATGAAGCCGCCACGAGCGCTGAGTCACAAGCGGATGCCGTTTTGGCGGAGCGCAAGATCGCAGTGGCTCACCTTGACGGTAAGGGCGGTTCTACTGAACTCAGCGTGGCTCAAGCTCAGCTTGCCGCTGCCCAAGAGCGTGTTGCACGGATTAAATCGGCCAGCAAAAAACTCTCCGATGCGCAGGAGAACAAAACGGCTGTGGAAGCCCAGCTGGCAGCCGTTGACCAAAAAATAGAAGCTGCAGAGCAGCAGCGCATCGCGGCAGAACAACAGCTCGCCGTTGCAAGCGCAGAGCTGAATCAACTCAACGCCGAACTTCAAGAGCTCCGGGCCGGGGCCAGCACCTTGGCCGAACGAATCACCGTCCTTGAGCGCAAACGAGACGTCCTGCAAGCCAATGCTGATGCAAGGGCACGAGTAGTTGTGGCCACGGCAGCCCTCCAAGAAAGCGAAAGCAAACTTCAGCAGGCCCTCGCCAAGCAGCACTTTGAGTCCTCCGAGCAGGTCCGGGTGGGGCTGTTGAGCAGCGCTGATCTGACCGCGCTGGAGCAGAGCCTGCGAAAGTATGAAACTGAACAGGCTCAGCTTGAACAGTTGTTCTCAAGCGATGCGCTGATCCAGGCTCAGACCGAACTTGCAGCAGCAGAGGCCCCGGACAGCTTTACATCGGATACGTTGCGCGCAGAAGTCACGCATCTCAACGAGGTGTTGGAGACCTCCACTGAGCAGTTGCGCTCTCTCCAGCGGCAAGCCGATTTGAGCCACAGCGCCGTGGAACAAATCACCAAAGCTGCCAAAGTGTTTGCCGATCAAAGCGCGGCGAATGGTCCTGTGTGGGAGCGAGCTGCGATGCTCAGTTCTTTGGCGCAGACATCAGCTGGTAACGGGGAGAACTCGCGGCGAATGTCGCTCAATAGCTATGTGCTTGCGGCCCGTTTGGAACGCGTTGCCGAGGAAGCCTCAACGCGCTTGCTGACTATGAGCGATGGCCGTTACAGCTTGGCTCACACCGACGCCCGGGCAGTGCGTAACCAGAAATCGGGGCTTGGATTGGAAGTGGTGGACTTGTGGACAGGACAGTCGCGCGAAACGTCCACGCTCTCCGGTGGAGAGTCATTTATGGCCTCCCTGGCACTGGCGCTTGGCCTAGCTGACGTAGTTCAGCAGGAGTCTGGTGGTGTGGAGATTGACACCTTGTTTGTTGACGAAGGCTTTGGCAGCTTGGACGAGCAAGCACTCGAACAAGTCATGGACGCTCTAGAGTCATTGCGCGAGGGTGGCCGAATGGTGGGGCTAGTCAGTCACGTCGCCGAGATGAAAATGCGGATCCCGGCTCAGCTGCAATTGATGAAGGGCAGGCAAGGATCCACACTGAAGTTTGTGGATTTGAGCAGCCTCGCTTAGCCACGGCAAGTACGTATAATGGATGAGTTACCGGGTTGCGTGCGTCGGGTGGAGGGACGATGCATACACTGTTGATGTACCCGGAGTGACTTATGAGCGATCCACAGGCAACCTCCAAACTGCCAAGCTCGAACGCAAGCCCGTCCCAGCAAGCACCTAGCGCAACTGCTTCCTCGGACGTGGCACCTACCGAAAAACTTGCCGGAATGTTCCGCCGCTACGGCGCACTTCCGCGCCTCGCCGGCAAGGGCTTTATCCCCTTAGGGCTTTTTGCTCGTTTGCCTCTGGCCATGCTGACCGTCGGAGCTCTCACGCTCCTCACCGCAGTTAGCAGCTCCTATGCAGTTGGTGGCCTTGCCGCTGGCGCGGTGGGAACAGGCTCAGCGATTGGCGCGCCGATTGTGGGCACCTTGGCCGACCGTTTTGGCCAGCGCCCAGTGCTGCAGATTGCAGCAATCCTGAACACTCTTGCTGTTATCGGTCTTATTCTGGCCGCGTATTCAGCCACTTCCTTCGAAGGCACCGGGCTGATCGTTTGCCTCGTGAGTGCCTTGCTATCCGGCTTTACGTGCCCACAGGTGGGTCCCTTGGCCCGCGTGAGATGGATGGCTATCACCAAAAATGGGACCTCCGGAGCGGCAGGGGACTTGGATACAGCCATGTCCTATGAGAGCACCGCTGATGAGCTCACCTTCGTTCTGGGACCGGCCTTGGTGGGTATTCTGGCAAGCCTGGTTACACCGTGGTTGCCGCTTGCTCTCGCTGCGCTTCTGACGCTGGTACTGGTCCCAGCATTTGCCGTCCACCCAACCCACCGGGCAGTGGCATCAGGGACTTCGCGTCCGCGCCAAGAGCGGACATCAAGCGCAGCTGGCCAATGGGTTGCTGTGGCTATTCCAGTGGCAGCGATGGTGTGTATGGGTACGCTTTTTGGCTCCACACAAACCGCCTTGGGCGCCTTTGCAGGCTCCTTCGCCACATCTGATCTTGCCGGACTGCTTTACTCGGTGATGGGTCTGAGCTCCGCGGCCTCCGCCTTAACAGTGGCTGCATGGCCGGAGCGCTTTGGCCACACTGCCCGTTGGATTGTTTGTGCAGCTGCCATGGTGGTTGTTGCCCCGTTGCTATTGTTGCCGCATTCTTTGGGCCCCATGATTCCCGTCCTGCTATTGCTAGGCCTAACGGTGGGGCCGGTGATGGTGACGGTGTTTGCGATTGGTGGACTTGTATCTCCGGTGCAGAATCTGGGCACTGTTATGACAATGCTGGCCAGTGGCATTGTGACGGGTACAGCAATTGGCTCATCGGTGGCCGGCAGCATCGCCCAAAGCCACGGCTACACCCCCGCATTCCTTGTCCCGGTAGCAGCGGCGGTAGCCCTTTTGCTGCTCGGTGCGGCAGCCGCCGTCGTAGTTAAACGCCGGAAGCAGACTACGACGCCGAACTAACGGCGGTGCTGTTGGTCCACCGGGCCGGATGATGAGCCGAGTGACGTTTCGATACGTTGAGCTGCTGCGTGGAGTAGTCCGCCAATGTGGGCTGGCTGTTGATCGGTGCGGATGTACACCGTGGCAAGCGCAGCGGGGCGCCCACCGGGTACCCGGATGGGTGCAGCAATCGATGAAACTCCGGCAATGACTTCATCGTGGCTCATCGCATAACCGAGTTCGCGGGCTGCCACAGCTTCTGGGCGGTAGGGGATCCCTGGCGCGGCGTTCTGCCACTGCTTTTGAGTCATGGTTGATTGGATGGCTAGCCCCGGCGCCCCCGCATTAATTCGGTGGCGTGTACCTGGCCGCTGCGCGATCGTGGCTCCGGTATGCTTCGGCTCCACGGTGAGCAGCGTAACGCAGTCCTCGCGGTCCCACACCGCCACAAACGCGCTGATGTGCAGTGAATTAGCGAGGTTGTTTAATTCCGGTAAAGCAGCCGATTGCAGATCTCGAGAGACCCCGCGGGCTAGTACTGCCAGTCCGGGGCCAACCGTCACCCGGCCTGCGTCGTCCCGGACTAGAAGCGAGTGATCCTCCAAAGTCCGCAAAATTCGATAGGCCACCGAACGGTGCACCTCCATTGCTTCTGCTAACTGGACGATGCTCAGCGGCTCGGCTGACTGCGCCAAAATTTCCAAGGCCCGAATGCCACGGGACAGGGTTTGTGACGCCGGGGCTGAGGTTGGAGCGTTCTCTGGCGGAGCGTTCAAAGCTGCATTGCTGGCATCAGTATCGGCGGTCATTGAGCCATCTTATGGGGAAGTTGAGAGGCGCGGAACGCATCATTGTGATCTGTGTCGCACTGACTTGGAGTTCTTTGGGAGAACGAGTCGACCGATTATCGAACGGTGCCAATCAGGGCAGGCTTGCTGAAACGATTTCCTGGGATTCAGGTAGAGGAGGCGGGACATGAGTTCCAACCCGGCTGATCTTCACCTTGGTTGGTGGTTGGCTCTCTGACAAGATCGGTCGAGGTAAAACGTTTCTCTTGGGTACGCCTGGGTCTTTCTTACGGCCCACAGTCCTCGATGTACGCGGAGATGTTCCTCGCCAATATTCGATACTCCGGGATCTCGATCGGCTACGCATTGGGCGCAATCTTGGGTGGGGCCTTCGCCGCTTCGATTGCCGAATGGTTGCTGAACCCCACTAAATGGGCAGCCACCACTAGTTGGGCCGCGGGGTGAGGAGCTGAATGCAGTCCGCGTCAGAAAGTTGTGGGAAGTCGCGGTAATAAGATCCGACGGCGTGAAACTTGCCTGGGGTTTGCAGGGCCACAAGCCCTTCACTCACGCGTTGGAGTGCCCGGGAGGCTTCCACCGAGGCTACTGGCACAGCAAGCAAAACTCTCGAAGCGCCCAGATCTTTTACTGCCTCGATGCCGGCCCGCATGGTGGCACCAGTGGCTAGACCGTCATCGATGATCAGAACCGTTTTTCCTTTAACGGGGGGCGTAACAGGGTAGAGCTGTACTTGCCGTTCAAGAGCCGCACGCTCAGTTTGTTCGATTTCGGCGAGCTGTGTAGTGGTGACCTCTCGGCTCAACATGCCACGGGTGATGCGCCGGTCCAAGATGCGAACAATGCGTCCTTGGGAATGGGCCAAAGCACCATACGCGGTTTCTGGATGGGAAGGAATGCCGAGTTTACGCACTAGGAGTGCACCGAAGGGCAGGTAGAGCTCGCGGGCTGTAGCGGCGGCAACGGCAACGCCACCTCGGGCCAGTCCTAACACCACGGTGTCCTGTTGTTCGCGCAATTGTGGCAATGCCATGGCCAAGCGACGGCCGGCCTCGGCACGGTCGGCAAAGCGATAACTCACGAATCCTCCAGGTCAGGCAGTTTCCTCAACAAAATTTCAGTCCATTCATGGAGAGGGACTGTGAATTTGCCGTGGTGCGCACCTAGCCTAAACCCATCACAGGGATGAGTTCGTCATTTTTGCCACGGTCCAGTCAATGCTGGTCTCTGGGGGGCTAGAATCGGCACGAGAGATGACCGGGAGGATTTATGGCTACCGAGCCCAACACTATTGGCTACTGGGTTGACAGGTTGAACCTGAAATTGATCAAGGCAGCTGAAATGGGCTACGCGGATTTGGGTGTTAAGGACAACCAAACGTTTGTCCTTTATGTTCTCCGGGATACCGCTTTGAGCAATGACGAGCTCGAGACTGCCTTGGAACCGTTTTGGCGGGACAATGAGGAAAACTGGGAGATTGCTACTGGCCAGCTCATTGAAGCCGGAATGATTAGCTCAAGCGATGGGCTCTTGCGTCTGACGGATAAAGGCCGTGAGGTTGATGCGAAGGTGACAGCGCACGTTGACCGTCTCCGTGACGCGACTGCCGCAGCCATTAGTGCCGAAGAGCGAGCTCAAACCATCGACTGTATGCGCAGGCTTTCCCGGGCGATTGAAGAATTTATCGAGGAAGAAGAAGGGGAATAGTCCCGAAGCCCTCCAGCCCTCAATCCTTGGCGAGAAACTCGATGGCTGCGTCCTTGAACATCCGGCTCGTGATGGCGTTGAAGTGCGTCCTGCCGGGAATGATTACTTGTTGTGCTGTGCCGCCAGGCAGCAGGGATATCAGCTCGGGAATGGTGTCAGCGCGCTCGTCTTGATCCCCGGCAATCAACAAAACAGGCATACTGGGGGCCGCTTCTGCGGGGTCGAAGGGCTCAACTTTGACGGCTTCAACTAGCGTAAGCAGGGCAAAAATGTTGTTGGATGGCAGCAACTGAGCCATTTTGAGCAAGCTTGCGGTGGACGCGTCGGTAATCGGAGTGCCGTCGGCCAAGTACTGTTGGGCGGCGCGCAGGTCGAATGCCGCTAGGGGATCGTGACGGGCAGGACCACCGAGAACCATGCGGCGCACTAGCCCGCGCTGGGTTGCGCCCAGCTCCCAAGCGAGGCGGGCGCCGAAGGAATAACCAATGATGTCTAGCCCGCTGGAAGCATCCCCCTCGCGCACGGGGCGTGCCCCGGCGTCGTACGCAATTTGTAGTAAATCCGCACGGATCCGGCTGGGGGCATAGGAATCCATGTCCTCCGGCGCTGTGCTTTGGCCGTGCCCCGGCAAATCAACGGTAATAACCGTTCGCCCCGCCTTCAGCAGTGCGTTGAGCCACCCGGTGTCCTGCCAGTTGAGCCTGGCTGAAGAAGCAAAACCGTGGATCAGCAGAACCGGCGGCAACGCCGAAACTTGTTCGGGCCGATGAACTTCAACAAACAGTCCAGGGTCAGTGCCCTCTACCGTGTGCCGCATTTCCGCTCCGCTATGCCTGCCGCTCATCGTTGAGCCTCCTGGAATCTGGTGTCCGTGCGTTCTACTGCAACCTTACCGCCGGATGGCAGCGGAGCGTCGAGTAGTGATGTAGCAGGCCACGGCAATGCCAGCGATCAGCGCAAGGCTGCTGAAGAGCTGGTTGCGGCTATCCTCGGCGCTGAAACCAACCGCAAGGATCGCCACTAACAACACCAAGCCAGCAATGCTGAGATAGGGGAATCCGCGCATACGCAGGGGCAGCTCGGTGCCTTCCCGTTCCGCCCGGCGCCGGAGCACTATTTGGGAGACGAGTGCCGTGCCCCAAACAATCAGGCAGGTTGAGCCCACCAGATTGAGCAGCATGTCCAGGATTTTGCCGGGGAACAACAGCTCAAGAACGGTTGCCACAAAGCCAAACGCCACGGAGACGCTGACCGCGGCGGCGGGGACCTGGTGAGCGTTGAGCCGTCCAAGAATGGCTGGCGCCTCACCACGATCGGCCAAGGAAAAGACCATCCGGGATGCGCCATAGAGGTTGGCGTTGAGGGCGGATAAAAGTGCGACGACGGCTACCAGAGTGATTGCCGCACCGGCACCCGGGATGCCAGCTAGGTTCAGAACACCAGCGAAGGGCGACTCGAGGGCTGGCGATGTGGCGGGCAGCAAGGTGGCGATGACCAGTACGGATCCGATGTAGAACACCAGAATGCGCCACACCACTGTTCGCACAGCGAGGGCTACCGAGCGTGAAGGGTTCTCAGTTTCGGCTGCTGCTACCGAGACAATCTCGGTGCCACCAAACGCAAAAATGACCACAAACAAAGCCGTGGCAATACCACCGAGTCCATGCGGCGCGAAGTCAGCGCCCAGCAGGCCGAACCCGGGCGCTACGGAGGACGGCAACCAGCCGGCGATCAGGGCAATTCCTATCAACAAAAACGCCACAATGGCAGCGACTTTGAGGATAGAAAACCAGAATTCAAACTCGCCAAAGTTCTTGACGCCAGCCAGATTGATCCCAGTGAATATGACCATAAAAGCCAGCGACAATAGCCAGACCGGGATAACCGGCCAGACGCTGAATAACAGCCCGGCCGCGCCCAAAGCCTCCGCGGCAATCACAACCACAAGCTGAAACCACCACAACCAACCCAAGGTGGCGCCAGCGGTGGGACCTAAGGCCTTTTGTGCGTAAACAGAGAAAGCCCCGGAGTTTGGATTCGCAGCCGCCATCTCACCCAAGGCCCACATCACAATGATGATCAGGGCCCCGGCCACTAAGTAGGAGATCAGAACGGCTGGGCCAGCTTCCTGGACACCTTTTCCTGAGCCGAGAAACAGTCCAGCACCGATGGCGCTGCCGAGCCCCATCATGGTCAGCTGGCGTGGCTTCATGGAATGTCCCAGTTCGGCGTGGGGCCGTTCTTGGACGGGGGAGTGGCTCATAACAATTGCACCTTGCGTTCGCTGGAGGGGTCACTTAGTTTTACACCGCGAGTATCTCTGGGGGCCAAATGACGAGGTAGTTGGTGATTGTCCACAACGCGCATATCATTAGTTTTAGTCGATGTGACTTTAACTAGTCGATCGGGTTGAACCCCGAATGGGAAGGCTGGATCTGATCACCGGATCTGGCCACAGGTTCGAAGTAATGAATGGGACCACTGGAGAGGAGGCATCCATGCCAGTAATGACTTACCCGGGGGCGGCCAATGTATCGGAACGCCGCAGCGCACCGCCGCTCTTGGCCATTTCCACAGTGATTTTTGCCCTGCGGCCCAGTGCAAAAAGCGGGCGCCCTACCCTCTGGATCCCCTTGGTGCGACGCATTCGTGAACCCTATTTGGACCAGTGGGCGCTGCCCGGTGGGCCACTAAGCCACGCAGAATCCCTTCAGGACGCCGCTGCACGCAATCTCCTAGAGACCACAAGTCTGGCCCCGAACTACCTTGAACAGCTTTACGCTTTTGGGGGTCTGCACCGTTCACCGGCCCAACGTGTGGTCAGCATTGTCTACTGGGCGCTCGTGCAGCCCACCGAAGCTGCGCTGGCCGACGACTCAGAAAATGTGAAGTGGTTCCGTGCGGACCGCGTCCCGGAGCTCGCCTTTGACCACAACGAGATTGTGGAATATGCGCTGTGGCGGCTACGAAACAAGCTCGAATATGGGCAGTTGGCCTACCACTTTTTGGGCGAATATTTCACGCTGTCGCAATTGCGTGAAGTCTACGAAGCAGTACTGGACAGGCAATTGGACCCGGCAAACTTTCGCCGCCAGCTCAAAGCTTCAGCTCACATTGAAGAAACCGACCAGTACTTACAAGGCGGCAAACACCGTCCCCCTCGTCTCTACAGATTCACCGGAACACCCGGGCTAGACATTGAAAACAGGAGCAACCATGACTAGCGTCAACACAGCAATTCAGGTGATCACCCGCGAACAGGCCGAAAATGCACCGGCTTCCACGTGCAGCCCGGAGCTAGCCAAAGGACCGTGGGAATACGACATCGCCGAGGCCCTTGTCGGCACACCGGGCTACGGTCCCGGAGCTTCGAGCGCTGACCGGGCACCGGCCGCCACACCACGGCAGGGCCAGTTGCCGCAAGAGTACAAAGACGCTTCCGACGCCGAACTGCACGCCCGCATCGTTGCAGCCAAAGCAGTATTGGGCGAGCGTGCCGTGGTTCTGGGGCACTTCTACCAACGCGACGAAGTGATAGCCCACGCAGATTTTGTGGGTGACTCGTTCCAACTGGCCAATGCGGCGCTGACTCGGCCCAAGGCCGAGGCAATCGTTTTTTGTGGTGTGCACTTTATGGCCGAGACAGCAGACATCCTCTCCACAGCGGACCAAGCGGTGATCCTGCCAAACCTTGCGGCTGGCTGCTCGATGGCAGACATGGCCGACATCGACTCCGTGCAAGAGTGCTGGGAACAATTGACCGAGATTTACGGTACAGCGCCCGACGCCGATGGCCGCGTTCCGGTCATCCCAGTCACCTACATGAATTCGTCGGCAGCGCTCAAAGCCTTCTGTGGTGAGAATGGCGGAATTGTCTGCACCTCCTCCAACGCAGCGACTGTCCTCAAATGGGCTTTTGAACGTGGCCAGCGAGTGCTGTTCTTCCCGGACCAGCACCTGGGCAGGAACACCGCAAAGGCCATGGGCGTCCCGCTGGAGCGTATGCCCATGTGGAACCCGCGCCAAGACCTCGGCGGAAACACCTCCGAGGCCCTTGAAGATGCGCAAGTGATCTTGTGGCACGGTTTCTGCTCAGTCCACAAACGCTTTAATGTCTCCCAGATCGCGAAGGCTCGTGCTGAGCACCCGGGAGTGCAAGTCATTGTGCACCCCGAATGCCCCATGGAAGTGGTGGACGCGGCCGATTCTGCCGGTTCCACGGACTTCATCAAAAAGGCCATTGCGGCTGCCCCCGAACCCGCCACGTTCGCCATCGGCACCGAGATCAACATGGTCAACCGTTTGGCTGAGGAGTACCCGCAACACACCATATTCTGCCTGGACCCGGTGATTTGCCCGTGCTCCACGATGTACCGGATTCACCCGGGCTACCTTGCATGGGTACTTGAAGCGCTGGTCCGTGGCGAAGTGGTCAACCAAATCTCGGTGGACCCCGCTGTGCAAAGCGGAGCCAAAATTGCGCTCGAGCGGATGCTCGCCGCAAAGCCAGCCTAGGCCTGAGGACACCAACCATGGATATTGGGAGCCGAGAATCGGCTGGGGCAGGCGTTCAGCGGCGGCGGCTCGTCGTCGTCGGAAGTGGAATTGCAGGGCTCTACTCCGCGCTATTAGCTGCCGAAGGCGGTGCCGAAGTGGTGCTGTTGAGTAAGGGAGAGCTGAGACAGAGCAATACCTACTTTGCTCAAGGTGGGATCTCCGCAGTGCTGGCCGAGCCCTCGCCTGGGGACACGGTAGCGGCACACATCGCAGACACTCTCCGTGCCGGTGCTGGGCATTGCTCTGAAGAAGCCGTCCGGGTGTTGTGTACGGAGGCCCGGGAGGACATTGCTGGGCTGGCTCGCTTTGGTGTCCACTTTGACACTGACGACGACGGACGCCTCGCCTTAGGCTTGGAAGCGGCACACTCTGCGCCACGAATTTTGCATGCTGGTGGTGACGCAACCGGAGCTGGTGTTGCTTCGGCACTGGTGGAGGCGGTCCTCGCAGCGGCACAGGCAGGGCGTTTGACTGTGCTGGCCCACGCGCAGGTCACACGCTTGGTGCTGGATGCCGGGGCCGTCACCGGAGTGGAGTTTTTGCACGCCGGCGTGGCCAAAGAGATCCTGTGTGATGCAGTCCTTTTGGCCAGCGGCGGGGCGGGTCAGTTGTTCGCCCAGACCACCAACCCGCTTGTTGCCACCGCGGATGGTTTGGCCTTGGCATGGCGTGCAGGCGCTGAGGTGAGCGATCTTGAATTCTTCCAATTCCACCCCACTGCGATGGTTCCTGCCGGTGAGGGTTCTGCTCCGCTGCTGATTTCCGAGGCGGTGCGCGGTGAAGGAGCCGTGCTGCTGGATTCTCGCGGCACCAGATTTATGCCTAGCTACCACGCCGATGCGGAGCTGGCCCCGCGCGATGTAGTTTCCAGGAGCATTGCCCTCCACCTGGATTCTCTAGGGGACCCAGCGGGCCACGTCTTTTTGGATGCTCGAGGGATTGAAGCTCAGCGCGGTTCAGGGTTTTTGGCTAGACGTTTTCCCACGCTCACTAAGCTCACCTTGGCCGCAGGACTGGACTGGACTCAAGAACTGATTCCGGTGGCGCCGGCTGCTCACTACTGGATGGGCGGTGTAGTGACCGATCTGCACGGCCGAACCAATGTTCCAGGGCTGCTCGCGGCCGGAGAAGTTGCTTGCACGGGAGTGCATGGGGCTAACCGTTTGGCCAGTAACTCCTTACTCGAAGGTCTGGTTTTTGGCCGACGTGCTGTTGGCACTTTTCTTGCTTCTCGCTGTAGCTCTAGCGCTAGTCGGGCGTCGTTCGATCCTGCCCCTTTGTACGTAAACTCGGCCGATTGCGGCCTCGGGTTTGCGCACGCTGGTGGAACGCTACCGGACCACGAGTGGGCCGTCGCTCCAGGCGCCGATGAACGCAAGTTTTCCCGGAGCTCGCTGCGTCAGTTGATGACTACGCATGTAGGGGTGTTGCGGGACGGTGTTCATTTACGGGAAGCTGCAGACCTCCTGGCCGCTTGGGCAGCTGGTGAGGAGCCGCAGGACCCCGAAGACTCGAATCTGCTGCTAGCTGCTCAACTGATGGTCCGCGCCGCGCAAGAACGCCAAACCTCTCTTGGTGCCCACTACCGGCACGACAGCTTGCCCCAGAACTTCGCGTCAAGCCCAGAACGGCGCTACACGTATTGCAAGAAAGCGAGCCTGATCAATGACTAAAACTACGGTGAGCCTGCCACAGGCCGCGATTGACGAGATTCTCACCCGGGCACTGAACGAGGACGCACCCTATGGGGACATCACCTCCCAAGTGCTGATCCCGGAAACTGCCACCGCTCAAGCCGCGCTCCGAGCACGAGTCTCAGGCGTTTTCTCCGGCGGTCCCGTATTCGCCGCGGCGATGCTGCGCACGGACCCACATGCCGTCGTCGAACTTTTGGTTCCTGAAGGTGAACGCTTTGAGGCCGGGACCGTGCTGGCCACCGTCGGCGGAAACGCCCGAGCGGTGCTGCTGGCGGAACGTGTTGCCTTGAACTTGGTGCAACGAATGAGCGCGATCGCCACCCAAACTGCCACGTTTGTCTCGCTGGTGGCTGGAACCAAAGCCCGTATTACGGACACCAGAAAAACGACGCCGGGACTGCGGATCTTGGAACGCTACGCCGTGCGTTGTGGCGGGGGAGCGAACCACCGTTTTAGTCTTTCCGACGCAGTGATGGCCAAAGACAATCACCTAGCGGTGCTGACCGGGGGCGATTCAACGCTGCTCACGGAAGCGCTCCGTTCGGCCAAAGCGCAGTTGGGGCACACAGTTCACTTTGAAGTGGAAGTGGACCGGGCAGAGCAGATTGAACCGGTGCTCGCCGCCGGCGTGGACACCATCATGTTGGACAACTTTGCACTCGCGGACCTAGCTGCTGGTGTGGAACAAGTGGCTGGCAGAGCCATTGTGGAAGCCAGCGGCAACGTCAACGCGAGCACTGTGGCGGACATCGCGGCAACCGGAGTGGACGTTATCTCCATTGGTGCGCTCACACACTCGGTGATAGCGCTGGATCTGGGACTTGATGTTGAGCTCAACGCCGTGGAATTCAGTACTAAAGGCAACACAACGCCATGATTTTCCTCGACGCCGCGGCAACCACCCCGGTACGGCGTGAAGTTCTCGAAGCCATGTGGCCGGTCCTCACGGCGGAGTTCGGTAACCCCTCAAGCCACCATGAACTAGGCCACACTGCTGCGGATATCTTGGCCAACGCCAGATCCAGAGTTGCCAAGGTGCTGGGCTGCCGTGCGAGTGAAATCACTTTCACCTCGGGAGGAACTGAGGCAGACAACCTCGCCATTAAGGGAATCGCGCTCGCACGCCAAGCGGGCAACCCAGCGCTGAACCGAGTGGTGATTTCCGCCGTGGAACATCCGGCAGTACTGGAATCCGCGCGCTATCTGGAACGCTTCCACGGCTTTGCACTGGACGTGGTTCCGGTTGATCAGTCTGGTGTGGTGACAGCTACTGCCCTGAGGCCATTTCTAGGTGAGAAAACAGCGCTGGTCAGTATCATGTACGCCAATAATGAGATCGGAACAGTTCAAAATATTCGGGAATTGGCGGAGCTGGCGCATCAGCACAACATTCCATTCCATAGTGACGCGGTCCAGGCCGCAGGGTGGCTACCGTTGAAGGTGAACGATCTTTCAGTGGATGCACTCAGCATTTCTGGGCACAAACTTGGCGCACCCAAGGGGTGCGGGGTGGCCTATCTGAAGAGCAGGACCCCCGCCGAGCCACTCATCCACGGTGGTGGTCAAGAACGTGGACGCAGGGCAGGAACCGAGAATGTTGCAGGCGCTGTTGCCATGGCCATGGCTTTGGAATTGGGCGCAGCCAGCGCCGCACCCGAGGCCGAACGGGTCGGTGTGTTGCGTGAAGAGTTCATTTCCCATGTGCTTGCGAGCGTCCCCAACGCCATACTGACTGGGCACAGGAGCCAGCGTCTGCCGTCTGTGGCGTCATTCTGTTTCCCAGGAACCAGCGGAGAATCCGTGCTCCTTGAGCTCGAACGGCTTGGCGTGGTGTGTTCAAGTGGATCCGCGTGTGCGGCCGGATCTGACGAGCCCTCTGAGGTGCTGCTCGCCATTGGGTTGGCTCGTGAGATCGCGCAGACTGCGGTGCGCTTTAGCTTTGCGCAAGGGGTTGACGCCGAGCAAGTGCGCAGGGCCGCCGCGTTGGTGACTACCGCCGTCGAACGAGTTACCTCACTCGGTGCGGTGGGCGGTGCGGTGGGCGGTGAGCCCTGAGCCGTTAGCGGTTTCTGGCGCGGCGGAAGATCCAGTGACGGAGCAGCGTAAAGCGCACAGCTGTGGCAAAAAATCCGGAGATGGTGGTGGTCCAAAGTTCCTGGGACACCGTGGCGTGGGGATTGATCCAATGCAGCACGGCAAGGCTGCCACCGGTAATCACCAGGGCCACCACAATAACAATCAGCCCGTTGAGGTGATCGTGTAGCAGCCGTGATTGCCCGTTGATTTTGAACGTCAACCGCCGGTTCAGAGCCGTGTTGAGCAGCGAAGTTAAGATCAGTGCCAGCGCGTTTGCGGTCTGTGGGCCCGTCCACGGACGCAGCACGGCATACAAGCCGATCGAGCAAAGTGTGCAAATAATCCCCACACCGGTGAAGCGAATCAGCTGGCGGATCAGGGGGAAACGCAATAAACCGCGACGGCGGAGGGACCGCCCCGGAGCAATGCTCACCTGGCGGTCCACCTCACGCGCGGGTTCCCGCAGGCTGTGCTCCATGCTGCAAGGTTTTCACATCAAACTGTGAACCTGCTATTTGGTAGCTGGAAATTTGTCTGCGGCCTACGCCCAGGTTGAAGCGACCACGGGGTTTTGGAGTTCGCCAATTCCACCAACGCGGCACACTACTGTGTCTCCGGGGTTGATTCGTGCGCATTCGGCGGGGAAGCCTGTCAAGATCAGGTCGCCTGGGTGAAGGGTCATAAAGGAGGTCAAGTAAACCATGATTTCCTCGACGTTCCAGCCCAAATCAGCAGTACTTGCAGCCTTGAGTTCGTTGCCGTTGTGCACAATGCTGATCGGCGCGTTGCTGTAGTTCAGATCTGTGACGATCCATGGCCCGGCGGGCGTAAAGGTGTCTTGGCTTTTGGCGCTGATCCATAACTCGTCAGACTTCTGTAAGTCGCGGGCCGAGACGTCATTACCGATGGTGAAACCCAGAATTGCTTCCCGTGCGGTCTCCAAGGTCAAGCCTCGGCATGCACGTCCGACGACGATGGTCAGTTCCGCTTCCGGGTCAACGTAGCCCACACTTTCGCTCAGCTCAATCGCCTCGCCCGGGCCAATCACCGAGGTGGATGCTTTGTGGAATGCTTGCGGCGGCAAGGCACGTCCGGGGGCGCCAGTGTTGTGGGCCATACCAAAAACGTTCGCCGGTGCGGACGGGGCTAAAAACGTGAAGTCGCTTTGAGCTACGGTACTTCCGATTTCCCAACCAGCCACCGCCGGAGAGCCTGCATTAGCCAAGGCATCGGAGAAGGGGGAGTCAATGACAGTCCATTCTTGGCCTGCTGCCGAGTCAAAATTAGCGGCATCATTGGCCACGAAGTACTGGCCTTGCTTGGCCGAAGAATCTCCGGCCAAAGGACGTACGCGGGCGATTCGGCGGGGCAGAGTAGAGATCATTCAGACATCCTACGTCCTAGCCAGAGTGTTACGTAGATTTTTGCAACACAGCGAGCATCACTCTGTACTGGCAAGATCTGGGGCGTACATCTCACCAGCCTCAATGGCTGTACTTAACCTGTTGTCCGGACCGGGCAAAGGGCACGCCCACGCTTCGTTATAGGCGCACGAAGGGTTGTAGGCGAAATTGAAATCCAGAATGAACTCACCACTTTCATTTACTCCGGTAAAGGAGCCTTTGATCGTGTCCAACAAGTATCTTCCTGCGCCGTAAGAGCCACCAGCTTTGCCTGCTGTTGTATCGCGCAGCGGCACAAAAATGCCGCCACCGTAGGTCTTTAGCCGCCACACAGCGAGTTCACCAATCTCTGGTACCGCGAAGGTTCCCAAGCGCTCAAAAGGTACAACGCCGTCGGTCCCTGTTGTTACGTTGCGTACCTCGCCAGCGCCACGGCTCAGCAAGGGTAGTTCAAATCGAAAGTCAGGGTCATAGGCGGCCACGTGCAGCCCCGTGAAGTGTGCCTTTGAAGCTGCGTCGAGCGCCGATGCGGGGTGCTCGCGGAACATTCGGTCCCGTTCGGTACACCAGTGTTCGTGTGCATCGCGCGGGCTGGTTCGGGCTATCTCCCGGACGGTGGAATAGATCCCAAAGGTCTGCAGGCGCCAATCGGCTATCTCCAAAGCCGACATTGACTCGCTGCTATGGGGGTCTTGATGGGCTGCTGGTGCATCTGAACTGGACATACGGCAAGCCTAGCCCTGTGGTGCATGTCTGCCCGGATAGACTTCGGCGCATGAAACCGGCTCCAGATTCGTTTCTCTCAGGTGCTTTATACCTCCCCGGCCAACGCGCAGCTGCCTCACTGAGCCGGTTAATTCAGCACCCCACAGTGTCTTCACGCAATCCCGACGATCACAATCCGGAAGTGTTTGAATCATTCCTGCAAACCCTCTGCGAGCTATACCCCCTGGTGCACACCCAGCTCGAGCTAGAGCGCGTGAACCAGCATGGCCTCTTGATCCGCTGGGCCGGTAGCAACCCCAGTGGAACCTACGACGGCGCGATCCGGGCAACTATTCTGATGGCCCATTACGACGTAGTGCCTGCTGCCGAGCCAGAAACCTGGACTCACCCGCCCTTTTCAGGACACAACGACGGCGAACACGTGTGGGGACGCGGGACCTTGGACGACAAAGGCGCACTCGTAGCGTGGCTTGAAGCTGCCGAGGCTCTTATAGAGCAGGGCTTCACCCCACAAAACGACGTCTATTTTTCCTTCGGCAACAATGAGGAAACCGCAGGGGATTCAGCCAAAGCTGCCGTAGAGCTGTTGAAAGCACGCGGCATTTCACCGTGGCTGGTACTAGATGAAGGTGGAGCCATTGCCACTGGAGTTCTCTCCGGCATCAAAAGCCCGGCTGCGATGGTGGGGGTTGCGGAGAAAGGCATTATGGACCTGCAACTAACAACGCGTAGCCCCGGCGGCCACGCGTCCCAACCACCACGGATGGGCGCTACGGCTCGCTTGGCACGGGCGATCATGCGCTTGGAGATGCAACAGTTTCCCGTCGAATTACCACTGGCCACTGTGTCCATGTTTGAACGGCTTGCGCCGTTGGCACCGAAACCAATGTCATTGGTATTCTCCCGGGCAAGGAAACTCCGCTTGGCTCTGGCACGTATTTTGCCCCTGATGGGCCCGGAAAGTAGCGCGCTAGTCCGTACCACCATGGCCGTAACCACGCTTAGCGGTAGCGCGGGCGCCAACGTTCTGGCCGCAACGGCAACCGCCAACGTGAATATTCGTTTGGCCCTAGGGCAAACCGTAGAATCCGCCCTCAAAAGAATCACTACTGTGATAGCAGATCCCGCCGTAGAGATGATGGTCCTTGAAGGCAGCGACCCCTCGCCCGTATCGCCGGATGAAGGGGAAGCATGGGAGTTCCTCAGTGGCTGCATCAGCACCGTTTTCCCGCACGTTCCGGCCGTCCCGTACGTGATGCTTGCGGCAACAGATTCACGGCGGTTCACAGAAATTTGCGCCAACGTCTACCGCTTTGCGCCTTTTGTTATGGACACTGCAGCGCGGGAATCTATACACGGGGTGGATGAAAAAATAGGACTCAAATCATTGAGCGACGGTGTGCGTTTTTGCGAGACCTTGTTGCGCAGGCTCTAGGCTGGATCACATGACTGAGGCACCAATGATGCATAGGCTCAAACCGGTGGCACAAAAAATCGGGGCGCTTCTCGCTGCCTCGCTGCTGCTCTCCGGATGCGCTGGCAGCACCCCGGCGCCGCAATGGACGGCAGGTTCCGGTAATAACGAGGCGGGCGCAAGCTCTAGTAGCCCCACACCAGGCGCCTCGGTTGCCAGCGATGGTACGCAGCCGTCGTCGGGCGCGTCCAACGGGACGGGCAGTGCCAGCCCCACGCCAGACACCGGTGCCACCGCCAGTGCCTGGAAAACTTTCACCGATCCGGACAAAAAGGTCAGTTTTGACCTGCCTCAAGAGTGGATTGCCCAAAGCGGTTCCCCTGCCGCTGGCACCAAACAAGGCGCTGTGAAGGTGGAAGTTAAGGATCAAGACGGGAACCCGGTAGCGGTGTTGCAGACTGGTTTGCCCACCCCGAAACCTGCCGCATGCAAGGCCGCGAACGCCAAGAATTACACAGTGATCAGCAGTGTGCCAGTGGATATTCCGCACTCGGATGCCGCCAACACGATCTCTCCACGCGTCGTTTTTCGTGTGATTCAGGGGTACAAGTTCTTTGGCTCCTACGGTATTACCAACCTGGTGGGTGGTGCCGGTTCAAAGGCATGCAGCTTGCAAAACATCGTGACCGGCTCGGAAAGCGTTGGGGGAGTGAGCTTCGCCGACACGGGCGAGTTGCGCGCCTTGTCGCCAGATGAGAAAGTTGCCCCGCTGAAGTCTTTTGACACTTTGAACCAAGCGGCGCGTTTCGTCAATGAAAGCTCCGAGTTCGCTAATGTTCAGCGGATGCTTTTGTCCCTGAAAATCACCAATTGAGCCTTCCCCGCAACCCACGGAGTCCCATGGAACGCAACGTTTCTGCACGTATTCAATTCAAGACCGTCGCCAACACCAAGGTGGCCATGTCCATTGCTGTTGCGCGCAATAGTGGATACACCAGACTCGAGGAACACCTCTCAGTCCGGTCAGGGGATCAAGACGTACCGTTGAAGGTGCTTGAGGGAGCCAATGGTTCCCTCACTCACTACATGGAATTCGCCGAACCCGCAGATGTATCAGTGGAATACACGGCCTCCGTTGAGGGAAGAGCTATCCCTGAGGATCCCAGCACTCTTGAGCTAGTGACGCTGGTTCGGCCCAGCCGTTACGCCGAATCGGACCGGCTTCTGCCTACTTCCTACGCCGAGTTCGGCGGCTTGCACGGCATGGAACTTCTCGATGCGGTCCGTACGTGGGTGAACCAGGAGCTGCGCTACGTCAGTGGCTCTTCACGAGGGACCGACGGTGCCGTGGAGACTTTGTTGCACCGCCGCGGTGTATGCCGCGACTTTGCTCACTTGGCAATTGCTCTGCTTCGGGCCAAGGATGTCCCTGCCCGCCTCGCAGCGGTCTACGCTCCGGGGCTGGACCCGATGGACTTCCATGCGGTGGCCGAAGCTCATGTGAACGGCCAATGGCACGTTATTGATCCCACGGGCTTGGCCCCACGCGAAACTCTGTTGCGTATTTGTGCTGGCAGGGACTCCTCGGACACCGCATTTTTGTCCACAGTTGGTGGCAGCCTAGTCCTGAACCGGATGTCAGTGACTGCTGTGGTCAACGGCAATTTGCCGGTAGACAATCCGGGCGCTGCGGTGATTATCGGCTAAGAATTAGCCACAACGCCGGCCCGCAACTTATCGGTCAGAACTTCCAATTGCTTCATCTCTTCTCGGGTCAAAGCAGGCAGCATCACCTCGGCAATGGTTTGAACATGCCCGCGGCCGATCCGTTTCTGTAATTCAGAGCCCTCCGGCGTGAGCCGTAGCAGCACACCGCGGCCGTCCTCCGGGGCTGTGGTGCGTTCCACCAAGCCCCGGGTTTCAAGCCGCTCAACGAGCCGGCTCAGGCTTGATTGACTCAACAGCACATGATCGTTGAGCTCATTAAGTCTCAGCCACCCCGAAGGGCAACTGCTTAGGGTAAAGAGCACATCGTATTCGCGCAAGGCCAGCTCGTGGAACTCTTTACCACGCTGAATTCGGCGCATCACAGCCACCTGTGCCCGGAACAACGATTCCCAGGAACTTGCGGCCACGCGAATATCGTTAGTGCTTGGTTTTTCTGACATTTTGTCCTCGGAGTGTGGCTAGTTATTTTCGCTGGCGCCAGCGGTGGCTTCAGCTGTTGCTCCCAGAGCGGCGTCGCGAGCAGCAACACGGGAAGCGTGCGTTGGCGCATCCGGCACGTGTGCTGGCTTTTTGGCTGCGTACTCGGCGCGAAGCACCGGCAAAACCTCTTCGCCAAAGAGATCCAGTTGTTCCAAGACCGTTTTGAGTGGAAGTCCCGCGTGGTCAATCAGGAACAACTGGCGCTGGTAATCACCGAATGCTTCGCGGAAGGTCAGAGTCTTTTCAATGACCTCTTGCGGGCTACCCACGGTCAGTGGGGTCTGGGAGGTGAAGTCCTCAAGCGACGGGCCGTGGCCATAGACCGGGGCGTTGTCAAAGTATGGGCGGAATTCCTTGACAGCGTCTTGGGAGTTCTTGCGCATAAAGAACTGTCCACCCAGACCCACAATGGCCTGATCCGCCTTGCCGTGGCCATAGTGTTCGTAGCGCTCGCGGTAGAGGCCAATGAGCTGCTGGTAGTGCTCCTTGGGCCAGAAGATGTTGTTGGCGAAGAAGCCGTCACCGTAGTACGCGGCCACTTCGGCTATCTGCGGGGTACGGATGGAACCGTGCCATACAAAGGGGGCAACGCCGTCGAGCGGGCGCGGCGTGGACGTGAAGTTCTGCAGCGGGGTGCGGAATTTGCCGGACCAGTTGACGGTGTCTTCGTCCCAGAGGCGGCGCAGTAGGGCGTAATTTTCAATCGCCAGTTCAATGCCGTCTTGGATGTTTTTGCCGAACCACGGGTATACGGGTGCAGTGTTACCGCGGCCCATCACCAAGTCCACACGTCCGCCGGAGAGGTGCTGGAGCATCGCGAAGTCTTCGGCGATTTTGACCGGGTCATTCGTGGTGATCAGGGTGGTGGTGGTGGAGAGTGTGATGCGTTCAGTCTGCGCTGCGATGTAGGCGAGCGTAGTGGTGGGGGAGGAGGAGAAGAATGGGCGGTTGTGGTGTTCGCCGATCGCGTAGACGTCCATGCCGATCTCTTCGACCTTTTTGGCAATGGCCACGGAAGCTTGAATACGCTCGTGCTCGGTGGGGGTTTTACCGGTGGTGGGGTCAGTGGTGATATCGCTGACGCTGAAGACGCCGATCTGCATGGTGAACCTTCCTCTGTGTTGCATTCACTCTATCCTAGATACATGCATTTGCATCTATCGACATGTATAAGCCACGCGTGCACAGAAGTATTCCCGGCTCATCGTGGGGCTTAGGATTCAATCAACCGCGCGCGGCAAGAACAGCGTCCCAGCGGTGAGAGCGTTCGATTAGGCGGAGGCAAGTGTGCGGCGCATTATCTTTTTCTTGGTCCTGGTGGAACTCACTAGCGGCATTTTGCAGGGCTACTACACGCCGATCCTGACTGACATTGCACGGCATTTGGGCATCCACGATGCCGACGTCAACTGGTTTGAAGCAGGGCAATTGATGCTCAGCGCCTTGGCCGTTCCCCTCTTGGCCAAGTTGGGTGACGTGTGGGGACACAAGCGCATTCTTCTGGTCTCGAGCGTCCTGACAGCTTTGGCTTCATGGGGTGTGGTGATTGCCCAAGACTTTACGAGCTTCCTGATCGCCTGGGCGTTGCAAGGCTTTTACGTGGTCTGGTTGCCTATGGAAATTGCGCTCATTCACAGCCGCGTCAGGGATGCACCTGACTCCGCGGCACGCACCCGTAAGGCTGCCGGCATTTTGGTTGGTGCCCTCGAATTCGGTGTGATAGCTGGTGCGCTGGCGTCGGGATCGCTTTCTGAAGTCTTCGCCGGTTCTTTATGGCTGACCCTCACCATCCCGGCGATTGCGGCAACCTTGGTCTGCGCGGCTATCGCCTTTGGTGTGCCGAGCGATGCTTCCCGAGCCCCCGCCGGACGAGCCACGGAAGGATCTGGAAAAGCCCAAGAACCGCGGCGTCTGGACACCGTGGGCTTCGGACTGCTCACCGGAGCACTCTTGGTACTTACGTCCGGGCTGACTTTTGTTCGTCTCAACGGGACAGCTGCATGGTGGCCGTGGGCCCTTATTGTGAGCGGAGTTCTTTTGCTGGTGCCCTTCGCCCGGCATGAGCTGCGCACTGAGGATCCTTTGGTTGATATCCGTATGGTGGCGCAGAAGAACATGTGGCCGGTGTTTCTCACGGCTGGTTTGTTTGGTGTTTCGGTCCTTGGCGCTCAAGCGCCTTTGTCCACCTTTGCGCGCACGGATCCAAAGATTTTTGGCTACGGGATGGGCTTGGCGGCGGGGCAGGTCTCCATCATCATCGGTGTGTACGTGCTCTCATTGCTGATCGGCGCCTTGTTGTTTCCAGTGGTTACCAAGGTAGTTACACCTCGCTGGACTTTGGTGTGTGCTGCCGTTTTGGTGGGGGTGGGGTACCTACTGTTTTTGCCTTTCCACGCCTCACTGGTTCAAGCGATGGTCAACATGGCGGTTGCCGGGCTTGGCTCCGGCGCCTTGGTGGCAGCATTGCCCTCTGCAGCTGCAGCGGCAGCGCCGGCGCATCGCACGGGTATGGCAACGGGGCTGACCAACACGACAAAAACTATTGGTGGAGCTGTGGCTTCAGCAGTGTTTGGCATTGCCCTGTTTACGGCAGGTTCCGAGGCTGCTGCGGGAGCCGTTCAAAGCGCCACGGCTGCTCCGCTAGCCGGGTACCTGACGGTGTGGGCGGTGTGCGGAGTGACGGCGCTAGTCGCAGCTGTGTCACTGGTGCTGGTGCCGCGCAACGCTTTCGCCGACCCACAAGAGGTTCCTTCCGCCGTCGTGGTTTAACTCCAAGCGCTGCCCCCTGAGAACCGCCGCAAAGATGAGCTAGCTGTGGCGATCAGCGCGGGCTTCGCGCCGGCCTTCAACCAAGCGGTAAAGTACCGGGACTAGAACCAAAGTGAGCACGGTAGAGGAAACCAAACCACCAATCACCACAACGGCCAACGGTTGTGAGATGAAGCCGCCGCCGCCGGTCAGCCCAAGCGCCATCGGAGTGAGTGCGAACACCGTTGCGGCCGCGGTCATCAGGATTGGGCGAAGACGTTGCCGGGCTCCATGAACAATTGCTTCGGCCACGTTCATAGCCTCCCGTCCAGGAGCCGGTTTGCGATATTGGTTGATCAAGTCGATCAGCACAATGGCGTTAGTGACCACAATGCCTACCAACATCAACATTCCGATCAAGGACGGCAAGCCCAAGGGAACGCGGGTGAGTAGGAGCAAAAGGATGGCGCCAGTAGCTGCGAAGGGGACTGACACCAGCAGAATCAATGGCTGGATGAGCGACTTAAACGTCGCCACCATGATCACGTAGACAATGGCGATTGCGGCCAGAAGAGCCAGCCCCAGCTGACGGAATGACTCTGCCTGCTGCGTTGCAGCCCCGCCCAGTGTCGCCGTAACACCGGCCGGCAAGGACAGGGAATCTAGTCGTTTTTGAACCTCGGTGCCCAAACCTCCCAAGTTGGATCCCTCGGGAGTCAGAGAGATCTTGGCAGTGCGTTGGCCATTGCTGCTGGTAATCGTTACCGGGACATCAACCTGGGCAACAGTGGCCACGGAGCCAAGCAATACCGGTCCACTCGGGCCGGGTAGCGGAGTGTCCTTGAGCTGCTGTAGCGAGGTGAATTGGGTTCCAGTGCCAATCTGAACCGGGTAGTCGTTTGCATCAATGCGGATCTTGGTGCCCAGCTGTGGGTTCACCGCGGAGGCCAGAACACCAGCTACTTGCTGCTCAGAAATACCTGCGGCGGCTGCCTTAGCGCGGTCGATTTTGACTTGGACAACCGGCTGGCTCGCGGCAAGGTTGGTGACAACTTCACTGGAGCCAGGAGTGCCGGTGAGGGCCTTCACTAGGGTGTCGCTGGCCGTTTTGAGGTCCGCAGAGGTTGCCGCTTTCACTGTGACATCCACGGTGGAACTGGTTCCAAAACCGCCTTGCTGGGAGCCCACGCTGACCTTGCCGGTGGCACCGGAGTTGTTCAGGGTGTTGCGGACCGAATCCTGCAGAGCCGTCTGATCCTTCTTTTCGTCAGTGATTACGGTGAAGTTGGCATCGGCAGCACCCGTTGAAGCCAAAGCGGCGAATCCGTTGGACGCATTGCCCACGGTGGTTTGAACGTCTTTGATCCCGTCGATGCCGCGGAGAACTTTTTCAACCTTGCTGGCCTGAGCATCCGCAGCTTCAAGGCTTGTACCAGCTGGCAGGGATTGCTTGACGGTCATACTGTTTTGCCCTGAGTTACCGAGCAAGTTGGTAGGCACCAAGGGGACCATCGCCAGGGTGGCCAGCAGAATTAGCCCGGACGCAACCAAGGTAATCACAGGGTGCTTTTGAGTGCCGGAAAGTACAGGCAAGTAGCCGCGCTGCAGCCAACCCTTTTGCTCCTTAGCATGTGCATCGGCTTCAACTTGGGCCGCGGGAAGGCCCGCACTGTTCCCGCTCTTGAGGAACCAGTACGCCAGTACCGGAACAATGGTCAGCGCCACGGCGAGGGAAGCGATCAGCGCGATGGTCACGGTCAGGGCGAATGGCCGGAATAGTTCCCCAGCTATGTTTCCCACAAACGCGATCGGCAAAAAGACTGCCACGGTGGTCAGGGTGGATGCGGTGATGGCTCCGGCCACTTCGCGGATGGCATTGAGAATTGCTGTCCGTTTTTCTTCGCCGTAGCTCAAGTGCCGCTTGATGTTTTCGATCACCACAATCGAGTCATCAACCACACGACCGATTGCAATGGTGAGTGCACCAAGCGTCAGGATGTTAAGCGAATATTTGGTGGCGTACAAGCCTATAAAGGTGATGAGCAAAGAGAGCGGGATCGAAATCGCTGTGACAAGGGTTGAACGTACGGAGAGCAAAAACACCAAGATCACAATCACTGCAAAACTAAGGCCCAAGAGCCCCTCGGTGGTCAGGTCCTTAATGGATTTCTCAATAAACGGAGCCTGATCAAACACACTCGTAATCTTGGCACCGTTGCCGAGTTCCGCTTCAAGCTGCGGCAGCAGATCACGGATCTGATGTGAGATCCCTACGGTGTCTCCCTCAGGCTTTTTTGTCACTGAAAGGGCCAAGGTTTCTACGCCGTTAGTTCGTGTCACTGAGGTTTTGGCATCGTCAGCAATTCCGACGGCGGCTACCTCACCAATCGTGGTGGGCTGCTTGGCACCGATGAGGGGGAGTGCCTTGATCGCGTCAAGGGATTCCACGGGGCTGCCAATTTGAAGCGAGAGGTTTTTGCCTTGTTCTTTAACAGTCCCAGCCGGTACCAAAGAGCCATTGTTTTTGAGAGCATCTGAAATGTCAGTCGAGGTCACGCCGCGTGCTGCCATCACCTCGGCGTTGGGCAAGATTGAAATGTGCTGGCTCGCGCCGCCGGAAACATCGGCGCCACGGACGCCGTCGATCTTCTGCAAACGCGGAACGGTGAGCCGAAGCAAATCGGCGTTGAGGTCGTTCAACGGTTTATTGGAGGAGACCGCCAAAAAAACAATGGGGAAGTCGCTGATGCTTCCCGCCACTGCAGTTGGTTCCACAGAATCGGGCAGATTGCGCTTGGCCGTGGAGATGGCCCGGTCAATCTGGTTGCGCGCCCGGTCTAGGTTGGTTCCGTAAGCGAATTGCATGTTGATGGTGGAGACACCGCTACGTGAGGTGGAGGTAGTGGATTCCAAGCCCTCTACAGCGTTCAAAGTGGTTTCCAGCGGCTGGCTGACTTGTTTGTCCACTACTTCCGGGGACGCACCAGGCATCGCACTGAGAACAGTGATCTGGGGGAACTCAATGGAGGGGATAAGTTCCTGTTTGAGCGATCCCATGGTGATCACACCAAAGACGGCAGCGAAGATGGTGATCAACGCAATTAGGGCCCGATTGGCCAGAGATAGTTGTGCCAAGCGGAACATGGTGGTCTCTCCGTCAGTTCAAAATCGGTGTCCTACTACGAACCCCCGCCGGTGTCCGGCGGGGGTTCGTTTCAAGCTATTTGCTGGGATCGTCCAGTTTCAGTGTCTGAGCAGTGCTCTTGGACAGTTCCTCGGCAAGCTCAGGATTGTTGTTGAGCGTTACCCCGTAACCGGGCATCATCTCTTGAAGCTTGGCGCCCCAACCCTTGAACTGCTTGGGGAAGCAACGCTGCATCAATTCGATCATGATCGGCACGGCAGTGGATGCTCCCGGCGAGGCACCCAAGAGTGCGCCGATTGAACCGTCGCGACCGGTGATGACCTCTGTACCGAACTGCAAGACGCCGCCCTTGGAGGGATCCTTTTTGATGATCTGCACACGCTGACCTGCGGTGATGAGCTCCCAATTGTCTGCTTCGGCTTCCGGAAAGTATTCGCGGAGCGCCTCAACCTTGGAACCACGGTTCTTGGCGACTTCCTTGATCAGGTAGGCGGTCAAGTCCATGTTGTCCTTGGCCACGGCGAGCATAGGAATCAGGTTGCTCGGACGGATGGACAGGGGCAGGTCCCAGAGTGAACCGTTCTTGAGGAAGTTGGTGGAGAAGCCGGCGTAGGGGCCGAACAAGAGTGACCGCTTCCCGTTGACGTACCGAGTGTCCAGGTGGGGCACAGACATAGGCGGTGCGCCAACGGATGCCTGGCCGTAGACCTTAGCGTTGTGCTTTTCTGCCAAGCTGTCGTCGGTGCTGCGGAAGAACTGGCCGGAGACCGGGAAGCCGCCAAAACCCTTGCTCTCTGGGATGCCGGAGGCTTGCAGGAGGTGCAAAGCGCCACCACCGGCACCAACAAACACAAACTTAGCCTTGACTGAGCCGCGTTCACCAGAGTGCATGTGCTTGAGGCCAAGCTGCCAACCGCCGTCGGCCGTGCGCTCAATGCCGGTGACGTCGTGGCCATAGTTGACCTCAACGCCTTCACGCTGGAGGTAGGTGGTCAGCTCGCGGGTCAGGGCGCCGAAGTCTACGTCGGTGCCCTCGGCGGAGCGGGTCGCGGCGATGCGCTGCTTGGAATCGCGGCCGTTGATGACCAGCGGAGCCCACTTACGGATCTGCGCGGGGTCCTCGCTGTATTCCATGCTGCGGAACAAAGTGTTGGGGGAGAGCGCCTCGTAGCGGGTCTTGAGGAAGTTGCTGTGATCCTCACCGATCACAAAGCTCATGTGAGGCACCGTGTGGATGAATCGCTTTGGATCCCCGATCATGCCGTTGCTGACCAAATGAGACCAGAACTGACGTGACAGCTGGAACTGCTCGTTGATCTTGAGAGCTTTAGCAGGATCCACGGAGCCGTCTTTGGCTTGCGGACTGTAGTTAAGCTCACACAGTGCCGAGTGCCCGGTGCCTGCGTTATTCCAGGGTCCGGAGCTTTCAAGCCCTGCTTCGTCGAGCCGTTCGTACATGGCAATAGTCCATGAGGGCTCGAGCTGTTTGAGGAACGCGCCAAGAGTAGCGCTCATAATGCCGCCTCCAATGAGGACGACGTCGGCGCTGGCGGTCTTGGAAATGAAGGTCACGGTGTTCTCCGATTGCTGCGGCATAAGGCTTTAGCAGAATATCGCCTGCCACCTCTTTACTAAAATTGCCGGCAGGGCTTATTGTGTGAGTTTTACTTGGGTGAAGACTTCGTACAGCACTGGCGACGCCGGGTAGCTAAGGACTCGGTTGGACATCGCTAGGGCTGAAATTGGGTAGGCGATGGGCACCGCGGGGATGTCATCGGCCAACTGCTGGTTGATTGAGGTGTACGCATCTTGACGTTCGGTACCGTCGCTGATGCCGCGGGCGCGGGCAATTTTGCTAAACACTTGAGGCCCTGGGTAGCCAAATTCGCCGTTGGTTTCGCCGAACAGTGGTGCCACAAAATTGTCCGGGTCTGAGTATGCGCCGTTCCAGCCCAGCAAGTGCAGCCCGTGGTCTCCCGGGGACGTTACCTTTTGGACGTAGCCGTCACTCCATTCCACGGGGACAGGCTTGATGTTAAATCCGACGGCGGTCAGCTGGCGAGCGATCTCGGCGTAAATTTTTTCCGGCGTTGGAAGATAGGCGCGCGTAACGTTCAGCGGGTAGTAGAACTTGATCTCTTGGTTCTTGTAGCCACTGACTTTGAGTGCCGTTTTGGCCTTTTCTGGATCGTACCCAAGGCTCGTGGCGCTTGAGTTAAAACCGGAAAGTTTGGCAGGGACAAATTGGGAAGCTTTGGCCGTCCCATCGATGAAGAATTTGCGGATGAGCGTGTCTTTATCAATGGCATACTCAATGGCTTCGCGGACCTTGTAGTTGCCTAGGGGTTCCACCGCCTCGTTGATTCCGAGGTACATCACGGAGAACGGGTCGCGCTGAACGATTTGTTTGCCCTCTTTAACCAGCTGCTGAAAGTTGTCAACGGTGACCAGATCGTAGCCGTCGATTGTGCCACTTTCTAGGGCAGCCAGGCGGGCTTCAGAGCGATCGTAGGTGATGAAGTTCAAAGTGCCGATTTGGCCCTTGTCGCCCCAATAGTCCTCGTTGATCGAAAGGTTCACCTCGGTGGAAGTCCACTTTTTGAGGGTATATGGCCCGGTTCCCACTGGCTGGCGCGCGTAGACGGAGTAGCTGGTACCGTCTGTGGCTTTGACCGGCTGGTCAGCTTTTCCAGCGGCCAAGGCGGTGGGGGAGGAGATGGCAAATGCCGGCGTGGTCAGTGCTTGCAAAAATCCAGTAAACCGCTGGTTCAAGGTGATGGACAGGTGATTGCTGTCTTTTACCGTGCAGCCCTTGTATGTGGATGCTGCGGGTTTATCGGAGAAAGCCTTGAATACGGTGCCGAAGCTGATTCCCGTATGGCTTTTACGTAGCGATTGCGGGAAGTGGTACCAGCGTTCAAAGTTGCTGCACACCGCTGCTGCGTTGAAATCCGTCCCGTCCTGGAACTTGACGTTTTGACGCAGAGTAAAGGAATAGCTCAATCCGTTGTCCGCTTCAGACCATTCGGTGGCCAGGAGCGCGCTGGGTTTCCCGGTGTTCTGGTCCACACCCAGGAGTCCTTCAAGGATTTGGCGTGTCACACGGTATGTTTCCGCGTCGGAGGTGAGCGCGGGATCCAGTCCAAGTGGTTGAGCTGCTGTACCGAAGTTGAAAGTTGCTGTGGGATTAGCAGATGTGGCCTGGCTGCCAGACTCAGTGGGTACCGGTGTAGGGGTCGCCGTGCAAGCGGCGAGAGTCGTTGCCATCAGGCAGACACCTAAGCGCGCAAGAAGTCGCTGGTGTCTGGCTTTAGACAATTGCTCATCACCCCGTCAAGAATTTGCATACCCCGCTCATACGGGATAGTCGTCCTGGGCCGAGGCCTCTTGGTGCGCGAGGTGGGACTTGAACCCACACGCCCGAAAGCACAGGAACCTAAATCCTGCGTGTCTGCCAATTTCACCACTCGCGCTGGTGCTGGTTACCTTGCGGTTTCCAGCATCAAGTGTATCTGCTTTGAAGCGATTCTTTGTCACCGGCTCGACGGCGGTGCTTGAGTTGCCAGATTTGCCTCCTTGGGGCGGGCTATACCTCGGCGATTTTTAGGTCCCGTTGCAGCTTGGCTACGTGTCCTTTGGCCCGTACGTTGTACTGCGCCTGGGTGATAACGCCGTTTTCGTCGAGAACAAAGGTGCTGCGAATGAGCCCTTCGTAGCTTCGCCCGTAGTTTTTCTTTTCACCCCACGTTCCGTAGGCCAGAGCTGCTGCGTGATCCGGGTCAGCCAGCAAGGGGAACTTCAGAGTTTCCGTTGCTGCGAAGGAAATGAGCGCGCTGACCTCATCGGGGGAAATCCCCACAACGTTGTAGCCGGCGTGGCTAAAGGTGTTGAGGCTGTCTTGAAAATCACATGCTTGTTGTGTGCAGGCTGGGGTGGAGGCTGCAGGGTAGAAGTACAGGATGGTGCTTTTGCCGCGGAAGTCGCTGAGGCTGATGGTGTTGCCATGTGAGTCCTGCAGGCTGAAGTCCGGGGCTTGCTGGCCGGGGGTGAGCCGTTCGCTCATGTGGTCCTCCATATGTTTGCCGAGTGGGTAGATAATGTCCCTTAGTTCCGCGTCAAAACGACATTATCTGCCCATTCGGCGGAGTTGATCGTGAGAACTCGATCGTGAAAACAAGAAAGGCTCCCGAACAGTTGAACTGTTCGGGAGCCTCATCCCTGTGCACCCCCCGGGACTTGAACCCGGAACCCATTGATTAAGAGTCAATTGCTCTGCCAATTGAGCTAGAGGTGCATTACTTTGCAAGTGGCTGAAGAGGCTTTTTGTTCTCTCCGTTGATCTCGCAACGACATGAAACTATACGGGAGTTTTTTTCAAAAGTGAAATCGAGAACCAGCGGGCACTTTCAGTGCAACTTCGGCGGCCAAAACCGCCCGCTGATTCTCAAGGACTTCCTGCCAGAATTACTTTAGAGAGTGTCCCTAGTGGCGGCCCTGGCGAGGCACGCGGAACCCAGCTGCCTCGGCGTGAGCCTCTGAGATAAACCACACATCGGCTGCGGCCTCGTTGTATAAGGGGCTGGACTCGTCGTGATAGATCATGGAGCCAGCGTCACCTTTGACAGTGAAGCCCTCCGGAGCACTGCCGTCCGGGTTAGGCGATGCCGACCCTTCTCCGTACGGCTTATCAACCGCCAAGTGGCCCACCGGCTGAGCGGGCTCAGCTGGTGCGGGGTCAGCCTGAGCGGCCTGGGGCTGTACTGGCTCGGCTTGGCCCCACTGAGTGTGAACTGGTTCAGAATTGCGGGCAGTTTCCTCGGTGATGCCTTCGCCATAGCTACTAGAGTTCCCGGAACTGAGGTTTTCAGATCCTTGAGGCGCAGTAGCCTCCGAGTCATCCTGTTGCGTCGGCGCGGGGGCGCTTGTGGAATCGCTCCATGAGGACTCCCACTTTTCACGATCAGCGGCCTCGTTCTGGGACTGCTGATCGATCTCTTGTTGTTGAGCTTCGGTGCGGTCCGGAATGCCAACTTCAGGATCGGATACTTTTGCGGCACTTGCGTCGATGTACGCTTCACCGCCGGCACCCGCGACGGTATCCCTTGGGTCGTCAGTCACGGGAGTGTCGAAGGTATCAGGAGCGGAGACGCGGGGCTCAGCCAAGGCTGGCTCATCCAGTGCAGGTTCAGTAAATACAGGCTCTGCTGAAACACCCGGCTCTTCAGAACGGGGTGCCTCGGCCTCTGCAGAAGTGGTGGGCTCCGCTGGATCCGCTGAATCCGTGGACTCGTTGACGGCGAAGGATTCTTCGGCTGGAGCGCTCTGTGTTGCGGGAGGTGCTGTGGAAGGCTCCGAGGAAGCGCCAGCTGCCCCGGCCGCGATGATTGGAGCGGCACCGGCAGCGGCCGCTGCTGCGGTGGCACCGGCGTCGGATGTTGGTGTTTGACCTGATGCGGCGCGCACCGCAGAGTCAGCCCTCGTTTCATGAGGATTGCTGGTGGACTGGTTTGTAGCGCTTTGGCCCGGCAGTGAACTTTGACCCTTGTTCCTGTTCAGCAGCCACCAGACGACGGCGACGATCACAATGATGACGATGACCCAGATAATCCACTCCATAACAGAGCCCTTCTGTTCATTTGGCAGGGTTGCCGTTTCCTCGACGTTACTTCTGCCACTGATGTGTGTCTAGGGAAGCGGGCGCCAGCAGGGATCGGGGCAAGCGCCAGAAGTTGAAAAGCGGCTCCGTGAATGTTGCAAGTCCACAATGTGGACGAAACATTGAGGGAATTTCGCGTCATTCGGGCCGCAATGCTGGTGGCTGGTCACTTAGCGGGTATTTCGAGTCATAGACTTCAGACATGAGCGAGGAGAGCACTACAGCAGTAGACAATAAGCCAGACATCAAGCCGCGTAGCCGTGTTGTCACCGATGGAATTCACGCCGCCCCGGCGCGGGGAATGTTCCGTGCCGTTGGTATGGGTGACGACGACTTCGCCAAACCACAGATTGGCGTTGCCAGTTCGTGGAACGAAATTACGCCGTGCAACTTGTCCTTGAACCGATTGGCCCAGGGTGCCAAGGAAGGCGTTCACGCCGGCGGCGGATTCCCGATGCAGTTCGGGACCATCTCCGTCTCCGACGGTATTTCCATGGGCCACGAGGGAATGCACTTCTCTCTTGTTTCTCGTGAAGTTATTGCCGACTCGGTGGAAACCGTAATGCAGGCAGAACGCATTGATGGTTCGGTCCTTTTGGCCGGTTGCGACAAGTCGCTTCCGGGTATGTTGATGGCCGCCGCGCGCCTAGATCTCGCGAGTGTGTTCCTCTACGCCGGTTCCATCATGCCGGGCTGGGTCAAGCTCGAAGATGGCTCGGAAAAAGAAGTCACCCTGATCGACGCTTTCGAGGCCGTGGGTGCTTGCGCTGCGGGCAAAATGAGCCGAGGGGACCTCGATCGCATTGAACGGGCCATCTGCCCGGGTGAAGGCGCTTGTGGTGGTATGTACACCGCCAACACCATGGCCTGCATTGGTGAAGCCCTTGGTATGTCCCTGCCGGGTTCCGCTGCCCCGCCGTCGGCTGACCGCCGTCGTGATGAATTTGCCCGTAAGTCCGGTGAAGCAGTGGTGAACCTGCTGCGCCTGGGCATTACGGCTCGCGACATTATGACCAAAAAAGCTTTTGAAAACGCAATTGCTGTGACTATGGCCTTTGGCGGTTCCACGAATGCCGTTCTGCACCTTTTGGCTATTGCCCGTGAAGCTGAGGTTGATCTGAACCTTGAGGACTTCAACCGCATCGGCGACAAGATCCCGCACCTGGGCGACCTGAAGCCCTTCGGCCGCTACGTTATGACTGACGTAGACAAGATCGGTGGTGTGCCGGTGATTATGAAGGCACTGCTCGACGCCGGACTGCTGCACGGTGATTGCCTCACCGTCACGGGCAAAACCGTTGCCGAGAACCTCGCGGCGATCAACCCACCGGACGTTGATGGCAAGATCTTGCGCGCCCTTGATAACCCGATCCACAAGACCGGTGGCATCACCATCTTGCACGGTTCGTTGGCTCCCGAAGGTGCCGTTGTCAAGAGCGCAGGCTTTGACGCTGATGTCTTCGAAGGTTCGGCACGCGTCTTCGAGCGTGAACAGGGCGCCCTTGACGCTTTGGACCGCGGCGAAATTCACGCAGGAGACGTTGTAGTTATCCGCTACGAGGGCCCCAAGGGTGGACCGGGCATGCGTGAGATGCTGGCCATCACCGGCGCCATCAAGGGTGCCGGACTGGGTAAGGATGTTTTGCTCCTCACCGATGGTCGTTTCTCTGGCGGAACCACTGGTTTGTGCATTGGTCACGTTGCACCAGAAGCTGTCGACGGCGGCCCGATCGCCTTCGTCAAGGATGGCGACCGGATTCGGGTGGACATTGCCAATCGCAGCTTCGACCTGCTGGTTGATGAGGCCGAGCTAGAATCTCGCAAGGTTGGTTGGGCACCACTTCCGGCAAAGTTCACAAAGGGTGTTTTGGCTAAGTACGCCAAGCTGGTGCACAGCGCATCAACTGGCGCTTACTGCGGCTAGTTCTCCTTGAGCGTCTCTAGCCTGACTGGCTAGCAGTTGTGGCTGTTCCCTGAGCTGGGTGCAGCCACAATTGTGAGCCGGTTGGGTTAGGGGAGTGCCCAATCTGTGGACTATGATGTCCATATAGTGAGACGGCTGATTGGCTCTTTGACAGCCATCTCACTGAGAGGGAAAACTAAACGCATGATCAAGATTGTTTCCGTCGCTTCCGGCGTCGTCGTCCTTATTAAGCGCGTGGCGTTTTAGCCCGATTGGAAACGATCTGTCACGCGCAACCCCTCGAAGAGCCATAAGGCTGAGGGGTTTTTTTGTTCCCGCAGCACCGAAGAAATAACCCAGCATCCATGGTGGATGCACAAAGGAAGAGTCCGATGAGCAAAGGATCGCCCATCAGCCCCACGCTGATGGCTACGAAGTCCGCTGGAGCTGCAAAGGCTCCGGAAAAGTCCGAACGAACGGCTACCCCCGTCGTCGACGCTGCCCACGTCTCTCTTGTACTGGGACCGAACAACGTTGTACCCCCAACGCAAATGACCGGTTCTCAGGCAATCGTCCGCTCGCTCGAAGAACTCGGCGTGGACGACATTTTTGGTTTGCCTGGTGGCGCGATCCTGCCCACCTACGATCCTTTGATGGCTTCCAACATGAACCACGTGTTGGTCCGTCACGAACAAGGAGCCGGCCACGCCGCCGAAGGTTACGCCATGGTTTCTGGACGGGTGGGCGTTTGTATCGCCACCTCCGGCCCAGGCGCCACCAACCTCGTTACCGCAATCATGGATGCCCACATGGACTCAGTTCCATTGGTGGCAATCACTGGCCAGGTTTCCAGTGCCGTGATTGGAACCGACGCGTTCCAAGAAGCCGACATTGTGGGAATCACCATGCCCATCACCAAGCACTCATTCTTGGTTACTGACCCCAACGACATTCCCCACGTGATGGCCGAAGCCTTCCACTTGGCATCCACCGGACGCCCGGGACCGGTCCTAGTGGACATCGCTAAAGATGCCCAGCAGGGTCAGATGACATTCTCATGGCCGCCGAAGATCGACTTGCCCGGCTACCGCCCCGTATTGCGCGGGCACAGCAAGCAAGTTCGTGAAGCAGCGAAGCTGATTGCCGCGGCTAAGAAGCCAGTTCTCTACGTAGGTGGCGGTGTGCTGAAGGGCCACGCTTGCGAGGAACTTATGGAGCTGGCCGAGGTTACCGGCGCTCCGGTGGTCACTACACTGATGGCCCGCGGAGCCTTCCCGGATTCGCACCCTCAGCATGTAGGTATGCCTGGAATGCACGGTTCGGTTTCCGCCGTCACTGCTCTGCAGCAGTCAGACCTGTTGATCACCCTGGGTGCTCGCTTTGATGACCGCGTTACAGGTGTGCTGTCCACCTTTGCTCCCTATGCAAAGGTGATCCACGCAGACATTGATCCTGCTGAAATCTCCAAAAACCGTCTTGCTGATGTTCCGATTGTGGGCTCCGTGAAGGAGATCATCCCTGAACTCACTGAGGCTGTTCGGGCTCAGAATGAAGCCGACGGCGCTCCGGATTTGGAGAATTGGTGGGCGTTCCTGAACAACCTCAAGGACACTTACCCGCTGGGCTGGACCGAGCCCGAAGATGGCCTCTTGGCTCCGCAGCACGTGATTTCCCGGATTGGTGAACTCACCGGTCCTGATGGGGTTTACGTTGCAGGAGTTGGGCAGCACCAAATGTGGGCTGCGCAGTTCATCAAGTATGAGCGTCCGCATTCCTGGCTGAACTCCGGTGGGGCTGGCACCATGGGCTACTCGGTGCCGGCTGCAATGGGTGCCAAGGTAGGTAACCCGGACCGTGTGGTGTGGGCTATTGACGGCGACGGTTGTTTCCAGATGACCAATCAGGAACTGGCCACTTGTGCCATCAACAACATCCCCATCAAGGTTGCGATCATCAACAACTCTTCACTGGGTATGGTTCGCCAGTGGCAGACTCTCTTCTACGACGGCCGCTATTCCAACACGGATTTGAACACCGGTCACAACACGGTGCGCATTCCGGACTTCGTGAAGTTGGCTGATGCTTACGGTTGCGCCGCTTTGCGTTGCGAGCGTCCTGAGGACATTGACGCGACTATCCAAAAGGCCCTCGAGATCAATGACCGCCCGGTGGTCATCGACTTTGTGGTCAGCCCCAACGCTATGGTGTGGCCGATGGTCCCCTCTGGCGTCAGCAATGACATGATCCAGGTTGCTCGCAACATGACCCCGGAATGGGAAGAAGAGGACTAACCATGCACCGTCACACACTTTCCGTTCTGGTAGAAGACAAACCAGGTGTTCTTACCCGCGTTTCTTCCCTCTTCGCTCGGCGCGCCTTTAACATCAACTCTCTAGCTGTGGGCCCCACTGAAGTTCCCGGGATTTCCCGGATGACAGTAGTGGTCGACGCCGAGGGAGACTTGATCGAACAGGTCACCAAACAGCTCAACAAGTTGGTCAACGTCATCAAGATCGTTGAGCTCACCTCAGAATCTTCCGTGCAACGTGACCACATCCTGGTCAAGGTACGTGCGGACGCCTCAACTCGTCTGCAAGTTACCCAGGCTGCAGATTTGTTCCGCGCTTCAGTGGTCGACGTGTCTACAGACTCGTTGGTTATTGAGGCCACCGGCCACCCGGAGAAGCTCACGGCACTGCTTTCGGTGCTTGAGCCCTTTGGGATCCGCGAAATTGTGCAGTCCGGCACCTTGGCCGTGGGCCGAGGTTCACGCTCCATGAGTGACCGCGCATTACGTTCGGCCTAGCGGCCATACGCTGCGCCTAGCAACACCAAGATTTACGCAGACCAGTAGAAATACAACACTCCAAGGAGACATCCCAGTGACTGAAATGTTTTACGACGACGACGCCGACCTCTCGATCATCCAGGGGCGCAAGGTTGCGATTGTTGGTTATGGTTCTCAGGGCCACGCCCACGCATTGAACCTCCGCGATTCAGGCGTTCAGGTTGCCATTGCCCTCAAGGAGGGTTCGAAGTCGATCGCCAAGGCTGAAGAGGCTGGCTTCCCGGTCAAATCTGTTGCCGATGCAGCCGAGTGGGCTGACGTCATTATGATCTTGGCTCCGGATCAGCACCAGCGCGCCATCTACAACGACTCCATCAAGGACAAGCTGACCCCGGGCAAGGCACTGGCCTTCGCACACGGTTTCAACATCCGCTTTGGTTACATCGAAGCACCCGAGGGTGTTGACGTTATCCTCATCGCTCCGAAGGCTCCGGGCCACACGGTTCGCCGCGAATTCGAGGCTGGCCGCGGTATCCCGGACATCATCGCTGTTGAGCAGGACGCTTCCGGTTCAGCATGGGATTTGGCAAAGTCTTACGCCAAGGCCATCGGTGGAACCCGCGCCGGCGTTATCAAGACCACCTTCACCGAAGAGACTGAAACCGACTTGTTCGGTGAGCAGTCAGTTCTTTGTGGTGGTGTATCCCAGCTGGTCCAGTACGGTTTCGAAACCCTGACTGAAGCTGGCTACCAGCCGCAGATCGCCTACTTCGAGGTTCTTCACGAGCTCAAGCTCATCGTTGACCTTATGTGGGAAGGTGGCATCGCCAAGCAGCGCTGGTCCGTCTCTGACACCGCTGAATACGGCGACTACGTTTCCGGCCCGCGTGTCATCACTCCGGATGTCAAGGAAAACATGAAGGCAGTTTTGGCGGACATCCAGTCCGGCGCCTTCGCTAAGCGTTTTATTGACGATCAGGACAACGGCGCCGTGGAGTTCAAGGAACTCCGCGCCAAGGCTGAGCAGCACCCGATCGAGGCTGTTGGCCGCGAGCTGCGCTCCTTGTTCGCTTGGAAGCAGACCGACGAGGACTACGTAGACGGTTCGGCTGCTCGCTAAACGCACGCTGACGCATCAACGCAGTTAACTGATCGGTTAATATTCGGGCGCCATTTAGGTTGCCCGGGGAGAGCCAACTAGGCTTTTTCCCGACGCCGAACTCGGTAAAGATGCCGGGCCCTGCTTCGCCGGGCCCGGCATCTTTGTCTTGGGCAATGTTGCACCAAAACCCCACATGAATAAGAGAGCTAAAGAGGTCACCGGTGACTAACACCAAACCCGTAGTACTCCTCGCCGAGGAGCTTTCCCCCGCTACCGTTGAGGCCCTGGGTCCTGACTTTGAGATCCGCCAGACGGACGGCGCGGACCGCTCCCAACTCCTCTCCGCCATTGCGGACGCTGACGCCATTCTGGTTCGCTCCGCAACGCAGGTGGACGCTGAGGCCATCGCCGCAGCCCCCAATCTGAAAGTAATTGCCCGCGCCGGTGTTGGCCTGGACAATGTTGACATCAAGGCCGCAACCCAGGCTGGTGTGATGGTGGTCAACGCTCCCACTTCCAACATCATCTCCGCAGCGGAACTGACGGTTGGCCACATTTTGAGCTTGGCACGTCACATCCCGCAGGCCAGCTCAGCGCTAAAAAACGGTGAGTGGAAGCGCTCCAAGTACACCGGTATTGAACTCTACGAGAAGAAGATCGGCATCATCGGTTTGGGCCGCATTGGTGCTCTTGTAGCCGCTCGACTGCAGGGGTTTGGCACGGAGATTCTTGCGTACGACCCCTACATCACCTCGGCCCGGGCTCAGCAGCTCGGCGTCAAGCTGGTGACCTTGGATGAGCTCTTGGCGCAGTCTGACTTCGTTACCATCCACATGCCCAAGACTCCCGAGACCGTGGGTATGCTCGGGGCAGATGCCTTCTCCAAGATGAAGTCCACAGCCTATGTGGTCAACGTTGCCCGTGGTGGTTTGGTGGATGAGGCAGCACTCTTTGAAGCTTTGCAGGATGGCAGCATTGCTGGCGCTGGGGTGGATGTTTTTGTGAAGGAACCCAGCACCGACTTGCCGTTCTTCACTTTGGACAACGTTGTAGTTACCCCGCACTTGGGTGCTTCTACCGATGAAGCTCAGGAAAAGGCTGGCATCTCGGTTGCCAAGTCAGTCCGTCTCGCTTTGGCCGGTGAGCTAGTGCCCGACGCCGTTAACGTCGCCGGTGGTGTAATCGCCGAGGATATTCGCCCGGGTATCCCGTTGATTGAAAAGCTCGGCCGTATTTTTACAGCTCTCACGCACGCTTCGCTCACCCAGATTGACGTTGAAGTTGCCGGCGAGATTGCTGCCTTGGACGTCAAGGTTTTGGAATTGGCCGCCCTTAAGGGTGTGTTCGCTGACGTTGTTTCCGAGCAAGTCTCTTACGTCAACGCGCCGGTCATTGCGGAGCAGCGCGGCATCAACACACGTCTGATCACCAGTAGCGATGTGGACGATTACCGCAACGTTTTGACCTTGCGTGGCGCACTCAGCGACGGCTCACAGATTTCTGTAGCAGGCACCTTGACCGGTCCCAAGCAGATTGAAAAGCTGGTCAGCGTTAACGGTTATGACGTTGAGATTCCCATCACTGACCACTTGGTAGTTGTTGCTTACACCGACCGTCCCGGCGTGATCGGTACCATCGGCCACATTTTTGGGATGAACAACATCAACATTGGTGGCATGCAGGTAGCACGCCACAACGAGGGCGGCCAGGTTATGGCTCTGCTCACGGTGGATACTTCAGTTCCTCAGCAGGTTCTGGATGCCATCAAGGTTGGTATTGGGGCCGAGATGGTTCGCGAAGTGGACCTCGAAAGCTAAGCTTCACCGTTTTGTGACAAACACTCTTGTGGCCGGTCTGCCTACAATAGCTGCGTCTGTTCTTCAGGCACGGCTGGCAGGCCGGCCATAAGTTCTGCACCACCACCGCAATATCAGTACCCCGTTCTTGGCAAGAAGCGCGGGGACCGCTGGCACGTGCGCCCGCAATCCAGGTCCCAGGGAGTCCCATGAACGCCGTTGAGAGGTTCATCAGGAGCCGAGTGCTGCTGTTGACCGCGGCCATTTTGATCGTAGCTATGGCGTTGTCTGTGCTGGTTCAGGGCCAGTCGCAGGCGGCTCTGGGTAAAACCGTGGACCAGAATTCGCGCGGCATTTATGACATTTTGGTGCAGGCGCCAGTTGATTCTAAGAGTGCCCCCACCGCAAGTGATACGGCGGCATCCGGCCAGGACGCTACACCAGCAACTGGCACGGAATCCTCAGGCACAGAAGCTGGCAAGGACACCAGCACCTTGATGGAGCCGGACATCGCCAATGGCCAAGGCGGCATCAGCTTTGATCAGCTGGATAAGATCCGCAAGCTTAACGGCTCCGCCGTGGCAGCACCGATCTCCTTAGTCTCTCGAGTCACTCAAAACCTTGAAACACCTCGCTTGGACGCCATGGACTACTTGGGGTTTAACCAGGGCCTGGCAGGTTCACGCACTAGCGGGAACCCCGGCGCTGTAGATGGTTCAAAGTGGCCAGCTGCTGAGTCTGTTCTTCCTGAATCACCCACCAAGTACCGGATTACCGCCTCGGCAACAAGCGGCGATGGGGTTTCAATCAAGGAACTTTTTAAGACCAGCGCCGAGGGTTCCTTGTCCAAAGCAAAGATTGTTGAAGAGAACACGGCTGGCGGCAAAAGCGTTCGTATTGAAGCAGCAGTAGGGGAGTCCGGGATCAAGTTCCCTTCCCCCGCAGGCGGCTCCTCACACAACCTCTTTAATCTCTCTATTTCCTTGCCTATGGCGCCGGAAATCACCGAGTCAGTGGTCGCCGTCGATCCTGCTGCCGAGCGCGCTCTGCTGGGCAGCGCTGGTGATTTTTTGGCACCGCTTGAAAAGGCGCCCCCGGCAGATGGCCGTAACGCTGGCTCGATTGGCCGGTACTTTCAACAGCGCTTGTCCAGCGGCATGAGCCAAGAAGACCTAGACCAGGGGCCAGACTTTTTGGGCCAGCGGATGAAGTACTGGGCGCCGATGATGTTCCAGTACGAGGCAGCAGTTCGGGCCAAGCAGCTCAGCGATGACTCACAGGCCATCCCGCTCATTGTCCGTTCCGGTACGTCTCTGGATCTGAACTACAACGTTAAGATTGAGCAACTTGATGACTCGGGCAACGTGGTTAAGGACATTGGTACCGTCACAAAGTCTCTTGATAAGGACTATTTGCCGTTCGTTTCGCGTGAGCCCTTTGTTTTGGACTGGCCGGGCGGAACAGACCACTCGGAATTGCTTGGCAGCACTTCAAGCTTTGGTGCGGGTCTTTATGATCCGGCAACGTGGAGCACTAACTTTGCTGGCGCCCCCTTATACAAGGCTGCCACTGCCACCGATGATGGTGCGCAAAAGTCTGCAGTTCCGGGCGAATGGTTGACCGTTAACGGGCTGCCGCAAACCGGTTTGGACGGCTCCACTGTGGACCAGTCGCAGCGCACACCAGTCCAGGAGCGTTCTTACCGCAAGGATCTTGCAACCGGTGGCACCAAAGCCACCCCATTGCCGATGGTTTATGGAACCTTTGACCCCGAGCAGGTCAAGGCCGCTGCCGGTGACGTTAACCGGTTGCCGTTGGGTGGTTACGATCCCGTGCCGTACACGCTGACCAAGGATGCTGAAGGTAAAACCGTTGAACAAGCCCAGCTGAAGCCTTCGCTCAGCGCCGCCGGTTTGGCGAGCCAGTCCGCTGGTGCCATCACCGATTACTACGGTCTTGCAGCGGCTCGTGGATACACCGAAAACGCTGATGTGATTGACGCTGTGCGTGTTCGTTCCTCCGCGCAGGGCGGCTGGAAAGAAGCCGGTCCGGCGATTGAAAAGCTTGCCCAGCAAATCCGCGGCATGGGCCTTCAAGCCACTGTGGTGGCCGGTTCCGCCCGTGAAGAAGTCAGTATTTTTGTCCCCGGGTACTCCAAGAACGACGCCGGCGAGGAAAGTCCCTTGGGCACCGTTGAACAGTCATGGGTGCGTCAGTCAGCGGCCGACGCCGTTACCGCCTCGCTCTCGGCAACCAACCTCACGCTGTTGTTCTTGACCCTGATTGGTGCCACCCTGCTGACCGCAGCTGCCACCGTCAGTTATGTTCGTCTGCGCCGGCGTGAAGCTGGCATTTTGCGGGCCATGGGTTGGAACCAAAAACGGATCCGGTCTTGGGTTCTGCAAGAGTTTGGGGTGGGGGCTGCCGCACTGGCAGTCGCTGGTCTGATCCTCAGCCTGTTGAGCTGGAATCTGGCCACGGTGCTGGTCTCCGCCACCGTTTTGGTGATTTACGTTGTTGCTGCATTCCTTGCCGCTCAGCAGTTGCGTCACCGCCCTCACATTGATCAAGAGGTAGCTGGTGAGGACGGCTTGATCACGGTTGATTCGCCCCTGACCTTCGCCAACCGGCAGCTTAAAACCAATCGCTTTAACACCGTTTCTTTGGCCCTTGCCGTGGGTGTGTTTGGTGCGGCTGCAGGAGCTCTTGTGGCTGTCCTGATTGACTTGCCCCGGGCCGCCGGGTCCAGTGCCCTGGGCGGTGTGGCGCTGGCGAGCGTGATTGTTCCCAGCATCATCCTTGCCGTGGCCGGTGTAGCAGTTGGCCTTTTGCTGACCATCGTTACTGGCCGCTTTGAACTCAGCGCTAAACGCGGCTATCTGGGTACTCTCAAAGCGATGGGTTGGAACCCGGACATGCTCCGGCAGGTTCACTTCTTTGAAAACGCTCTGGTGGGTGCCTACGCCGTTCCTATCGGCGCATTGGGTGCTGCCGCCGTTGGCCTTCTTCTGGCTCCCTACGCCGCGATCTGGGCCGGTGTTGCTGGCCTTCTGGCCGTGGTCCTTTGGGTTCCCATCGCCACAAAGGTAGTCCGTTGAGCACCACTGATCCGTTGAATCCCCAGCAACCGCAAACCCCGGTAGCCACCACGCCTCACTCAGCCCAGGAGATCCCCGTGCAGGAGCAGTCCACCCCGGAAACCACCGCCGAAGTTCGTGTAGAGCCTGCGTTGCAGACGCGGGCAAACACCATCATTCGCACCGAGGATCACGGCACACCCTTGCAGTTGCAGGACATCACCATCCGTTACGGCGGTGAGCGTGGCGGCGCTGAGCCGGTGACCGTCGTCGAACATTTTAACCTGACCCTGCACGCCGGTGAGATGCACTGTGTTGCCGGCCGAAGCGGTTCCGGTAAAACCAGTATTCTCACCGTTAGCGCCGGGCTGACCGTGCCGAACAGCGGTGGTGTGTTCTGGGAGGGTGACCCTCTAGAGTCAATGAACGACGACGAGATCGCCGACCGTCGCCGCGAACTGATTGGTTACGTGGATCAGGGCGGTGCCTTGATTGACGGGATGAGCGCCTTGGAGAACGTGCTGCTTCCTGCAGTGCCGGATGGGGAAGTGGAACAGCGCCGCGAAATGGCGAAGGACCTCCTTGACCTCGTGGGCCTGGGCCGGCGTATGCGTCACCGCCCCGCGCAACTTTCCGGTGGTGAGCGCCAACGTGTAGCTATTGCACGAGCCCTGATTTTGGGTACCCGTGTTCTGGTGGTGGACGAGCCCACCGCCAGCCTGGACCGCGCCTCGGCGAACAAAATTATTGGTATTTTGAAGGACACCACTAAGGACGGAATTTCTGTTCTAGTGGCCTCGCATGACCATGAATTGATCCGGCTCGCAGACACTATGACCGAGCTCATTTAGCATTCCCGCATCAGCAGAACCAGCAAACAAGGTAACTTCATAACGTGACGCACGCAGAAAAGCCCCCGTTTTATATCACCACGGCCATCACCTATCCCAATGGTGTGCCGCACATCGGTCACGCTTACGAGTACATCGCCACCGATGCGATGGCCCGGTTCAAGCGTTTGGACGGTCATGAGGTGATGTTCCTGACCGGGACCGACGAGCACGGTATGAAAATTGCCCAGGCTGCTGAAAAAGAAGGCATTACGCCTCAAGAGCTGGTGGACCGTAATGCCGATATTTATAAGGCTACCCACGCTGCACTGGGTATCAGCTACGACCGGTTTATTCGCACCACGGATGCCGATCACAAAGCTGCGTCTCAGGCAATTTGGCAGAAGATGGAAGCCAACGGCGACATCTACCTGGACAAATACGAGGGATGGTACTCGGTCCGTGACGAGGCGTACTACGGTGAAGACGAGACCGAGCTGCGTGAAGACGGCAAAAGGTATTCCAAGGAAACCGACACCGAACTGACGTGGACTGCCGAGGAGAGCTACTTCTTCCGCCTCTCGGCTTACCAGGACAAGTTGCTGGCGCTCTACGAGGAGCAGCCGGAGTTTGGTGCCCCGCGTAGCCGGTTCAACGAGGTCATCTCTTTTGTCAAGAGCGGGCTTGAAGATCTCTCCATCAGCCGTACCACTTTTGACTGGGGCGTCCCGGTTCCGGGCAATGACAAGCACGTGATGTACGTGTGGGTTGATGCTCTGACCAACTACCTCACCGGTGTGGGTTACCCGGATATTGATTCGGAGAAGTTCAAGAAGTTCTGGCCAGCCGATGTTCACGTGATCGGTAAGGACATTTCGCGCTTCCACGCGATCTTCTGGCCAGCCTTTTTGATGAGTGCCGGGATTGAACTGCCCAAGCGCGTGATGATCCACGGCTTTTTGCACAACAACGGTGTAAAGATGTCCAAGTCTTTGGGTAACGTGGTGGCCCCGGCGGACTTTGTGGAACAGTATGGTCTGGACCAGGTGCGCTACTTCTTTTTGCGTGAGGTGCCCTTTGGCGCCGACGGTAACTACAATCACGAGGCAATCGTTGGCCGCATGAACGCCGACTTGGCCAATAACTTCGGCAACCTAGCACAGCGTTCACTCTCCATGGTGGCGAAAAACTGTGAAGGTAAAGTGCCGGTCCCTGGCGCTTTCACCGAGGCAGACAATACGATCTTGGCCCAGGCGCAGGGATTGTTGGAAACAGTTCGCGCTGCCTTTGAGAAGCAAGAATTCAGCCGTGCCCTTGAGGCCATCTGGCTGGTTCTGGGCGAGACCAACGCGTACTTCGCTGATCAGGCTCCGTGGGTTCTGCGCAAGACTGACCTCGAGCGTATGAACACCGTGCTGTACGTGACTCTTGAGGTGGTTCGCCGGGTGGCTATTTTGACCCAGCCGGTGATGCCTTCAGCGTCGGTCAAACTGCTCGAGACCTTGGGCCAAGCATCCGAGGAATCTCGGTTGTTTACGGCCTTGGACACTGCCTTGGTTGCAGGCACTGAGTTGCCCGCTCCGGCGCCGATCTTCCCGCGTTACGAAGAGCCGGCGGCATAGCTCTCTCGCTACACTTTGCTGGGCAGGGTGCATACTCCGGAATACAAAGGGAGTGTGCACCCGTCCTCATTTAAGATGGGTAATAGTTTACGCATAAGTGATCTTTGGGGGTAAAGTATTACCCATGGGACGTCGAGAGCTTGGTCTAACCCGCACTGCGGAGGATGCGGTCACGGTGCTCGGACAGCAAATTCGGATGGCGCGTGCTGCGCGAGGTATGACAGCTGAACACCTCGCGGGCGCAGCTGGGATTACGCGGAAAACACTGGCAGCCATCGAGAATGGAAGCGCGGCCAGCAGCATCGGCAACGTCTTAAACGTTGCGTCGATCGTTGGTGTCCCATTGTTCGGGGTCGAGGACCCCAGCGAACTTATCGCGCTCCGTCGGCGAGGCGAGGAACGCCTCGCATTGTTGCCCGCACGTGTGGACCAGAAGCGAAAGGACGACGGCGATGGCCTCGACTTCTGACATCTATGTGTGGGTCTGGTTGCCCGAGGAGACGGCGCCGGTGCCCGCTGGCCGACTTCGAGAACGTGGGCCAGGTCAGTTTTCCTTCGACTATGGCCGGCGGTACCTCGAGCGCCACAACGCTATCTCTCTGGCTCCAACCCTCCCGCTATCCGAGCAAACGTTCGGGCCAACTGGTTCAATGGGGCTGCCTGGTGCTCTGCGCGACGCATCACCAGATGCGTGGGGCCGTCGAGTCGTTCAGTACAAAGTCACCGGTGACCGAGGTGAGACCGCCGACACCGGTGACCTTGATGAACGAACATACCTCTTGAATTCTGGCTCTAACCGCTTTGGTGCCATCGATTTTCAAGGATCAGTCACCGACTACATCCCGCGGGCTTCGGCTTCCGCGCCTCTGGAAACTCTTCTCAATGCGGCAGACTTGATTGAAGCCGGAGACGATCTGCCATTCGAACTCGAGCGTGCGCTTCTGAGCGGTACAGCGATGGGTGGGGCGCGCCCGAAGTCGGTAATCGAGGACTCTGGTCGCGAGTACATCGCGAAGTTCACGGCGTCCAATGATCACTTCCCAGTGGTCGGGGCAGAAGCGGCGGGCATGTTCCTGGCCGAGAAAGCCGGGCTCACCGTTGCTCGAACCCGGGTCGAGCGCGTTCTGGGCCGGACTGTCCTACTGGTCGAGCGGTTTGACCGAACGGAAGGGGGAGGGCGCATCCTTGCGGCAAGCGCACTGACCCTCACCGGCTTGGACGAACTGCAGGCGCGTAGCGGCAGCTATGTCGAGTTCCTGGACGTACTACGCAGCCACGGTGCGCCAGCGGGTACTGCCTACGAGCTGTTCGCACGCATCGCTTTCAACATGCTGATCTCCAACTCTGATGACCACCTTCGGAACCATGCGGCGCTCTGGGACGGATCTGTAGCAACGCTCAGCCCCGCCTATGATTTGTCACCAATGCGGCGAAGCGGAGAGACAGCTTCGCAGGCCATCGCCTATGACAGGAATGGAACAAGGCGGAATAACGTAGCTGACCTCATCGCTGTCCGCAGTCTCTATGACCTGACCAGAGAGCAGGCCAACAGCATCGTTGCCCGAATTGAAGACACAATCCGGCAGTACTGGGATCAAGCTGCAGACTTCGGCCTGCTGACCGGCGCCGACAAACGCCTCCTGTGGGAGCGACAATTTCTCAATCCCGGAACCCTGTACGGTTTCCGGGATCGGTGATCCTGCTCAGCGTGGGCTAGGCCGGAGAGCCTGTTCTCACTGGCGATAATTCTTCAATTTCTCCCAGACAGACTCCGGAAAAACGCCAAGTAGCCGGCCTCGGGTGGGAAACCCAAGACCGGCTACCAACAGAGGCGGTTAGAGCGTGGCCAGCCCGGCCACCGGGGACAGCCGTGAAGCACGACGCGCGGGAATCACACTCGCGAGCAGTGCGGCACCGAGGGCCACACCAATCACCGCGAGCAGTTGCCACACCGGAATCATCAGCGGCACGGCACCGAGGGCGCCCAGCGCCGATTTGGCACCAAGCCAGCCGAACGTCACTCCCAGCACGGTTCCGAGCAGGGCGGCAACCCCGGCAATCAGCACCCCTTCCAGGGCCAACATGGCTCGCAACTGCCCGCGAGTAAGGCCAAGGGCCCGCAGTAGCGAGTTCTCTCGCGTTCGCTCAAGGACCGAAAGTGAGAGTGTGTTGGCAACACCGATCAGTGCAATCACCACCGCCACGGCCAGCAAAGCAGTGACCACCAGCAGTAGGACGTCGATGATCTGGTTGAACGTTGCCCGCTCCAGGGCAGCGCCGGAGACCAGCGAATCGGAGACCTTCAGGGTTGAAGCCACCGAGGATTGGACCTCACGCATTTGGTCCGTGGACAGCGAATCGCTCAGCTCGAGCCACAGCATCGATTTGTTCGCGGTCTCGGCAATAGCGGAGGGTTCAGCCTTGACCGGTGGAACCCCAGCGCCCGTGCCCGTGCTGGCAATTTTCGCGGCATCCGAGGCTTGAATCATCGGATCAATCTGCCGGCTTTTGAGCACCACGGCCTTCAGCGTGACAGAACCGCCAGGTCCCTCCACCACAACAGGATCAGGCGCGGATCCTTCGGGCAGCAGGATGGTTCCGGCAGCCACCACAAGCGTTTTGTCCCGCAAGACCGCGGCGGCATCGGCGTCAGACATACTCCACACGCGGAACTGCGCGCCGGCCTGGGTGCCAACACCTGCACCATGAACGACGCCGACACTTGCCACACCGTCCAGCTTCGCCACCGCATCTGCCTGAGCAGTTGTGTAGGCCTTGCCACTTGGCTGAACCGCCATGTCTACCGGGTAGTTCTGGGACAACACCGAACTGAAAGCTTCACGTGAGGACGCAGCCCCGGACATCATCATGGTTACCAGCGTGACGCCAATCAGCAAAGCCGTTGCGGTGGACGTTGTCCTGCCCGGGTTGCGGATGGAGTTCAGCGCGGCGAGCCGGCCGGGAACACCCGTGGGCCGGACCAACACACCAACGGCGGAGACGAGTCGCGGCACAATGAGTGTGCTGCACAGCAGGATTCCTAAGAAGCTGAAGATCCCGCCGGGTAGTGCAATGAGCAGTGTGTTCATCACAGCCCCGAAGACCAGCAGTGGCACACCGATCACGAGCAACAGGATTCCAAGTCCAAGCCGGAACCTACCTGCCCGGTTCCCAATGCTGGGTGCGTCAGCCGGGCGCAGGGCTGCAAGCGGTGCAACAGCTGTGGCTGCGCGGGCCGGAATCAGCGCCGCCATAACGGCCATCAACGTCCCGGTAGCCAACCCGGCGATAACTGCCGACGGCGGTACGGCCAAGGTAGCGAAGCTTCGCTCAGGATCAGTTTTGGCCCAGGCAATCAATGCGGCCATGAGTCCGGTCCCGGCAAGAACTCCCAGGATCGAGGAGATCAGCCCAACTACCGTGGCCTCCACCAAAACGGAAGCTCGGATTTGGTTCTTCTGCGCCCCCAGGCATCTCAAGAGTGCCAGTTCACGCGTGCGTTGGGCGATGAGGACTGAGAACGTATTGCTCACTACTAGGGCCGCAACCACCATGGCCACCACGGCGAATGCCAACAAGATAATGGTCAGTTGATCTTCTCCGCCGCTCATGGCTTTCACTTGGTTAATGGCTAGTTGCTCAGGTGTGGTGATAGCGGCTCCCGCAGCGCCGGCTTTTGCTAGGGCTGCGGTGAGTGGTCCGCGCACGCTGTCTGAGACCGTTTCAGCCGCGGCCTGCACTTGAAGGGTGGAGATCGGGACGGCAATGCCATTGGCAATGGTATTCAGCACAGTTTGGGCGGCCACTACTGACGAGGCCCCAGCGGAGAAGGGATCAGCTTGGGGTTTCAGCGTTCCGGTGACCTTTACCGCAAGTGTTGAGTCGATTCCTTTCTGACGCAAGTGCACGGTGCTGCCCAGAGCTATCCCGTAGCGGGACGCAGTTTTGGCATCAACGGCAATCTCGGCACCACCGCGTGGCATGGAGCCGGACGCGAGCCGTGCAGATTCGAGCCCGGGTGGGGCGGCGTTACGCACCATCGCCAGTACGGTTCCGGAAGTACTTGTTGCTGCGCCGTCCAGCACCATCTCGGTGGCGAGCTGCTGCTGGCCATACGCAGCTTCAATACCAGGAACCGCCAGTGCGGCAGCTACGGTGGGATCTGGCAGCGGTGTGCTGCTTGAGGGCGTTACCACCAATGACGCTTTCCGGTAGGACTCGCCAATGCTCGCCGTGAGGGAGGCTTTGGTGCTCGCATTTACCATCAGCGTGGTGGCCAAGAATGCCACAGCCAACATAATCGCCAAGCCGACGGCGATGAATCGGCGTGCGTTGGAACGCAATTGGGAGAGCGCTATCTGGAGCATCAGGCACCCAACCGGGCTAGGGCGGACAAGACTGAATCGCTGGTGGGGTCTTGAATTTGACCTACCAATTCGCCGTCGGACATTAACACCACACGGTCGGCGTAGCTGGCTGCCACTGGATCGTGGGTGACCATAATGATGGTCTGGCCCAGCTCTTGGGTGCTGCGGCGCATCAGCGCGAGGACTTCGCCGCCCGAGCGGGAATCGAGGTTTCCAGTGGGCTCGTCGCCGAAGATGACTTGCGGGCGGGTGAGTAGCGCGCGGGCCACTGCAACACGCTGCTGCTGACCGCCGGAGAGCTCGTGAGGGCGGTGCTTGAGGCGGTCGCCCAGACCCAGAGTCGTGACCACAAAGTCGAACCACTCTGTGTCCGTAGGGGCACCGGCTAGTGACAGCGGCAGGGTGATGTTTTGTTCCGCGGTGAGGCTGGGGACAAGATTAAAGGCTTGGAAAACGAAGCCGATGTTTTCCCTGCGCAACTTGGTCAGTCGAGCGTCATTGAGCGTAGTGAGGTCCGTCCCGCCTAGCACCACGGAGCCGGAGTCAGCCGTGTCCAAACCAGCCAGCAAATGCATCAGCGTGGATTTGCCCGAGCCTGACGGCCCCATGATGGCAGTGAATTTACGGGCTTCGAAGCTGACGTTGACGTTTTTGAGGGCGAGGACGCGGGTATCGCCGCTGCCATAACTTTTGTTGAGGTTGATGGCAGCAACTGCCGGTGCGTTGGGGCCTAGCTCAGACGGGTTAGGCGCGGCCGCTGGGGATGCGGACTGCGTTGGTAGTGGAGTTGAGTACTCAAGGTCGCGGTTCATACTTCAACGCTAAATTGTGGGCCCCTTGAGCGGATCGGGCTGTGATCTGGATCCTTCAGCCGGAGACTCATACTGCGGTGGGATAGGCATTTACCTCCCTGGGATCACTACCCCGGTTTCATAGGCGATCATCACTACGTGGACCCGGTCGCGGGCTTGGAGTTTGGCTAGGATGTGGCCCACATGGGTTTTGACGGTGGCCTCGGATAGGTACAGGCCGGCAGCAATTTGAGGGTTAGACTCGCCGCGAGCGATGAGCTCAAAGATCTCCCGCTCGCGGGCAGTCAGGCTCGCCACGGCTGCAGCGTTTTTGTCATGAGCTGGACCCGGTGTTCTCAGTAGCGGTGCCACATGGTCCAGGAGCCGGCGTGTGGTGGAGGGGGCAATCACTGCGTCGCCGCGGTGGACGGTGCGGATCGCTTCGAGGAGTTCCTCAGGAGGAGCGTCTTTGAGGAGGAAGCCGCTGGCACCGGCTTGGATGGCGGCGAGGGCATACTCGTCTAGGTCAAAAGTGGTCAGGACCACGATTTTGAGATCGTCGTCTCCGGTTCGTGTGACACGGTTCTCCAAGAGCACGCGGGTAGCCTCAATACCGTCCATTCCGGGCATCCGAACGTCCATCAGGACCACGTCTGCACGGGTAGATCCTAGGGCTTGAATGGCATCGCGCCCGTTACCGGCTTCAGCGACCATTGTCAGGTCGGGCTGGGAGTTGATCAGCATTTTGAAGCCCGAGCGGACCAGTTGTTGATCGTCCACGAGTGCTACGCGGATGGGTTCTGCGGTGTTCATTTCATGCTTCCGAGTAGGGGATGTGTGCGGTGACTAAAAAGCCGCCGCCGTTGTGTGGACCGGCGGTGAGCTGACCGTCGTAGAGTTTTACGCGTTCTTGCATACCGCGCAGCCCGTTGCCGCCATTGCTTCCGGTGGGGGCAGGGGAGCTTGCTGCTGAGCCGAAACCATTGTCCTGCACCCTCAGGTCCAAGCCCTTGGCGGTCCAATCCAATCGCGCAGTTGCTTTCGCCGAAGGACCAGCGTGTTTGAGGACGTTAGTCAGTGCTTCTTGCACAATCCGGTAGGCGGTGAGTTCCGCACCAGCCGGCAGCTCGGCGCGTGGGGTTCCGGACTGCTCAAAGCTCAGCGGGAGCCCGGCTGCGCGGACACCCAGCAACAACTCATCGAGGTCAGCGAGACCGGGCAGCGGACGGGTGGGGGTGTCGCCGTCGTTCCTTAAGATGCCTAGGAGGCGGCGCATTTCGGCGAGTGAGCCGCGACCGGTGGCGGCAATTGTTTCCAGGGTGGCAGGCGCGACGGCGGGGTCCGCCACTGCTGCGTAGCGTGCGCCATCTGCTTGGGTAATGATCACGGAGAGGGAATGGGCAATGATGTCGTGCATTTCGCGGGCGATGTGGGAGCGTTCATCCATCGCTGCCAGAGCGCGTTCTTGATGCTGCTCGATTTCTAGCCGCCGCGCACGGTCTTCGAGGGCTTGGACTTGGAGGCGTCTGGTCCGGGTGAGGTCTCCTAAAGTCCAGCTAAACAGGACCAGGAGAGACACGAGGATGACGTAGAGGGCACCCACAGTGAGCCCCAATAGAAGTGTGCTGGACGTTTCGCTGTTGTTTAATCGGACCACGATCATCACTGCGCCGATCAGCCCGGCAACTAGGACGCTGCGGCTAGCCCACACTGCGCCGTAGGCGGCAGTCGAGTAAATGATCACGGGAACGGCAAGGATGCCGGCCACTACCGCGGTGGGAATCACCATGTGAATCAGACACAGGATCACCAAGGCTCCGGCTGCGAGCTCGGGCCGGGTGCGGCGCCACGCGATGGTCAGAATCATGGTTGTGGAGATCAACGACTCAGGCAGCGCACCCGCTACGGCGTACAGCGCACCAAACGGCAGGCACAACAAGATAGCGGCCCCGAGGTCTACCTTGAAGGGGTTATCTCGGAACCACTGGTAAATCGTGTGTCGCCTATCCATTGCTTCGACTCTAGCGCCGAGGGTGGGGGCTTGGCGTCATGCTGCGGTCTGAGTTTTCGCAGGCAATAACCTTCGGTGCAATGGCCCTATAACTTGAATGTAGGGCACACTGAGTTCCGCATAGTGAGATGCCTTGCTCAGAATGTGGATGCTCTGGAAAGCTGGTTTTATGAGCTCAAGTACCATCAATCTGGCAGTTATCCCCGGCGACGGCATTGGTCCGGAGGTCACGGCGGAAGCCCTTAAAGTTCTCACCAAGGCAGCCGAAGCTGAAGGCGTCACAGTAGAGGCCACCGAGTACAGCCTGGGTGCTGCGCACTGGTTGGCCACGGGGGAGACGCTCCCGGATGAGGTATTGGCGGATCTTCGGACTCGGGACGCCATCCTCTTTGGTGCAGTGGGTGCGGCTCCGGGTGACACCAAGATTCCGTCTGGATTGATTGAGCGCGAACTATTGCTCAAACTGCGTTTTAGTCTGGACCACTACGTGAACCTGCGTCCTTCCAAGCTGTACGGAACCGTGGGTAGCCCGCTGGCAAATCCGGGTGAGATTGACTTTGTGGTGGTCCGCGAAGGAACCGAGGGCCCGTACGTTGGTAACGGCGGATCCCTCCGCTCCGGCACTGAACATGAGATTGCTACCGAAGTTTCGCTCAACACGGCTCACGGCGTGGAGCGCGTGGTTCGGGATGCCTTCCGCCGAGCAAATGAACGTCCACGCAAGAAGCTCACGCTGGTCCACAAACACAATGTTTTGGTGTTTGCCGGTCACTTGTGGAAGCGGATTGTTGAGCAAGTTGCTCCGGAATTTCCTGAGGTCACGCACGATTATTTGCACGTTGATGCAGCCACGATCTTTATGGTGACTAACCCCTCGCAATTCGATGTGATTGTCACGGACAACCTCTTTGGCGACATCCTTACCGACCTCGCCGCAGCCGTAACCGGTGGCATCGGCCTGGCTGCTTCCGGAAACATCAACATGGACCGCACAGCACCGTCAATGTTTGAGCCAGTTCACGGTTCGGCTCCGGATATTGCCGGTCAGCAGAAGGCAGATCCGACGGCGGCAATCTTGTCCGCTGCGCTACTTTTGGACCACTTGGGTCACCAGAGTGCTGCCCGCCGGATTGAGCGAGCGGTAGAAGCGGACATTGAATCGCGGGATTCAAACGTCCGCAGCACCAGCGAGATCGGTGCTGCTATCGCGGCTGCCCTGTAAGTATCGCTTCACCAGGCGACGCTACCGGGCCCTGCTCCGGCGTAAGCTTGAAACAGTCTTACTCACCTGCTGCCGGGTGCGGCTAATTCCTTGCTGACTTAGCCGCAAAAAGCACCCGTCGGCTGACCATGGAGGAACCATGACCCAGACGGCCAATGGCGTTGAATTTGCCCGGCACATCTCTGAAAACCCCAAGTCCGCGCAGGAACGCGACGCGATTCTGGCCAACCCGGGTTTCGGTAACCACTTCACCGATCACACCACGATTGTTGACTTCAAGGTCGACGCCGACGGCAACGGTTCTTGGAGCAACGCCCGGATTGAGCCGTATGGCCCCATTAGCCTGGACCCGGCAGCTGCGGTGCTGCACTATGGTCAGGAAATTTTTGAGGGTATGAAGGCCTACCGTCACGCCGACGGTTCGGTGTGGACGTTCCGGCCCGAGGCAAACGCTGCCCGGATGAACAAGTCCGCTGAGCGGTTGGCTCTCCCGCTGATTCCGGAAGAGTACTTCTTGGAAGCTGTCCGGACGCTTGTGGCTCAGGACAAGGATTGGGTTCCTTCCGGCGACGGCGAGGCCCTGTATATTCGCCCGTTTATGATTGCCACCGAGGCATTTTTGGGTGTCCGCCCGGCGCACGAGGTGTCCTTCCGCGTGATCGCTTCCCCGGCCGGAAACTACTTCGGCGGCGAGCTGAAGCCGGTTTCCATTTGGATTTCCCGCAACTACGCCCGTGCAGGCCGTGGTGGTACCGGTTCAGCTAAGTGCGGCGGCAACTACGCGGCTTCCTTGATCGCGCAGATCGAGGCCGAGGCTAACGGTTGCAAGCAGGTGCTGTTCTTGGACCAGTTCAATGACAATGCTGTTGAAGAGCTCGGCGGAATGAATGTTTTCTTTGTCTTGAAAGATGGTTCATTGGCTACTCCGGCGCTCTCTGGAACCATTTTGGAGGGTGTAACCCGTTCTTCGGTGATTCAGGTTGCTCAGGACATGGGCCGGGAGGTTGCCGAGCGCAAGATCACTCTGGATGAGTGGCGTGAAGGAATTGCCTCCGGTGAGATCGCTGAAGTGTTCGCTTGTGGCACCGCTGCTGTGATTACTCCGATTGGTGTCCTCAAGGATGAGAATGAGGTTATCGGTTCCGAGGATGCCAAGGCTGGCGAGGTCACCATGGCTATTCGTGAGCGTCTATTGGGTATTCAGACCGGTACCGTGGAGGACACACACGGCTGGTTGACTCGCCTGGCCTAGTACCTGCCTCTTAAAACCAACGCGGGGTCACTTACGGCCCATGTTTCAGCTAAACATGGGCCGTAAGTGACCCCGCGTTGGTGTGTGCGGGTGAGGTTTAGCGGCGGGCGGCCTTGCGCGCAGCGTTTTTGAGCGCTTTGCGGGAGACGGGCTTGAGGGCTTTGCGCTCGGCTTCCTCGGCGATGGCGCGCTTGCGGCCAGCATCGATGACGTCGTTCCACAGTGCTGCGGCAAAACTTCCGCCATCCTGAGCGTAGATGTCATACGGGTAAGCGGCGAAGGCCGGCGAAGGTTTGCCTTTTGAGAGCTCTGTTCCGGCCTTGCGCGCCACGGCGTCGTCAATAGCCCAGGTTTGTGCCAAGTGCAGGGAGAGGTTCTCGGCAACAAAAACGTTGGCGTCCGTGGAGGCAGCTGCGCGCTGGAGGAGATCTGTCAGGTTCGCTGCCAAGAGGGCGGCTGCGGCTTCATTGAGTGAGGTGCCGTCCTCGGTGGCGGCGGTCAGGATTTTTTCCTGCTCAACTACCGTGGGCTCCCAATCGGACGTTTCACGGAACTTCTGCCAGGTGGGGAACCAGACCACGGTGCCGTTAGCGTGATTGTGGATGTGCTGGAGGCCGCTGGTCTTCTCGGTGGCGGTGTGGTCGTTGCCAGCTGACGCGGCTGCGGCCAAGAGCTCGGATAGGGAAGCGGAAGTTGAAGTGCTCATGGGTGTGTCTGCATGCTCTCTGTGGACGGTGCTGTCCCCATCCATAACCTGCGTACCGGGTGAGCTTATTCCGCAACGGGGTCATTCAGAAACCGGTGCGGGCCAAGCATGAATAGGATGGTGCGGTGATGAGCACTCGCCGCGAGTTCCAGCAAAGCAGTCAATTGACGGCTTTTTCCTTGGCGCCTAATCCCGGGCCAATGAGTTTGGACGGAACTAATTCCTACGTGATTTCGGCGCCGCGTTCGGCACAGTGTGTGGTGGTGGACCCGGGGCCAGCGGATGAAGATCACCTGAAGGGCTTGGCTAGCGCGGGGGAGGTGGAGCTGATTCTGATCACTCACCGGCACGCTGACCACACGGCAGGGGCGTTGAGGTTGCATGAGCTCACCGGTGCACCAGTACGGGCAGGGGACAGAACGCACTGCTATGCTGCCGAGCCGCTTCAAGGTGGAGAAGAAATCCGCGCTGCTGGTGTAGAAATTCGTGTGCTCGCCACCCCCGGGCACACTGCCGATTCCCTGTGTTTTTATCTGCCTGAGGACGGCGCTAACGGCTCGGTGCTGACAGGGGACACCATATTAGGCAAGGGAACCACGGTCCTAGACTTCCCCGACGGTACTCTGAGCGACTATTTGCGGTCCTTGGACGTCCTTGAAGCACTCGGTGCGGCCACCGTTTTGCCAGCCCACGGGCCGGTACTTTTCGCGGTCGACGTCGTGGCGCGCGAGTACCGGAACCACCGGCACCAGCGCCTTGATCAAGTCAGGGACGCGCTTGCGGTCTTGGGTGAGCAGGCACCCAGTGAAGCCGTGGCTCGGAAGGTTTATCACGACGTCGACCCTTCAGTGTGGCGCGCGGCGCTGCTCAGCGTCGAGGCCCAGTTGGCGTATCTGCGTGGGTAGGAAAGTACGGGGCGTAAAGCTATAGGCTTGGAGACATGCGTATTGCTCGATTTGTTGTTGATTCTGATCCTCTCTACGGCGTTGTGGAGGGTGAGCCCGGTAGCGAAGTAGTCACCGTTATCTCCGGCGACCCGTTCTTTAACGGCGTGGTCCGCACTCACACCACTCATAAGCTGGAAGACGTGCGTTTGCTCGCGCCGATCATTCCTCGCAGCAAGGTCATTGGTGTGGGGCGGAACTTTGTTGAGCATGCTCACGAGCTCGGCAATGAAGTCCCTGCTGCTCCGCTGTTGTTCCTCAAGCCGAACACCTCGGTCATTGGCCCAGGCGATCCAATTGTGTTGCCAGACTTCTCTGAGGAAGTCTCCTTCGAGGCTGAGCTGTGTGTGGTGATTGGCCGGATCTGCAAGGACGTTCCGGAAGATCGCGTGAAGGACGTGATCTTCGGCTACACCTGTGGCAATGACTTGACGGCGCGGGACGTCCAGAAGACTGACTTGCAGTGGGCCCGGGCTAAGGGTTTTGATACCTCAGCGCCGCTTGGTCCCTGGATCGAGACAGAACTTGACCCGGATGACTTGGACATTAAGGGTTACCTCAACGGCGAATTGCGTCAGGACGGCAATACCAACCAGATGGTGCGCGGTGTAGCTGAACTGGTCTCGATCGTTTCCCAGGCCTTTACCCTGTTGCCCGGCGACGTGATTATGACTGGGACCCCTGCTGGTGTGGACTTGGTTAAGGCTGGAGACCGCTACGAGGTGGAGATCGAAGGCATCGGCCGGTTGTCGAATCCCGTGGTGCGCCGCTAGGGGCGTAAAGTTGGAGTCACTATGACTACCTCTCTTGCGGCCAATTCGGCCATCCCCACCGTCACCGAAGATACGCCAGTTCGGGTGCGCTTCTGCCCCTCGCCCACTGGTACCCCTCACGTGGGTCTGATTCGCACCGCTTTGTTCAACTGGGCCTACGCCCGGCACACCGGCGGAAAGATGATTTTCCGCATCGAGGACACTGACCAGGCGCGCGATTCTGAAGAGAGCTACCACCAGTTGTTGGATGCTCTCAAGTGGTTGGGCATTGACTGGGATGAGGGTGTTGAAGTGGGCGGCCCGCATGAGCCGTACCGTCAGTCGCAGCGTTCGGACATTTACCAGGACGTGATTGCCAAGCTGGTTGCAGCTGGTCACGTGTACGAGTCTTACTCCAGCCCGGATGAGATTGAGGCCCGCCATAAGGCTGCCGGCCGCGATCCTAAGCTCGGTTATGACGGTTTTGACCGCGATCTGTCCGATGAGCAGATCGCAGCGTTTAAGGCCGAGGGACGCCAGGCTGTGCTGCGCGTTCGGATGCCCGATGAAGACCTGACGTTCAACGACCTCGTCCGTGGCGAGATCACGTTCAAGGCCGGTTCCGTTCCGGACTTTGCAGTGGTTCGTGCCAATGGCGCTCCGCTGTACACGCTGGTGAACCCGGTGGATGACGCTCTGATGGGTATCACTCACGTGCTGCGTGGCGAGGACTTGCTGAGCTCCACACCGCGCCAGATCGCCTTGTACCGTGCGTTGGTGGACATTGGTGTGGCTCAGTACATGCCGTTGTTCGGTCACTTGCCGTACGTGATGGGCCAGGGCAACAAAAAGCTGTCCAAGCGTGACCCCGAGTCCAACCTGTTTTTGCAGCGGGACAAGGGCTTTATCCCTGAGGGTTTGCTGAACTACTTGTCCCTTTTGGGCTGGTCTTTGAGCGCCGACGAGGACATTTTTACGGTGCAGCAGTTGGTGGAGAACTTTGATATTCATGACGTTCTGGCCAACCCGGCACGCTTTGACCAGAAGAAAGCGGACGCCATCAACGGCACACACGTCCGGCTTCTGGAAGCTACTGATTTCCGCGACCGTTTGGTTCCGTACTTGCAGGCTGCCGGTGTGGTGGGGGAACAGCTCACCGAGCGCGAGCACCAGATCCTCACCGAGGCGGCGCCGCTGATTCAGGAGCGCATCACCTTGCTGGGCGAGGCTCCGGAAATGTTGAGCTTCTTGTTTAAGAACGACGCCGATATTGACGTCGCGGAGGACGCCAACAAGGGATTGCCGGAGAATTTGTCCGAGGTCCTTGACGCTGCTTTGGCAGCTTTGGAGCCGGTGGAGGACTGGAGTGCGGAGAGCATTCAGACTGCGCTGAAGACCGCGCTGGTTGAAGATTTGGGGCTCAAGCCGCGTTTGGCTTTTGGCCCGGTGCGCACCGGTATTTCCGGCCGCCGTATTTCTCCGCCACTGTTTGAGTCCATGGTGATCTTGGGTAAAGAGTCCTCGTTGAACCGCCTCAAGGCCTTCCGCGGATAGTTTGCTGCGCCAAAGTCATGAGCGAGTTTGAAGTGTTCCAGCAGGACGCCGGTCGGGTGACCGGCGTCCTGCTGGACATTGATGACACTTTGGTGGACCTTGAGTTCGCCATGACCACCGGGCTGCGCTCGGCGAGCGAACACTTGCTGCCGGGCTTGGATGCCGCGGGTTGGCAACGGTTTTCGAGGATCTTCACACACGAGACCACACATTTTTATGACCGGTATTTGGCCGGCGAGCTGTCTTTTCAGGAGCAGCGTATTCTGCGGGGCAGGACCGCCTTGGCGCACTTTGGGGTGCACATGCCTGGGGAGGACGCCGAGCTTGCTTGGGTGAGCCACTACGCGTCAATTCAAGAAGCGCACGTGCGGCCCTTCGCTGATGTCCACCCATTTTTGGATGCGCTTGATGCTGCCGGAATTCCTTACGGCGCAGTGAGTAATAACGTCCACTCATATCAGCGGGCCAAGCTGGACCGCGCCGGGCTCCAGCGGATAGCCGTTTTGGTGGGAACTGACACTGTAGGTGTGGCAAAACCAGATCCTGCGATTTTCCTTGAAGGTGTTCGGCTTTTGGGCGGTTCCCCAGCTGAAACCTTATATGTGGGGGATAACCGTCTGATCGATTGTGTTGGTTCCACAGCTGCGGGTTTGCGCGGAGTCTGGCTCAATCGCTCCGGTAACAGCCCTGATTCAAACACCAGGGTTAACGAAGAAACCGTGGGCCACGGTGATGGCTCCACGGTTTCTTCGTTGCTTGACCTTCTGCCTTTGGGCTAGGTCTTTAGCGGCCGATTAGACAGCTGCTTTCTTAGCGCGATTGCGCAATATCAGGAAGCCAGCGATCGCTGCAATGACCAGCAACGCCACGAGCAAGAGTGCTGCGCCGGGCCCAGTAAAGAGACTCGACGGCGACACTGCCGAGACCTTCGAATACAGCAAGTCGGTGCCATCTGCGATTTGTTTGTTTCCGTCCGCCAACTTGCTTGCACCATCGGCCAACTTGCCAGAGCCGTCATCCAGCTGGCCATTGCCATCCGCCAACTTCACAGTTCCATCGGCCAGCTTGGTGGTGCCATCCTTAAGTTTCACCGTTCCGTCAGCGAGCTTGGTGGAACCGTCAGAAAGCGCTTCTGTTCCAGCCAGTAGCCCGGGGTTGGAGGAGTTACCGGAACCGTAGATTCCAGCCGAGAGTTTGGCGGTTCCATCCTGTAGGTTATTCGCAGCATAAATCAGGCCGGGGCTGTCCGGGTCTCCCGGAACACCGTCCATACCCACACGGATTTTGGTGGTGCCGTCAGCCAACAGAGACGTTCCCATCACCATTCCAGGTGCTGCAGGATCCGTACTGTTCAGCTTTTGGTCAAGCGTGGCGAATCCTGCCACCAACTGACCGGCACCGGTGTTGAGTTTGCCAACACCCGTATTGACCTGCTGGGCGCCGTCGTTGACCTGGGTGGCTCCAGTGTTCAGCTGAGCGGTTCCTGCCTTGAGCTGCGCGGCACCATTGCTGAGTTCGGCGGCGCCAGCGTTGAGCTGATCCGCTCCGGCATCAAGTTGGCCAGCTCCCGCGGACGCGCGGCGGGCACCGTCGGCTAGCTTGGCGATCTTGTCCTTCAGCAATCCCAACGGCACAATCCCCTGAGCCCCATTGGCAGCCTGTTCCAGTTGGTCCAAGCCTTGGCTCAAAGCAGCGAGTCCATCACCCTTGGTGGGATCACCACCTGCACCTTGATAACCCTTGAGTTGCTGAGTTCCCGCAGCCAGCTGAGCAGTGCCCTGCTTAAGGGTGACAGTTCCAGCGCTAAGCTTCCCGGCACCAGCATCAACTTGACTTGCGCCCGTGGCGAGCTGGCTTGTGCCGGTGGCCAATTGGCCCGTACCTGTTGCAAGTTGTTTAGTACCAGTAGCGATCTGTCCGGCACCATCGGCGAGGTTATTCGGCGCCTTGCCTGACGCCGTCGGAGTCAAAGCGGCAGAGAGCTGAACAGCGCCTGACTTAAGTTGCTGGGCGCCGTCATCCACCTTGTAAACGCCCGGTACTAGCTTGTTGATGACGTCATTCTGAAGCTTGGTGGTTCCTGCGTGTAACTTGTCCGCTCCGGGGGCCAGCTGGTCACGCACGCCGCTGAAGACTTTGCCAGCTCCAGCATTCAGTTGTGCTGCCCCGGAGTTGAGTTCCCCGGCGCCAGAGTTCAGCTGCCCGGCCCCATCCTTGACTTGTCCGGATCCTTTGTTTGCCTCACCGGCGCCAGTAGCAAGTTTGCTTGCTCCTTCTTTCAGCTGCACGGAACCGGAAGCTGCCTGTCCGGCCCCCTCTTTGAGCCGGGCGGCTCCATCGGCCACCTGGCCTGTGAGATAGGTATAAAAGGCCAAAAAGAGGATTAGCAGAAGGGACAACACAATGATGGCGATCTGCTGTGGCCTGGTCCGGTTATTGGCTGATGCAGAAGCTGCTGCTCGGCTAGTCGACACTGACGCTCCCTAACTGTTCTGCCGGGCGACGTTGCCCGACGGCCAAAGACTGTGATCTGGATTACAGCCCGTTTTGCTCAAACGTTCCCACTGAGGAGTGTGGGGGATTGTGGTTACTAGTTGGTAACTTACCGAGAGTAAACCAGGCCGTTGGGCATGCGCAAGGGCCTAGGTGGAATCACCTGGAGAGCTGGTGCGTTTTTTGGGCGTCCGGATTGGCCGCCCCACCCAGTTCTCGATTTGTGCCAACGGTCGATGGCAGGTAAAGTAATTACTCGTGCTGACGGGCGCAGAGCAGCATGAAGCTGCAACGCGGAAGCCCGGAAAGTGCCATTGGGATATGGTGTAATTGGCAACACTACGGTTTCTGGTACCGTCATTCTAGGTTCGAGTCCTGGTATCCCAGCTCTTGAAAATTCGCAGATTTCTGTAGGATTTTTGAGTGGTTTACATCGAATTGTCGATTTGAACCGCAGCTCAGGATGTGAGAAACTTCTTGAGCTGAAAAGTGCAAGGCCCCATCGTATAGCGGCCTAGTACGCTGCCCTCTCACGGCGGTAACGCGGGTTCGAATCCCGCTGGGGTCACAAACGGAACCTCTGATCTACGGAAACGTAGATCAGAGGTTCTTTTTATTTTGTTGACCAAGCTCACCTTCACCAAAAATGCTTCCTTGGCTGGCATGATGATGCTGTGACCACAAGCAATAGTGCCGGCCCACCGCCGTCAAGACCACCGCACCTACCTGCTGCCGTGCCAGGCAATGACACATCAAGCAAGGCAGCCGACTCCTCTGCCGCGGCCGTGGCTCTCTTGGAGACTGTTCGTTCAGAACTTGCTGCGGTGAAGTTGGGACTTGAACTGCCAGGTACAGACAAAGCGCGGGCTGCCACCAAATCGGCACTGGCTCAATTGGATGACTACATTCTTCCTCGCTACCGAAGCTTGGACGCCCCGCTATTGGCTGTGGTGGGAGGCTCAACTGGCGCCGGGAAGTCAACGCTGGTTAATGCTCTGGTGGGGCACCCAGTGACTCGGGCCGGGGCTATTCGCCCCACAACACGTCAACCAATTTTGCTGCACCACCCGGCGGACGGGTTGTGGTTCGCTGATCAACGTGTGCTGCCGAACCTTAGCCGCATCCGTGGAGTGAAGGTTGACGGACCCATTCCCGCTAACCAAGCTGGTGCAACCCCTGACGCTGCAGCCATTTCGTCTCTGGTACTCGTTGAAGACTCGGCGGTCCCACAGGGCGTAGCGCTCTTGGACGCACCGGACGTTGACTCGATCTCAGATGACAACCGGCAACTCGCAGGACAATTGCTTGCTGCTGCGGATCTGTGGGTTTTTGTGACAACCGCCAATCGTTATGCCGATGCTGTCCCGTGGAAGCTCCTTTTGGACGCCGCTTCTAGGGACATTATGGTCGCCGTGATCTTGGACCGGGTCCCGCCAGCTGCGGAGGCCGAGGTCAGCGAAGATTTGCGTTCCATGTTGGCCAAGCAAGGCCTCGCGGACGCGAAGCTTTTTGTGGTGCCCGAGGTCCCGCTAGATAACTTGGGAATGCTGCCCGCGGAGACCGTGGCCCCCTTACTTGATTGGCTCAAGACCTTAGCCAAGGACGCTGCTGGCCGGGCAGATATTGCCAGGCGCACCCTCAACGGAACCGTCAAGGCACTGAGCGGAACCGTAGAGCTAGTAGCTCAAGCTGCCGAAGCTGAGGACAAAGCTGGGCAGCAGCTTGCTGAAGATGTACGGAGTTCCTATTCTGACGCCGTGGAACGTATCCTCGCGGCAACCAAAGACGGCGCTCTACTTCGTGGAGAAGTACTGGCCCGTTGGCAAGACTTTGTAGGCACCGGCGAGTTCTTCCGTACCTTGGAGCAAAATGTTGGCCGCTTGCGAGACAGACTCGGCGCATTTTTTAGAGGCCAACCGGCTCCTGCCGTCAAAGTTGAGACCGCCATCGAAACAGGGCTGCAGGCTGTCATTGTTGATGAAGCGTCCAACGCTGCAGAAGATGCAGACCAACGCTGGCGTCAAGACCCTGCAGGGCGCCGCCTGCTAGGCACAGATGACCTCTCCGGCGTATCCGCGAACTTCCCGGAGCGTGCAGCGGCAGAGATCCGTGCGTGGCAGGGTTCCCTGATGGAACTCATCAGTGCCGAAGGCCAAGGGAAACGTAACCAAGCCCGTTGGCTCTCTTTTGGGGTCAATGGACTCGGCGCCGCCCTGATGATTGTGGTGTTCTCCATGACAGCGGGCCTGACCGGACTTGAGATTGGTGTAGCCGGTGGCACCGCAGTGGTTGGGCAGCGCGTTCTCGAAGCAGTATTCGGTGAAGATGCAGTACGCCGCCTAGCTCAGAAAGCCCGGGAGGACCTTCAAACGCGGTGCGAGGCACTCCTGGTGGCCGAACAACAGCGCTTCTTGGAACGCCTACGTGTTGGGACTCCAGCGGCGGAGCTCGGCAAACACGCTGAGGCCTTGCAACGGTTGGCGGCACAAGCATGAGCCGGCACTCAGTGGCCAAAGAATCCTCGGCGCTCCAGCGCAGGCTAGAGGGACTCAACGCAGCCCGTGAACTTGCCGGTGGAGTTTTGCCGGATGCAACCTTGGATTCCACCTTGGCCTTGCTCGAGCGGGCAAGCTCCCGCCGGTCAATGTCAGCGGACCACACCGTGGTGGGGTTCTTCGGCGCCACTGGAAGTGGGAAATCATCGCTCTTCAACGCAGTGAACGGGGCAGAAATTGCCACCGCGGCGGCGCGGAGGCCCACGACGTCGGAACCACTTGCCAGCGTATGGGGAGTCGAGGGCAGCGAACCGCTGTTGGACTGGTTGCAGGTTAACAAAAGGCACCACGCCCAAGCAGTTGATGGCTTCGCCGATGAAAGCACCGGGCTGATCCTCCTAGACTTGCCGGACTTCGATTCCACCAGTGCCGCGAACCGTGCGGTGGTGGAACGAATGGTGGGTTTGGTTGATGTCCTCGTCTGGGTATTAGACCCACAGAAATACGCCGACGCCGCAGTCCACAACGAGTTCCTGACACCCATGGCCTCACACGGGGCAGTAACGCTCGTTGTACTCAACCAGATCGACAAATTGCCAGCCGCTGAGGTTCCCCATGTGTTGGAATCCCTTCAAGGCATCCTCAAACGTGACGGTCTGGGGACGGTCAAGGTACTTGGCGCCTCGGCACTCACCGGCGCTGGTGTCGACAAAGTGCGCGCATCAATCCGCCAAGTGGTTCAGGCGCGGGAAGCAATCTCCCAACGGCTCTCTGCCGATGTGGCACGAGCCGCCGACGAACTGGCCGGCGCAGCCGGTGAAGGTGACGCTGCCGGAATTAAGGCTGGAACCGTAGACCGGCTAACTGAACAACTCGCCACGGCGGCAAACGTGCACGTGGTGGTGGACGCCGTCGCACGTTCTTACAAACGCGAGTCCACCGCGCGTACCGGTTGGCCGGTCACACGGTGGATGATCGGATTGAGGGCCGATCCGCTACGCAGGCTGAATCTTCGCCGCGTGGGTGCTGCAGCAGACACCAACCGCACCTCGCTTCCAAAGGCGAGCGCCGCGGAACGCGCCAGAACAGACTCTGCCGTCCGCGATTTTGCCGATGCTGCCTCCGAAGGCGCCCCAGGGCCGTGGCGGAATGCCATCCGCGGGGCGGCCCGTGAAGGCCGCGAGAAGCTGCCCGGCGCCTTGGATCATGCCATTGCCTCAACGGATTTAAAGGCTGAACGCAAGTCCTGGTGGTGGGGGATCTTCAACGTGCTCCAATGGCTCGCTCTGCTCACCGCAGTAGGTGGCCTTGGCTGGTTGGGTGTACTGGCAGTCCTGGGCTACTTACAAATGCCTGTTCCTGAAGTCCCGCGAGTTGAAGGCTGGCCTTACCCCACATTGATGATTGCCGGGGGAGTGGCGCTGGGAATCTTGCTAGCGATGTTGGGCAAGGTGTTTGCCGCTGGTGCAGCCCGGGCGCGTGCAGCATCAGCGCGTAAAAAGCTGGCGGCATCCATCCGAGCCGTGGCTCAACGCGAGATTGTGGAGCCAGTGGATTTGGAAGTGAATCGGCTGAAATCCTTCAACAAAGCGCTCAAGACTGCGCGCGGGCGGTAGCGTCCAGGACTTTGATCAGTGTGCGCAGATTGCGTGTGGTGGTGCTGGATTTGTAGCGCGCTTTCGCCGTGAGTTTACTGATGGGGCTCTCCAAGGTGCCACCGGCCGGCGCCAGCCACGCTAGCGCTTCGGCGGAAAGCCGTTGGTAATCGGCGGCAGCTACGCTTTGGCAGGCCTCAGCGAGCTCATCCAGAACCTCTGCATTGGAGGCGAGCGTGATGTAGCTGTGAGTGGTTTTGTTGTCTGCCGGATAGGGACATTTGGCCACAATTTCGGCCAGAGCTGCCGCAGAGACAACTATCACCCAAGCGTCGTAGCCAAATTCGCTGCGCAGCTGGGTCTCTACACTGTTTTTGAGTTCCTCTGCTGAGAGTTCGGTGCTCAACACAACGTTTCCGCTGGCCAGCAATGTCTTGACCTTACTCACGTGCAGTTCGCTGAGGGCTTGGGCAAGGGCAGCCATGTTGATGTTGATACCACCAACGTTGATGCCCCGCAGAAATACGGCAAAAGTACTCATGGAGTCAGCCTAGGTGCTTCGCCGTTTGTTGGGGGCTAGTCGTTCGTTTTTCGCAGAGCTTCCGTGAGAACTCTCGCAGCGTTGCACACAACTTCAGCATGGATGCGGCCGGGCTGGCGTGTCAGCCGCTCGATGGGGCCAGAGATTGACACTGCTGCAATGACTCTTCCCGAGGGGCCACGAACGGGGGCAGAAACAGAGGCAACGCCAGGTTCACGTTCGCCTAGGCTTTGTCCCCAACCACGACGGCGGACGCCCGCCAGGACGGTGGGTGTGAACCGTGCATTTTGGAGACCTTGGAGCAAGCGGTCATGGTCTTCCCAGGCGAGCAACACTTGGGCCGCGGAGCCTGCCTTCATGGACAACTGAGTACCTACCGGAATGGTGTCCCGAAGGCCGATGGGCCGCTCGGCGGATGCGACGCAGACGCGCCATTCACCTTGACGGCGGAAGATTTGTGCGCTTTCGCCGGTAGCATCGCGCAATTGCAGAAGTACCGGACCGGCGGAGGCGATCAGACGGTCTTCACCAGCTGCAGAAGCGAGCTCCACTAGCCGACTGCCCAGGACAAAGCGGCCTTGAATATCTCGGCTGACCAAGCGGTGATGGACCAATGCTAAAGCCAGGCGGTGCACCGTGGGGCGTGCCAATCCGGTGGCAGCAACGAGTTGCGCCAATGTAGTGGGCCCAGCCTCGAGTGCGTCGAGTACTTGGGCTGCCTTGTCGATCACGCCGACTCCACTTGAGTTGTCCATACAATGATATTGACGTCTCATTATCTGAGATGCAAATCGTTGAGCTAGTAAAACATCTTGTGCTGCTGGTTCAGTTGAAGTACACATCCGTAAGCAGTGAAGGGAGCTGGCCGTGGCAAAGACACTGGCCCAGAAGGTATGGGACGCGCACGTGGTGCGCCAGGGCGAAGGTGAGGGCGCCAACGCTCAGCCAGATCTCCTATACATCGACCTTCATTTGGTTCATGAAGTGACCTCACCTCAGGCCTTCGAGGGGCTCCGTTTGGCTGGGCGCAAGCTGCGCCGCCCGGACCTCACCATTGCCACAGAGGATCACAACACTCCTACCTTGGAGATCGACAAGCCCATTGCTGATCTGACCAGCCGTACGCAAATTCAAACCTTGCGTAACAACTGCGCCGAGTTCGGTGTGCGCCTGCACTCCTTGGGAGACGCGGAACAGGGCATTGTTCACGTGGTGGGTCCCCAGTTGGGGCTCACTCAGCCGGGTATGACGGTGGTCTGTGGTGACTCACATACTTCTACCCACGGAGCGTTCGGTGCGCTGGCAATGGGTATTGGTACATCTGAGGTGGAGCACGTGATGGCCACCCAGACACTATCGCTCAAGCCTTTCAAGACCATGGCTATCAATGTCGAAGGCACATTGCGTCCGGGCGTTACAGCCAAGGACATCATTTTGGCTGTTATCGCCAAGATCGGCACCGGCGGCGGTCAGGGATACGTCCTGGAATACCGCGGATCCGCCATTCGGGCGCTGTCCATGGAAGCTCGTATGACTATCTGCAACATGTCCATCGAAGCTGGTGCACGCGCAGGCATGGTGGCGCCTGACCAGACCACCTATGACTACGTCCAGGGCCGCCCGCACGCACCCGTTGGTGCTGAGTGGGATGCCGCAGTTGAATACTGGCACAGCTTGGCCACTGACGCGGACGCAGTCTTTGACGTTGAAGTGGACCTCGACGCGAACACACTGGAACCCTTTGTTACATGGGGCACCAACCCTGGCCAGGGTGTCTCGCTGTCCGAATCCGTTCCTAACCCCGAAGACTTTGGCGATGAGAACGCCAAAGCAGCGGCAGAACGTGCTCTCCAATACATGGACTTGGCTCCTGGTACTCCCATGAAGTCGGTCCGTGTGGATACTGTCTTTTTGGGATCGTGCACCAACTCTCGTATTGAGGACCTGCGTGCGGCTGCGGATATTATTCGTGGGCGTGAAAAGGATCCCAACATTCGGATGCTGGTAGTGCCGGGTTCGGCGCGGGTTCGCCTCGAAGCAGAAGCCGAAGGCTTGGACCAAGTCTTCAAAGACTTCGGCGCTGAGTGGCGATTTGCCGGTTGCTCGATGTGTTTGGGTATGAACCCAGATCAGTTAGAACCAGGGGAGCGGTGCGCATCCACGTCCAACCGAAACTTTGAGGGCCGTCAAGGCAAGGGCGGCCGTACCCACTTGGTTTCCCCCGTGGTTGCTGCCGCTACCGCCATCCGCGGAACGCTCAGCTCGCCGTCGGACTTGGATCCCATCACGTCCGCTGCCAGCGCTGCGTCTCACGCCGCCTGAGACTTCCAGACACAGACCAGGAGTTCCCATGGAAAAGTTCACCACTCACACCGGCGTTGGCGTCCCGCTGCGCCAAAGCAACGTAGACACTGACCAGATCATCCCCGCCGTCTACCTCAAACGGATCACCCGCACCGGTTTTGAAGACGCCCTCTTTGCTGGCTGGCGTAAGGATGAAAACTTCATCCTCAACCAAGAGCCGTACACTACGGGATCAGTTCTTGTTGCTGGCCCCGACTTTGGAACAGGGTCCTCCCGCGAGCACGCAGTGTGGGCACTGAAGGACTATGGCTTCAAAGCCGTTTTGTCTTCCCGCTTTGCAGACATTTTCCGCGGCAACTCCGGAAAGCAAGGCCTACTGGCTGCAGAGTTGGACCAAGGGGACATCGAGCAGATCTGGAAAGAACTTGAGCATGCGCCGGGAACGGCAGTCAAAGTTGACCTGGTGTCCCAGACCGTGGAGTGCGGCAACATTGTTGCGCCCTTCAAAGTAGATGACTACACCCGCTGGCGTTTGCTCGAAGGGTTGGATGACATCGGCCTGACCCTCCAACACGAGCCGGACATTACCGCCTTCGAAGCCACACGACCTGAGTTCAAACCGAAGACGCTGCCGGTCAAGAGCTAGCAGAGTACAGCAGGGCCCGGAATATGATTCCGGGCCCTGCTGTCACCATAGATGCTGAGTATTTGCTGGGGAGAGCCGCCAATTTCAATGGCCAAGGTTGGAGCCCTATCTAAGGTGCTGGGCGACGCAGGGCCGCGGTGTTTCGATTTGGTAACCCCAGCTTCTATGCTTGGTTGAGGCCTTAGCCCGTATGGGAGGCCATTGACTGTAAGGAACTGGTATCTATGAGTAGTGTTCTGACTATCCGCGGCGGCGTGCCGCTTTCCGGCAAAGTTTCCGTGCGTGGCGCGAAGAACTTAGTTCCTAAGGCGATGGTCGCGGCGCTACTCGGCAACGAGCCCTCCACTCTGCGCAACGTCCCAGAGATCAAGGATGTTGAAGTAGTTACCAGCCTCTTGCAGCTACACGGCGTTTCCGTAGTGAAGGACTCTGCCACAGGGGATCTCACTTTGGATCCCAAAAACGCCAAAACCGCCTCGACCTCAGCTATCGATGCTCACGCAGGCGACTCGCGAATCCCCATCCTGTTGTGTGGGCCGCTGATTCACGCGATCGGTGAGGCTTTTATTCCGGACCTTGGTGGCTGCAAAATTGGCGACCGGCCCATTGACTATCACCTCAATGTGCTGCGCCAATTCGGTGCCGTGGTTGAGAAGCGGCCTGGCGGGATTCACATCTCAGCTCCTAGAGGCTTGCAGGGAACCAAGATTTCGTTGCCTTACCCCAGCGTTGGTGCCACCGAGCAGGTCTTGCTCAGCGCCACTAGGGCTGAGGGCATCACGGAACTTAGTGGCGCGGCTACCGAGCCGGAGATCATCGACCTCATTGCTGTTCTGCAAAAGATGGGCGCCATCATCAGCGTTCAGACGGACCGGACCATCCGTATTGAAGGCGTTAAGGAACTCGGCGGCTACCAGCACAAGGCCCTTTCTGACCGCAACGAATCGGCTTCTTGGGCCTCTGCTGCCCTGGTAACCAAAGGTGACATCTATGTTGAAGGTGCCAATCAACGGGACATGATGACGTTCCTTAACACCTACCGAAAAGTAGGCGGAGGAATGGACATCACCGATGACGGGATTCGTTTTTACCACCCGGGCGGCAAGCTTTCGCCACTCGTGCTGGAAACGGACGTCCACCCCGGATTTATGACCGACTGGCAGCAACCGCTAGTGGTGGCTTTGACCCAGGCCGAGGGCGTCTCGATCGTGCACGAAACCGTCTACGAGAACCGATTCGGTTTCACCGACGCCTTGATTCGAATGGGTGCAAGCATTCAGCTTCACCGCGAATGCTTGGGCAGTGTTCCGTGCCGCTTTGGGCAGCGAAACTTCCTTCACTCAGCGGTGATCTCGGGTCCAGTCCAGCTCAAGGGCGCTGACATTGACATTCCTGATCTCCGAGGGGGATTCAGCCACCTGATCGCAGCGCTAGCCGCCACAGGTACATCGCGGGTGACGGGCATTGACATTATCAACCGAGGCTATGAGCACTTTACGGACAAGTTGGCTGCCTTGGGCGCCGACTTTGATCTCACCACCACAAAGTAGGGTTCTAAAACTGTGAGTGAAACGTTAACGGCCCGCGCAACTTTCGCATTTTTGGCTGGCGTCCTGCGCCCCATCATGAACGCGTTGATGAGCAAGGACTGGGTGGGCTTGGAGAAGCTACCGGAGGGTGGCTTCATTGCTGTGCCGAATCACTGCACCGAATTAGACCCTGTGGCGGTTGGTCACATGCTTTATAGCAACAAACGCCCGCCTCACTTCCTAGCCAAGGCCGGTCTTTTTGATGTCCCGGTTTTTGGCAAGCTGTTGCGTAGTTGCAAGCAGATACCTGTCGAACGCACCGGGGTTGGAGCTAATGGTTCCTTGACGGTGGCCCAAGAAGTTGTTGATGGCGGCGGTTCCATTGTTATTTTTCCTGAGGGCACCCTCACCCGTGACCCCGATCTGTGGCCGATGAAAGGCAAGACAGGTGCCGCTCGACTAGCGCTGCAGACTGGCGTTCCGGTGGTGCCAATCGCTCAATGGGGCGCTCATGAGGTGTTTCCGCGTTATGGCAAGCGTCTTCATGTTTTTCCACGCAAGACTTCGCGCGTTTTGGTGGGTGACCCCGTAGATCTTAGTGAGTTCCAAGGCCAGCCCATGGACAAAGCCACACTCGCTGCGGCCACTGAAAAGATCATGGACGCCATCACAGTATTACTCGAGGAACTGCGCGGCGAGAAAGCACCGGAGGAACGCTGGGATCCAGCACAACACGGCCAAAGCGCCCACGGCAGGGTTGGTGATCGAGGCGAGAATCAACGCGCCACAAAGCCGGGAGCAACAGAATGAGCCCTGCACAGCCTGTGCAAGGAAACCACACAGTGGTGAACGACGGCGTAGCTAAAGTCGCGGTGCTTGGTGCCGGTTCCTGGGGAACTACCTTCGCGAAAGTTCTGGGTGATGCTGCACTCAGTGCCGGGGCCACTCGAGAAGTTCAGTTGTGGGCGCGACGGCCAGATATTGCCGCAGAGATTAACTCCGAACACACTAATCAGCAGTACCTCAAGGACACTCAACTCCCAAGCAACATCAGTGCCTCAGCTGATATTGCGGAGGTTCTTGATGGTGCGGGCATCGTTGTGCTGGCCGTCCCCGCTCAATCGTTGCGAGCTCAACTTCGGATCTGGAAACCGTTGTTAGCGTCCGGGGCCGTTGTAGTTTCCCTGATGAAGGGGCTGGAACGGGGGACTGATGCGCGAATGAGTGAAGTCATTGTTGACGAGCTTGGTATAGACGCTCAGCGTGTAGCAGTGATCTCCGGCCCAAATTTGGCTATGGAAATCGCCCGCTGTGAACCGACCGCCTCAGTGGTGGCTTGCGAGGACGAGAATCTGGCTCACCGGTTGGCGACGTTGTGCACTGCGCCATATTTCCGCCCGTACACCAGCACCGACGTGGTGGGTGTAGAAATTGGGGGAATCGTCAAAAATATCATTGCGCTTGCTGTTGGTATCTGCGAGGGCCGCCGCATGGGAGACAACACAAAGGCCTCCGTGATCACAAGAGGCTTGGCTGAGACATCACGGCTTGCGCTGGCGCTGGGTGGCCACGCTCAAACCATGGCCGGCCTAGCCGGTTTGGGAGACTTGGTGGCAACCTGTTCCTCTCCACTTTCACGGAACCACACCGCTGGCCGGCTGCTGGGCGAGGGACTTTCTCAAGATGAGCTTGCAGAGCAAATGACGCAAACCGCCGAGGGTACCAAGTCGGCTGAGGCCGTGTTTGAGTTAGCGTTGAAACACGGCATTGACATGCCCATCACTGCAGCAGTGGTTGAAGTTCTTGCTGGCCGGTTGCCAGTAGAAGAGCTAGGCCCTCGGTTGCTTTCGAGGGAACTCAAATCAGAAGTCAGCCAGTAGTAGTGCCCGTGTTCGCTGAAAACATGAATGGAAATCTTGTGAGCAATCCCAACAAACCGCGCGTCGCTGTCCTCTTCGGAGGACGCTCAAGCGAACACGGCGTTAGCTGTGTCACGGCAGCGGGCGTACTCGGCGCCATTGACCGGGACAAGTACGACGTTGTGCCAATCGGCATCGCTAAGAGTGGGCAATGGGTACTTGTTAACGAGGACCTCAGCAGCATGTCACTGGCGGCTGGTGCGGCGCCCGAAGTTTTGGCATCAGACAAAACGGTGGCGCTGGCTGAAATTGGTGGAGAGCACCAACTTATTGTTGCCGCGCCCAATGAAGTCCCGGTTGAGCTGGGAACGGTGGACGTAGTTTTCCCGCTCCTTCATGGGCCCTTTGGTGAAGACGGAACAATTCAGGGACTTCTTGAGCTTTCGGATACACGCTACGTTGGCTCCGGTGTGCTGGCATCAGCTGTGGGTATGGACAAGCACTTTATGAAAGTGGTCTTCGAAGCAGCCGGTCTGAAGGTTGGACCTTATGTGGCCGTCACAGACCGTCAGTGGACCAACGATCCAGCAGCGGTTCGAGCTCAGGTTGAGGCGTTAGGTTTTCCGGTGTTTGTGAAGCCGGCTAGAGCCGGGTCAAGTATGGGAATTTCCAAAGTTGATTCACTTCAAGAGCTGGACCAGGCAATTGCACAGGCTCGGGAGCACGATCCCAAATTGGTCATTGAAGCCGGAATTGTGGGCCGTGAGATTGAGTGTGCAGTCCTAGAGGGCCGAGGAACTGACGCGCCACGAGCTTCCCTTCCGGGGGAAATTGCCGTTACTACCGGCGCGCATAGCTTCTACGATTTTGAAGCAAAATACGTGGACAATGCAGCTGCCCTCAGCTGCCCTGCCGACTTGCCAGATGCTGCCATTGCACGCGTTCGCGAGCTCGCATCGCAGGCGTTCGACGCTGTAGGCGCTGAAGGGCTCAGCCGAGTGGACTTTTTCTATACCGAGGACGGGGAGTTCATCATCAATGAGATCAATACGATGCCCGGTTTTACTCCCAAGAGTATGTACCCGCAGATGTGGGCCGCTAGTGGAATGAATTACCCAGACCTCATTGATGAGCTCATTGCTTTGGCGCTAGAGCGCAAGACCGGCCTACGCTAGAGTTCCTACTGACTGGAGCACCTACTTAGTAGTGGGTAAGTTCTGAAGATCCTCTTGACCAACGCACTTGTTGCCTGCCGGAATCTTGGCCGCTGGTGCTGCTAACTCGGCCAAAACGGTAGCAGAACTGATCTTGTTCGGATCCATCAAAATCTCCGTCGCTGGAACGCGACCAAAAGTGGTGAGTGTCCATGCTGGGTTACCCTCTTTGATGACCCAATCCACGCCATTGACTGTTACACAACGATCAGTGGTGGGACCAGGGGGATTGACCCCACAGCGAAGAACAACCTGGGACGGATCACCCCAGGCAGCGGTCGCTTGCGCATTGGTAGCACGCAGCTTTTGATCCCCCAGTGTGTCCGGCAAGGCCACCATCATTTTGGCGCATTCGGGGTTGGCAGCATCTTTGGCAGCAGTAACGTTCACTGTTGGTGAGCAAGCCGATAGAGTCCCTGCCGCGAGCAGACTGCCTACAGCAAAAAGAGAAACAGCACGGGGGTAACGAGGAGAAGAAGACACCTAAACAGCCTACCGGGCCAATGCGATCCCACGCTTGCCGATAGTCGCCGTGCTACCTCGCACCGTACACGTTAGAATTTCAGCGTATGCAACCGTGGGGGTTGCCGAAACGAAGTGGGTTGTACAACATGTCAGGCAAGAAAGTTCTTGTGGTCGACGATGACGCGGACATCCGTGATTTGGTGGGAATCAAGCTCGAATCGGCAGGCTATCTCGTCACCTCGGCGCACGACGGTATTAGTGGACTGGAAAGCGCCTCCACAGGTGAGTTCGACGCCGTCGTTCTTGACGTGATGATGCCTGGAATGTCCGGAATCGACGTGCTGCGTGCCATGCGAAACGCAGAAATCACCACACCAGTTTTATTGCTGACGGCGCGTACTCAAGAACGTGACATTGAAGTGGGATTTGCTGTTGGTGCCGATGACTATGTAGCCAAACCATTCAGTCCACGTGAGTTGTTAGTCCGGGTAAACGCGCTGATAGCACGAAACTAAACGTGCAGACATTACTGGCCGGCCCCGTGGTCGTAGCGGTTTTGGTGGGAAGTACCGCAGCAACAGCAGCAGTGTTTCTGCTCCTTGTTCTCTTGCGAGTCACGCGAAAGTTGACCGCGCGGCGGGCTGCCGCGCTTGAGCAGCGGACGCGTTCGCTGATCCTGCAGGCAACGGTTGCTGAGCCGGACGAAGTTGAGTCCTTTGCTCGGGAGTTAAACTCCCACGGCAGGGCGGAAAGGGCTGCAGCAGAGAAAACGATTTTGGGACTTCTTGTGGAAGTCCAAGGCGAGGCCGCCGAGTCTCTGACCCAATTGCTTGAAGCCTGTGGAACCATCGACCGCGCCGTTAAGGACGCAGATGCTAGGGATGCGGTGGTACGTGCACGGGCCGCTGAAGTCTTGGGTCTAACAGCTGGGCCGCAAAGCCTTGCGCCGTTATTGGACCTTGCCGTAGACCCGGATGTTGAAGTTCGGATTGTGGCAGTCCGTGCTTTGGGCCGTACGGGAAACCCCAGTGCCGTTAGGCCGTTGCTGAACGCGCTTAGAAGCGATTCAGGTGTGCCAACCACAGTGGCCGCCTCGGCTCTGTTGAACCTCGCCGAGCACTCAGGAACAGCTATTGACGACGGCTTTACGGATCCAGACGCTGCCGTCCGGCGTACCACCGCCCAATTGGCTGGTTACTTGCAGAGCCCCGGTGCGGCCTCTCGGCTCATAACGCTGTTGGGTGACTCAGATGCATTGGTGCGTCAAGCCGCGGCCCGTTCGCTGGGGCAGTTACATGGCAGCGCAGCCATTCAGCCACTTTTTCACCGTGCAATGAACGATGCGGTTCCAGCAGTACGGCTGGCCGCGGCACATGCGCTCATGCAGCTTCCAGAGGCTTGGACTTTCAACGTCCGTACAGCCTTGGCTACCAGCACCGATCCTGAAGTGCGATACGCAACGGCGATTTGGCCGCAAAACACCGAAGTGAAAGCACAGTAATGGAAATTGCTCGCGGCATACTTACCACCATTTTTGCCATCGTTGCGTGGCCCATGTTGCTGTACTTTTTGGTGATCAACACCTCCTATCTAGTGCTGATTGGGCTCGCTTCAACGAACTTTGCCGCATACCTGCGCAGGACGTTTTTTAGCGGTGAGCGTGCTGTGGCAGGATCGCCGCTAAGTCTAGGTATATCGGTGGTGATGCCGGCTTACAACGAGGAAATGGTTATCACCACTTCCGTTCGTTCCGTGTTGGACCTCCGCTATCCGGACCATGAAGTCATTGTGGTCAACGACGGGAGTAAGGACGCCACTCTTCAGAAGCTGATTGAGACGTTTTCCTTGGAGTTGGACGCCCGTGAAGTCCCGGAACGCATTCCGGTCAGGGGTGCATTGCGGGGGGTTTGGCGATCTAACGATCCGGCCATTCCACTGACGGTGGTGGACAAGGAAAATTCGGGCCGCTCTGACAGTCTTAACGCAGGCATCAACATTTCGGCCAAAGATCTAGTGGTGATGGTGGATGCTGACTCACTGATTGACCCCGATGCGCTCCTCACCGTTTCCAAACCTTTTGCCGATGACCCAGAAAATGTGGTGGCCACTGGGGGAGTGGTGAGGGCGGTTAACGGTTGCCGCGTTTCTGCAGGTCGTGTTGTCCAGGTGGGTATGCCCAAGGAGATGGTGGCCCGAATCCAAGTAGTTGAGTACCTCCGGGCGTTCCTCTTGGGCCGAACTGGATGGTCACAGCTCAAAGCACTCATTCTGATTTCGGGCGCCTTTGGAATGTTCCGGCGCGACGTTTTGCTCGAAGCCGGCGGTCTGGACCCGGACTGCATTGGTGAAGATTTTGAACTTGTGATGCGCATCCACAAGAAAATGATCGACTCTAAACGGCGGTACCGGGTTGTGTTTGTTGCTGAGCCGGTGAGCTGGACTGAAGTGCCGCCAAATTTGACTGTCCTTGCGCGCCAACGCAGACGCTGGCACCGCGGTCTTTGGGAAGTTCTGTCACAGTACCGAGGCATGACACTGAATCCGCGGTACGGGCGGGTTGGCATGATTGCCCTGCCGTTTTATTGGCTCTTCGAGTTGATCGCACCAGCGTTGGAGCTCTCGGGACTCATCTTGGTTCCACTTGGTTTGTGGTTGGGGCTAGTGGATCCGCACTATGCTCTTCTGTTGTTGTTGGTGTCCTACGTTTACGCCATTTTTGTGAGTTTGGTTGCCTTGGTGGTGGAGGAAGCTTCGTTCCACCGTTACACCAAGTGGCGGGACCTGTGGGCGTGCATTTTTGCGGCGATAGTGGAGAACTTTGGCTACCGGCAGTTGACGGCAGTTTGGCGTTTACAGGGCTGGTGGGCAGCTCTGCGCGGTTCGGCAGCCGAGTGGGGAACAATGACTCGCACTGGATTCGCCGATGAGCGGGACGCGGCTGTTACTGCTGCGGGAGAACGACTCTCACGGTAGTTCCACGTCCTTCTACACTGTGGAACTCAAGAGTTCCACAGTGGCCCTCCACGATTGATTTGCTAATGGCAAGCCCCAACCCTATTCCAGGAACGTTGGATTCAACGGCAGACGTCGCCCGGTAAAACCGGCTAAACAAGTGGCTTTGATCGCCTGTGGACACTCCAACGCCCGAGTCTTCAATCACTACCTCCAGAGTTTTAGTATCAGGAGAGGCCGTGGCCGAGATTGTGACGCTTCCGCCTGCTGGAGTGTACTTGACGGCGTTAGAAATGAGGTTCTCCAACACTTGGCCCATGCGCTGAACATCAAGAGTCGTTGGCAGCTCAGGGCCGTCTTGAACGGTGTAGTGAAGCCCCTTAGCGATGGCTTGAGAGAGGAATTGCTCCGCTGCGTGACGGACAATCGTTTGCAAATCGGCCGCTCTGGGACGTAGTTCTAGGCTTCCGCGCTGGAACTGTGCGGCCGTGAGGAGATCAGCCACAAGGACTTTTAGACGCCGCACGTTGCGCTCCATCGCCTCGAGGTACTTTGCGAATTTGGTATCGGTACCAGCGGTTTGGTCTTGAAGGAGCTCCAGATAACCACCAATCGAGGTCAGTGGTGTTCGGAGCTCGTGGGAGATCGAGGCAAGGAAGTCGTCCTTGGCTTGAAGATTGTTCATAAAATCTGTGACGTCATCCAAGGCCACCACTGAACGGCTGAAGTTCCCCTGCTCATCGAGGATGGGGGTTGCTGAAACACTGATGGCGTAACGTGTGCCGTCAGCGCTTTCCATCCAGAACACGCGTCCACGTGAAGACTCTCCACGCATGGCGGCACTAACTGGGCCGTGGCCGGGAGCAATGGGAGTGAGCCCATCGGCGTCCAAAAATTGCTGGTTCGTCTCAAGATCTATGGTCCGCTGTTTTTTGCCTGTTAGCACTGGATGGTTTCTCATCGCAGGGTTGGCCAAAACATCGTTGCCGTCCTTGTCGATGACCAAAATGCCCATGTTTACTGTGTCCAGTACCTTAGCCAGAACCTCTTGGCCTTTTTTCTGCTCGGTAAGGCTAGTGGCGAGCTCATGCTCCCTAGCATCAATAACTTTCCGGTGTTCATCGAATTGGTGGCGTTGGCCCTTTGCCACAAGAGCCGCCGTGACAATCAGCAAGGGAATCAAGGTGTTGGCAGCTACATACTGAGCGCTCGCGTGAACTAGTGTTTGCTCGATGTTTTGCCAGGGCACTTCTACCGCAGCAACCGCAGCTGCTCCGGCAACGGCGACCCACCACCATTTTCGAATTGAACCGAGCCAAAAAGCTGGAAGAACCCCCAGATAGCCAAAGGCGTATACAGCTTCCAATGGGTTGCTGTTACTGCGCAAGATAACTACGGAGGCCAAGTCAAGAGCGGGAATGATGGCAACTAGTAAAGCGCTTAACGTTGTTCTCGTGGGGCGCGGATTGACGATCACTGTCCAAACGCTGGCCACGGTGACAATGATTGCCGCTGCAAGATAAGAGCTGCTGACCAAAAGGCTTGGTTCGCTCAGCCCGGTCACTAAAGAAACCACGCCAAACATACCCAGGAAGGCGCCTTGGCTCAGGAGGGTATCCGTACGAACATTCCCGGATTTGTACAGCATGCCCAGAGCAGATTTTTGGTGGTTTGTCACGTGCACCCGCTCGTCTCTCCCGCATCGGCGAACAGGGGCTGAACTCCGCCGGAATCAGTGTTGTGATGGTCATGGTCAGTGTATGCCACACAAGGGGATGCCGAGTCTCAACTCTGTATCAATCGCTGAGCATCGCTGGCTGCTTGTCCTAAGCAACCAGATTGCTAGTACAATGAAGTGTTTCGCTTTCTCTGCGGCCAATTAGGGCACAAATCGGGAAGTTTCGTGTGTGGGGGGTTTCGCTTGAACAAGAAGTTGGCATCTGGCCTTTTGACCTTAGCTCTATTGCTCCTCCCTGCTGGCGCGGCAATAGCTGACGATGCATCTGTAACCACAGTGGATACAGTCAGTTCAGACCCGGCGACTGCTGGCGAGACTGCCCCCATGGACGGTGACCCGTTGGCAACACCTACCGCCGAACCGGTGCCCTCGGATATTCCGGCCCCTCCCGAGACACCGGTTGAATTGCCTGTGCCAGCACCCAGCGACTCTCCGCAGGCACCTGTAGAAACTCTTCCGGCTCCCGTGGATACGAATCCGTCGGAAACAGCGCCGTCAACCGGTGGGATTGTTCCAACCCCGCAACCATCGTCAACCAGTGGTGCTGTATCTGGTGGGCAAGTTTCGAACCCAGGTGCAGTGCAGCCTCCCGCTCAGACCATCCCCGGGGTGGCTACCCAGACTGATTTACCGGGGGCCGTCGCCGCTGATGTGGCCGCTGCGCTCGGTCCGGACCTTGCCCTCGCTCTGGACCCGTCCCTTGCAGATGGACAACCGGCCGAACTGGGTCCAGTTCTTTCTGACGCGGGGGCTGCTGCAAAGACGCTGGCCGCCAAGAAGTCTCAGGCAGTTGTGGACGCGGCTACGTCCAACAAGCAGAACGCTGTCCCGGCGCTGCCTTCTCTTGAAACCATCTCCACCCAGGCTGCCGCAGCAGTAACGTCGCCGCTCACACAGGGAATCGTTGTGGTGGTACTTATTGGTCTTGGGGTTCTGTACTTCCGGGCAATGAATTCCAAGGGAACTCGCGCACCCGGCTCACTGAGCAAGTAGGGGCATCTTGGAAGGCTTCACTGTAGGAGAACGTCCCGTCCAAATACGGCACGTAATGTTGCTTACTCACAGTTACTGGCCAGACCAAAGTCCCCCGCAACGGCGCTGGAGTTCCTTTGTCCGGGAGTTCCAAGCGGCCGGATGGCGAGTAGATGTAGTTACCCCCGTATCGCACTTCCCGAACGGCAAACGCACGGAACGGCGCGCAGACGCCGGATATCCTTGGGGTCATCAACGGGGCGAACATGGCGAACGCATTCGGCGAGTTCCGTATTTACGGCATGCTCAGACCCGCGTTGGCAGATTTGTAGACAACCTGTACACGGCAGTGCTGAGCGTCCCAGCTGCCATGATGCAGCGACGCCCAGAAGTAGTTGTTGTCACTGCGCCTAGCTTGCCAATTCTGGCTGCCGGTCATGTGGTGGCCAAAATTTTCCGCGTCCCATTGGTAGTGGAAATGCGGGACGCTTGGCCGGACTTGGCACGCGACGCACGCCTAGTTCAAGGACAAGTGAAGTCTCTAGCAGAAAAAGCCGTGGAGTTTGTGCAAAACAAAGCAAACTTGGTTGTCACAGTCACTGAGGGTTTTGCTAAGACTCTTCTAGAACGTGGAGTTGCCGTAGTTGCGACTGTTCCCAACGGTCTGGACTTGAGATCCGTCCCTCTCCTTCCGGCACCAGTTGTGGACAAAGAACAGCTAGACGTGTTGTATCTGGGCAACCATGGTGAAAGCCAACGTTTGGAGCTGATGGTTCAGGCTGCTGCAAAGGTTGGTAGCCGTATGCACTTGCACATGGTGGGTTATGGAGTTGCCAAGCCAGGACTAATACAACTCGCTCGCGAGATCGGCGCTCCAGTCACCTTTCACCCCCCGGTAAAACGTGAGGCAGTTTTGGAAGCCTACAAGCTGGCGGACTCATGCATCGTGTCCCTACGAGATGACTGGAAGTCCTTCGAGACCACTATTCCCTCTAAAACGTACGAAGTTCTGGCCGTAGGGCGTCACGTTACAGCCGTGGTACGTGGCGAAGCGGCACGCATTATCTCTGATTCTGACGCCGGTGACGTAGTCCCGAGCACGGTTGAAGCCATTGCGCAGTTGTGGAATGACTTAGCGGACGATAGGAGCCGCTTAGACGTAGGTAGCAGGGGGCGCGACTGGGTGGAAGACCATGCGGAAATTCGTGCATCTGCCAAACACTATATGGAACTGATTGATGAACTTTTGGCACGAAGCTCCGGTGACAGGTGACCCTTTCCGCTAAGCCACAGCTGTTACAGAACCTTCGGCTAGCAGCCGCCACCGCGTCAGAACACCTTAATGACGATCCTGCAGTTCTAGCGATTCAGGTGATCCGGCGACTCCCGGGAGGGCTGGTGCGGAAAGTCATGCCAGCAGCTGGGAGATTCCTAGGGCGGAATTCCACCACATTTGCGGCGATATTGGCCAACTTCGCGTTGGGGAAGATCACTAGTGTGCAAAACGCATTGGACACGGCCTTATCCAAATCAATTTCAGGGTCCTCGGCCGTTCGGCTCGCCGACTTGGCGCTCGCAGCCGGGTGCCTGGAGCAGGCTGACTCGCTAGCCCTCAACGGAGCCCAAGCGCCTAATCATGCTGCTTTTATCGCGCGGCGGTTTTGGTATGACGGCGCGATGACCGCCGCAGTTGAACACTTGAAGTTGGAAGAGGCGAAGCACGGCGGCAGCCGTAGTGCGAAGCGTCTCGCTTCTCAACGTCGGCGGCTTGAGTCAGAACTCAAGGTGTTCACCGGTTTCCTCCCGGTTCTGACCCCTAGAGAACATCAACCGAGAAAACGCACTGTAATGCACGTTCTCACCAATTCACTACCTCACACTGGAAGTGGCTACGCGCAGCGAACACACTCAATTCTGACCGCTCAGCGGGATTTGGGTTGGAATGTCTCGGCCGTCACAAGGCTGGGTTATCCGGTCCAAGTGGGGAAAGTTCTGGCCTCTGGTGCCGACTCGGTTGACGGTATTGATTATGTGAGAATAAACCCTGGACGGCTGAAAGAGGGTATGGCGGCGCGACTTCAACAGCAAGCGGAATTGGTAGCGGATGAAGCAGTCCGCCGCGGCGCGAGCGTCCTACACACAACAACTCACTTTACTAACGCTCTGGTTACGGCAGCCGCAGCGGATGCACTGGGTATTCCGTGGGTCTATGAAGTGCGGGGACAGCTCGCTGACACATGGGCGTCCACTCGTGGGCCGGAAGCCATTAGAAGTGAACGGTTCAGATTGTTTAGAGAACGAGAAGCCGATGTGATGAAGCGCGCGGACCTTGTAGTGACGCTAGGTGAAGCTATGAGAGCCAATATCGTGGATGCCGGGGTTGATTCGGCTAATATTTTGGTGGCGCCGAATGCTGTTGGTGGTGCATTTCTCGACGAACCGATGACTCAGCAGGATGCCCGCCGGCAGCTAGGCCTGGCTGAGGACGCTTTGATGATCGGAACGGTCAGCAGTCTTGTTGATTATGAGGGTTTGGACACACTACTGCGGGCTGCAGCGCTATTGATCCCGCGCTTCAGCAAATTGCGTGTCTTGATCGTCGGTGACGGCGTGTCCGCCCCCAGCCTCCGTGCCCTAGCACAAGAGTTGGGTATTTCCGCTCAAACGATTTTTACTGGCAGGGTACCTCGGAATCTCACCCCGATCTATCATGCTGCATTGGACGTGTTTGTGGTGCCTCGCATTGATTCTTCGGTCACCAGAGATGTAACTCCGCTGAAGCCAGTAGAGGCTATGGCTTCAGCGCGTCCGGTTGTGGCGAGCGACCTGCCAGCATTACGTGAACTTCTGGCCGAAGGCGAAACAGGTATGTTTGCACAGGCGGAAAATCCGGCGTCGCTTGCCAGTAGTATTGACCGTCTACTTGTTTCACCCCAAAAGCGTTACCAGCTTGGACGCCGAGCTCGGCAAGTGACTCTTTTGGATCGAACTTGGAAAGCGAACGCTAAGCGAGCGTTGTCTGCATACGACCGACTTACAAAGAATGGAGGCTGATGAAACAGACAGCTGGAGCGGTCGATGTACCCATTCCAACTTCGGTAAATATCAGGAAGTTGCGCCGAGTGGGGGCTCGACCAAATTTCCTAGATTATCTAGTGAGCCTATGGGACTACCGATTTTTCATATACTACGATTCACGCGCGCGTGTCCTGAGCGGCAACGCCAAAGATCGTTTAGGCGGTGCATGGCTGCTACTCAATCCATTGCTAAATGGCTTGGTTTTTTATTTAATTTTTGGTGTGATGCTCGGAACAGGAGCAGGCATTCCAAATTTTATTTCTTATCTCTTAATCGGGATTTTTCTATTCCAGTTCAGTACGCGGCCGATAACGACGTCGGCTCGATCGATGGTTTCCAATCAGAATATCCTTCAGGCTTTTAAGTTTCCGCGGGCGACGTTACCGATAGCTGTTAACGTCAGGGAAGCCATGGCTAGCGTTCCAACGATTTTGATCATGCTGATTCTCGTGATTCTGATCCCGCCAGCCGAGACCATTTCTGTGAAGTGGCTTTTCCTTTTGCCGACACTATTATTGCAAGTTATGTTTCACCTCGGGTTATCTCTATTTCTGGCTCGGATGGTCTCGGTCATTCCTGACCTGTCGTATTTGGTTGGTTTTGGACTTCGTGCATGGATGTACGTGTCAGCAGTCTTTTTCTCTGTCGATCGCTTTGCCGGCCATCCAGTGCTGATGAATCTGATGCATGCAAATCCGCTTTTTGCCGTTCTTGATATCGTCCGCGATTGTTTGCTCTATGACACGTGGCCGAGCATGACAAGGTGGCTTACACTTGCAATTTGGGCAGTGGCCAGTCTGACGGTCGGACTCATCTTCTTTTGGCGAGGGGAGGAAAGCTATGGACGTAGTTGATTATTCCGTTTCGTCACCAGCTGTTGTCTTGGACAATGTCAGCATGACTTATCGGGTGGGGAGTTCGGAGAACGTTTATGGACCCGATTCCGGGTTTGCACGGCGCGCGTTGTCTCGTGTGTGGAACCCCAAGAAGCGAGTCACCGTGCAGGCTCTTCGACCGATTTCATTGGTTGCCCAGCATGGGGAATCCATAGGTGTAATTGGTCGCAATGGATCCGGCAAGAGCACGTTGATGCGCTTGATCGGAGGACAAGAGACCAGCACTACGGGTAGTGTGCTAGCTACAAGTACTCCTATTTCCCTCGGCGTCAGCGCGGCGCTTGTTCCCGATTTGGCAGGCGATGCCAACATCATGTTGGGGTGTCTGGCTATGGGGATGAGCAAGAAAGAAATTCGGGAAAAATTTGATTCGATTGTCGAACTTTCTGCTCTGGAAAATTCCATCCATTTGCCTATGAAATCGTATTCTTCGGGTATGTCCGCTCGGCTGCGATTCGCGATCGCTGCGGCCATCGATCCTGAGATTCTAATTTTGGATGAGGCGCTCAATACTGGGGATGCAGAGTTTGGTGAGCGTACTCGCCGCCGAATGACCGAGTTGCGAGAAGGAGCGGGCTGCGTATTCTTGGTGAGCCATGGCATGCCCACAATTCGGGACCTCTGCACCAGAGCGATTTGGCTTGATCAGGGCGAAATGATTCAGGACGGTGAGGTGGATCGCGTCGTGGATCTTTATGAGAAATTCATTTGGCACCTTCGAAAAGGCGACAGCGCCTCAGCAGACCGTGTGAAACGAGCCGCGCGCAAGGAGACTCAGCGTGTGCAGGTTTTGGAGCGGGCAGCTGGACGTCGGAGGGTCGAATGACGCTTCGACGTAAGGTGCGAAACGCGAGAACTGCAGCTTGGCATTTTCGAACCGGAGGCGTCGATGGGTTCAAGCTTTGGCGACAACGTCAGATAGCCGAAAGCCGACAGCCGTCTGCTGTGGTTCGGGGACGATCAGGCTTCCTGAACTTCGGGTCGCGTGTAAAGAATCTACGCTTCGAACCAACAGTGCCACAGCGGCGTAGGGGCCCAGTGAGAGATTTGTCGGTCGCAGTCATTCTCGACGAATTTTCGCTTATGGCGTTTGGCTTTGAGTGGAACGCAATCACAGTCCAACCAGGTTCATGGAAGCAGACGCTCGAATCATGTCTCCCAGATCTGCTCTTTGTGGAGTCGGCGTGGGCAGGAAATTCTGGCGCGTGGCAATACAAATTGACAGGCAACAACGGCCCGAGCGAAGATCTCATTTCTCTCGTTGAGTGGTGCCAGCAGCAAGGGATTCCCACTGTTTTCTGGAACAAAGAGGACCCCCCACATTACGAGGACTTCTTAGGGGCTGCGCGACTCTTCGACGTTGTATTCACAAGCGATCAGAGGAAGATCCCAGACTATATTCGAGATCTTGGTCATGACCGTGTTGATGTTCTGCCATTTGCGGCCCAGCCAGCAGTTCACAACCCCGTTCGCCCCAGCCACGGTTGGCATGAACGGGGCATAGCGTTTGCGGGGATGTACTTTACGCATAAGTATCCAGAGCGACGCGCGCAACTTGACTACTTGCTATCCGGTGCCGTCGCGGGCTCGAAGGGGACAGGCTTCGGTCTCGAGATTTTTTCGCGGATGCTCGGTGGGGATCCACGATACCAATTTCCAGACCACTTCTCTGGATACGTTGTAGGTCAATTGCCTTACGAAGAGATGCTCACTGCATACAAATCGTACAAAGTTTTCCTCAATGTCAATTCAGTTACAGACTCGCCGAGCATGTGTGCGAGGCGGATTTTTGAGATTGAAGCTTCTGGAACTCCTGTCGTTACGGCGCCTAGTGCTGCTATCGGAGAGTTCTTTCCACCGGACGAAGTGTGGGTAGCTCGCAACGCGCTGGAGACCCAGCACTCGGTACGCGCACTCATTCGAAACGAAGACATTGGCGAGCGCGCAGCCCACCTCGCGCAACGTCGGATTTGGGCCCAACACACTTACACGCAGCGAGTGTCTACAATTTTGGAGACCGTAAAGCGGCGCGATGAGATTCGTTCGCCGTATGTTTCTTGCCTAGTTGCCACCAACCGCCCTTATCAACTCGACCACGTCTTTAGTCAGTTCGGACAACAAACTTACGAGAGCCGGCAGCTAGTCATTTTGACGCATGGGTTCGAGCCTGCAGCTCAGGAAATCAAAAACCTTCAGAGCCGTTATGCCATAGAGGAGATAAAGCTTATTCATGGTTTCGCCGACCGAACATTGGGCGAGTGTCTCAATGAGTTGATAGATGCTAGCGACGGCGACGTGCTGTCTAAAATGGACGACGACGATCTCTATGGTCCTCATTACTTACAGGACCTCGTCAACGCTTTAAGTTTCAGCGGTGCAGATGTAGTGGGCAAGGGTGCCCACTACATGAGAATTGAAGGGCTGGACGTCTTGCTACGTAGATTCGCTGACAAAGAGCATCGTTTCGCCAATCATGTCATGGGCCCGACAATCACGGCCCCGCGAAGTCTTTTTACTGACATCCGGTTTGCAGCATTGAAACAGGGCGAGGACACCGAATTCTTGTCCCGCGTGGTTGCTTCTGGAGCCTCGATATACGCGGCCGACCGGTTTAACTTTGTTCAGGTGCGCAAGAGTCATCAACACACATGGCGTCTCAGCGACTTGGAGGCTTTGTCGTTAGGGGACGTTGAAGTGCACGGCAATTTTGGGGAACACGTCTTCATATAGCTCGCCACATGGAATACGCGTAGCGAACGTGAGTCGGCGTTTATCAGGAAAGAGTGGATAGCTTTGATGGACAACATGAGAATCTCAGTCATTGGCCTGGGATACATTGGTCTGCCGACGGCCGCAGTTTTGGCGAGTCAAGGTTTCGACGTCGTCGGCGTTGACACTAAACAGCAGGTAGTTGACGCAGTCAACGCCGGACAAGTTCCATTTGTTGAGCCGGATTTGGACGTTTCTGTTGCTGGTGCGGTGAGTCGCGGTTGGTTACGAGCTCAGTCAACTATTCCAGCGTCTGATGTGTTCATCATCGCCGTCCCTACGCCTTTCAGCCACGATCGCCTTCCGGACCTCTCGTACGTCGAAGCGGCAGCCTCGTCAATCGCCACAGTCCTGACTGGGGGAGAGCTTGTGATTCTCGAGTCCACCTCACCTCCAGGAACAACGCGTAGGATTGCTGAACTAGTTTCGACGTTGAGACCGGATATCGAGGTTGCACTAAACGATCAGCACAGCGAGCGGGCAGTGCATTTCGCTCACTGTCCCGAGCGAGTACTACCGGGTCGAATCATGATCGAAATGATCCAAAACGATCGTATTGTAGGAGGGCTATCCGGGGCGTCGACTATTCGAGCGGCTGCCCTCTACAACACTTTCTGTAAAGGACAGTTGCTGACGACAAACGCCACGACTGCGGAGACGGCCAAATTGGTTGAGAATGCTTACCGGGACGTCAATATTGCGTTGGCAAATGAAATTGCTAAGGTAGCCGACTCGCTGGGCATCGACGGATGGGAATTGATCGATCTAGCCAACCACCATCCACGGGTGAACATTTTGAAGCCGGGACCTGGCGTAGGCGGACACTGCATTGCCGTTGACCCATGGTTTCTCATTAGCGCTGCTCCAGACGAGACATTACTAATGCGGCAAGCCCGTCAGATCAACGATTCCAAACCAGCCGAGGTGACAGGAACGATACGGTCGATGGTGATTGATTCCGGCGCTAGGTCGGTGACAGTCATGGGGCTGGCATACAAGCCAGACATAGATGACCTGCGCGAATCGCCTGCCGTGGCCATCGTTGGTGAGCTTGCTGAGACCATGCCGGATCTTGCAATCAGCGTCGTTGAGCCCCACGTTAAGGCGCTGCCGCAGAAACTCGCAGCATTTCAAAATGTCACGTTGGGAAGCGTGGAATCTGCAAAAACCGAAGCAGGCGTCGTATGCGTGCTTGTCGAGCACACGGCTTTTCGCGCTTATTGTCGAGAGGACTTCGCGGCACTGCGAATTCTTGATACTTGCGGACTGTGGTCGAAACAAGCTGCGTCGGCTCCAATCGCGGCAGTCCAGGCAAACTAATGCAAGTCTTAATCTATGGCAGCTGTGTATCGCGAGACACTATGGAACTTTCGCCTCAACCCGGAGTCGAGCTCGCAGGATACTTTGCTAGATCTTCGATTATCTCTGCATTTGGTCGAAGAAAGACGGACCTCGGCACGGCCCCGGCTTTGGTCAGGTCAAGTTTCCAACGAAGGATGCTAGAGGCCGATGCGTCCAAGTCGCTTGTCGAAAATTTGCGGACACAACAATTTGACCTACTTCTCCTCGACATTATCGACGAACGATTTCACGTTCTCGTTAGAGGAGAGGAACGAATCACTGACTCGTCCGCATTCCGAGAAAGCCAGTTCTTAACCGCGAAGCCAGGGTCCTGGCGCAAGATAGCTAGCGGCAGTGATGAGCATTTCGCTGAGTGGACTATTGCCGTGGACAAACTACTGAAACTAGTAGCTGAGTTGCCTCGGAGAGTGGAGGTAGCGTTTATAGATGCTGACTGGGCGTCGACCATCGCTGGCCCGGAACTAGACAGCAAGCTAGTACATGCTGGCATGAAGCCGTCCGAGGCAAACGAACTCTATGAACGATATCGAGAATTCTTGCGTAGCAAATTGTCGGAAGCGAATCTAATTCGGCCTCCAGCCGCTGTGACGATCAGTGATCCGCAGCAGAAATGGGGTCTTGCGCCGTTCCACTATGTTCAGGAATTCTACGATTTTGTGGGAAGGAGGCTCTCTGAACTCGCTGCCACGTCTTCTAGATCAAATTTTTCATCTTCGTTGGACGTTTGAGAAGCACTGATTCATAGAACCGAATCGCTCGGTCGAAATTGAGCTCGAATTCAGCGGCGGTCGGGGGACCATGGCGCAGCAGCTCAGAGTCTGACAAATAGAAGTATTTGGTTCCGTCTACGCTTTCCCCCTCCGCTTCTGTAACGCCGTGGATGCGTTTGAAAGGCTTATAGTGGTCGCGAATATGGGTGGGATCATTCAAATTCTGGAGATAGTAAACGACGTTGAGACCGGCATTGACACGATATAGTGAAGCCAAATCGAAGCGCTGCGGGGAGGACATCGCCACATCGGTTTTGTTTTGCCCCCAAACTGAGCCGAAGTAGGCCTCCACCGCAGCCGGCAGGTAGCGAGTAACAACTGTTTGGGGCGATTGAACATAGGCCAACGACCCAGGGAATCGGATGCTGGCTCTGAGTGCCGCGAAGCCGCCGCCAGAACCGCCGACGAATATCACTCTATTTGCTCCAGAGACTGTCATAGCTTCTTTGATGACTAGCTCGATTGGGTCCAGCGCGTCCCATTCAGGGCCGCCTAGGAACCACGAAATTGCCAGCTTGTGGTTCAAATGCCACGTTGGATCTGCAAAGGACAAGTAAGTGGAAGTACGTCGTCGGAGCGACTCGGCTCGTTCAAAACGAGGATATAGATCGACTCCTGGTCGCATTGCTCCATGGAATGCCACGAAAAGTGTTTCCGAGGGTGCCAAAGAGCAGAGAAAATCGAGGTCGACGGATGGCCCCAGTCGAACGCGTTCTACGGCTGGTTCTGGAGTTAGACGAAGTGAACCAAGACTTCGGCTGAGGTGTAAGGGAAGTGCGTAGTATTCTTCTGGGTGAGAGCGTTCAGCCATTGGAGCTCAACCAATCTTTTATGACTTGGGCGGCGTCTTCGCCCGAATCAATATCAGAGCGGACGGACGATTCTAAGGATTTGCGAAATGTCTGCAGCTCAGAATCGGTTAGCATCCGGCTAAGCGCCAAAATAATTTCTTGCCTAGTTATAGCCGCCAGTCCGTAACCGAGTCGCTCAAACTCGCTGGCCCTAAGAGATTGATTATCGGTCAGCGTTTCCAAGTTGGGGATCACGATTGCCGGTGTGGTGAATCGGACGGACTCGTGGACGGAGTTATAACCAGCGGCGATGACCATAAAATCAAAGGCTTGGAGGTAGTCGGCGATCGGATATTTGCGAAGGACGTGCACACGCAGTCGCACATCCTCGTAGTCCGGACTCAGAGGCGACAAGCCGAGAACAATGTCTACTTCCGGAGACCTCTTGAGGACCTCGGAGATGACAAGTTCCCTGAGATCATTAATGTCGTTGATGACACCTGCACCAAGCTGGACTAGTACATACCTGCGTCGGGGGTCCAGTCCCAGGTCTTGGATTGCGCGATCTCGGTCAGTGCTGTCGGCGGGCGTCGTAAGAGTTGCGGCGTTAACCTGGGTTCCTTCGCTCCTCGAAACGGGCCCGGTGTCGGCTTCAGCGGCAATGTCAAAGGGGACGAGCAAATGATCAACGATCGACTTACTGTCTTTGATTTGGGCCGTACTGGCGCCGTCATGCCAGAGGCCTCTTCTCAGCCAAATCATTTTGATCCCATGCCGGCGCGCGGATTCGTGAATGCCCCGATAAATCCAAGTCCCGTCGAAAACTATGGCGTCAGGTCGGTTGGCTCTGCAGACAGCGTCAAAAAATTCTGAAAATCTATCGTTCCATTCACGATGCGATATCCCGCTAGACGCCTTTTGGCTGGGAAACTTGAGAACCTCGAAACCTAAAGAGTTCACGATTGCTGCCGAGGATGCCAGCGATACAAAGTGCGACTGAAAAGACTCCCGACCACTGCGTGCAATGGCCATACAGCGTGTCAGATGCCCCATGCCTGCGCCGTTGCTGGTCACGAATAAGACACGCGGAAGCTTCGATGACTCGTCGAACGATAGGCGTAGCGTTTCGTCTAAGGGCAAATGATCGCCGACTAGTCCCTCGGCCAGCGCGCGTAGACGGACCAAAGTCAACGACACTTCCTGTTGTTCGCGGCTTCGATGATAGTCGTGGCGGGACTCCGCTTCTTTCATCAGAGAAAGCTGCCGCATGGCTTTGTTCAGCCCGGAGGTTTGGTGGCGAACCAAAAAGGCACAAGACAGAGCAAGGTAAATCAGGAGACTTATGATGACGCTAGCTAGAAGGGGACCACGCTGCCCCGTGGGTGCAACGTTAATCAGAGATACCACGACAACCCCACTGATTACGCTACCTGCAGCTGCACTTAGTCCGATGCGTAGCAGTCGTTTCATCCAACGCTTCCTGAAGGTGTTGTGCCTGATTCCTGAGCTATCGAAAATTTGGAGATTCTCTGCAATAAAGCGCTCCGCGAGAACCGAGCTTCAACGACTGCTTGAGCTTTCGCTGATTGGGCTAAATAGAGGTCGGAGTCCCGCGAAAATTTAGATACCAGTTCGCTGACTTCGTCCGGCGAGCAGTATACGGCGCCGTTAGCGAACGTTTTCTCCATGTAGGCGGGCAAGAAGACAACCTTGCCTGCCGCCATGGCCTCTGCCGCGGCCATTCCAAAGGACTCTGTAAGTTGGTCGTCATGGAAGTAAGCCCAAAAGTGAACTCCTGTCAGAAACTGTGAAACGTTCATCGAGCCGAATGGGTGGACCTTGATGCCGGCAATGGCACTGGGCCCGAATTTTTTGATGAGGCTGTCTGCACCGCCAAGAATCGACGTAGAGAATTCACCGTTTTTCGACTTGTATGCTGCTTCAAAATCTTCGATCCGAGACGGCCACTTGAGCCCGTGGTCCCGGGAATGTCTTCCGAGGATCGCCGAGCTTTCTGAAGGGAGAGCCGGTGAACTTAGAACAACGTCAATTACGCCTGGCCATGTGTCCTCAGACAACCGGCTACTCTCCACGAGCCCAACGCATAACTCTCGCGTCAACTTCGACTCAGCCAAAACCATAGCGGCGACGTTGAACAAGGAATCGAGATTGAGAAGGCAGGAGCGAAGATCAAAGACCATCCCAGACCCGTCCCTGAGGAATGGCGGGTTGTTGACGATGAGCACGCATGAGCCGACCACGAGGTTGCTTTTTGCACCGTCCAAGAATGTGACCACAGAGGGATGACGGACAACGAGCAAAGCGACATTTGCTCGATCGTTCAGTCCTAAGATGTCGACATTGGGAACGTTTGTGACCTCAAAGAGCCCCGACGCGATAGGAGACGAGAATGAGTTGAGGGGAGAATCGATCTGAATTACACCGACTCGAAGCCCCGATGACGACGCCAGTCGAATTTCAGTGAGAGTCAGCGCCGTAGTTCCACCTGGGAATTTGAAATCCGTTGCGAAGACAACGTCGTAGTCGCCAAGGTGTCCGTTCCTGGGACCGGGTTGCATGTTCCGTGGGATCACAAAGGGTCTCGATGGCTCGTTGTTGATCGCAAAGGATCCTGAGTTCTCGGCACGCTCATGCCACGCTTGATATGCGAACATGTAGAGCAATCGGGATGGGTCAACGTATCCACGAGAGAGTTCGCCTGCGGTTAGGGATCCTGTCCGAGTTCTGGTGAATGACAGAGGGACTTGACCGACAACTGGAACTGCCTGACCCGTGAACTTGACCAATCTGTCACGGAATTCTGCGTCTGCGCCGCGATTAACTGCGTCCCACCCACCCAGTTGCTCCAAAATCGAGCGTCGTACCATAAGGGATGAGAAATTCGGTTGGGTGAACTGGGGATTGTTGTTGATGCGTAAGAAATTGATTTCAGGTGTGCATCGAACATGCTGACTCATATTGGCCGCTACCGCAGGCGTTTCCAGTAGAGCTTGAACTTGCAGCTCGATTTTCTGAGCGTGAGACCAATCGTCGTCGTCATGGATGGTCACGAATTCTCCCCTCGCCACGCTCAGACCAAGATTTCGCGCGCAATAAGGTCCAAGATTTGATGATTGTCTCTTCAGCACAATTCGAGGGTCAACGGCGCATGCCTGCTGCAGCCGCGCAAATTGCTCCTCATCCGAGTGATCATCGACGACGATAATCTCCAAGTTTCGCCACGTCTGACCAGTCAGAGAACTTAGCGCGGTATCAATCAGGTCGGCCCCGTTATATGTCGGCACTATGACGGTTACTAAGGGTCCGTCAATTGTCGCCTGGTCAATGTTCGTTCGAAGGGTATCAATTGAGGGTACTTGGGGATTAACCATCGCTACCGGAGCCAGTGCATGTCCCTCGATCAATTCATTGAGACGCTCGAGCCAAACATTCGTGGTCGCTTGGTCCTTCAGACCTATGGCGTTCAGGGATAACAGCGAAGCTTGGACAGGGAAATTGGACTTAGTTCTAAATCGAGATAAGGCATCCTGTAATGTCCGATCCGCACCGAGAATACCCAATGCCTCGAGGTAGATAAAGCGGTCAGTTCGTCCAAGTTTCTGGGTACCGAACTGTTTTTCCACGAGTTTGAACAATCGCGCGGCGTCCTCAACATCGGTTCTTAGCGACTGTTGGTTGACTAGAATCCGGGCGAGCGAAAGCATAGCCTCGGGGCGCCAGGTGGGAACCGTCTCCGAAAATACTGAGGAACCGCCGCCTACGTCGAAGACTGCAACCTGGCGCATCAAATCAGCGAACCGGGATTGTCCGTTAGTGGCCCGACGAGCAAATGCATTTCGGATGTCTTGGCTACGGGATCGTAGGGCGAATGTCTCAAGCTGCGATTGGGCTGAGTCCATTCGCGAGGCGTACTCAAATTCCGGGCCTATGCCATGCTCAGCCCTCTGAAGGCGTACTGGTGAGTCGGATTTCTTGGCTGCCTCGTTGGAATCTGGCCTTTTGTCCCGCTTCTCAAGGCGGGCCAGCGCAGATTTAATCTGTTTGGTTCGAAGATTTGACGTCCGACCGTTGGTGACAATTATGGCCAGCGCGGCCCAAGAGAACAGAGCGAAACCAGCTACCACCAGAATGCGGAGATCGAGAATCGAGCCGACGACGGTGGCCAGCAGTCCTGCACTCGCAATAAGACCGCCGACTGCCTGCCATTTACCTATGCCTTTGAGCACTCGCACTCGCAAATTCTAAAGACGGTCCGCTGAATCGGACTTTGTCGCGCCGCGAGTGTCGAAGAAGATCTTTGCGCGTGAGCTCAGATCCTCGACGTCGTACGCCGTGTGGTTCTGAAGAAGCACAACGACGTCGGCGTCCGAAACGGCATCGCCAAGGTCCTTAATCGACTCGTAGGTCCGACCTGCAGCCGTCCACGTAGATACTTTCGGGTCGTGGTAGGAGATTTCTGCTCCGCGTGCCGCTAGTACTTCGGCGACATCCATAGCGGGTGATTCGCGCTGATCTGCGATGTCTGACTTGTATGTAACGCCCAAGAGAAGGACGCGGGAGCCGCGAAGGGGTTTCAAGGTATCGTTCAGCAGCGACTGTACTCGGTCCACGACATAGCGGGGCATGGAGTTGTTAATTTCTTCAGCCAGTTCCACGAAGCGGAACGGGTATCCCAGGGCGCTGCGAACCTGGTAGCTCAAGTAATTCGGATCGATTGGGATGCAGTGGCCCCCTACGCCCGGGCCCGGGTAAAACGCTTGGAATCCGAAGGGCTTAGTTTTGGCGGCGTCGATGACGTCCCAGAGATCAATGCCCAGCTCGTGGCAGAACTTAGACATTTCGTTGACGAGGGCAATATTGATGTGACGATAGGTGTTTTCGAGGAGCTTCGCCGTTTCGGCTTCCTTGGCACCCTTGACTGGAACGACGGTGTCAACGAACTTGCTGTAGAAATCCGTGGCCAATCGAGTCGATTCTGAGGTGACACCACCGACTACTTTCGGCGTGTTTTTAAGCTTGTAGACCTTGTTTCCGGGGTCGATTCGCTCGGGGGAGAAGGCTAGGTAGAAATCAGAATCGATCTTGTGGCCTTCAGCTTCAAGGATGGGTTGGCAAAGATCCTCGGTGGTGCCGGGGTAAGTGGTTGACTCTAGGACCACAAGAGTTCCCTTTGTGAGGTGTGCCGCAATAGTGGTGGTAGCGGAAGTAACTGCTCGCAAATCGGGGCTTCCTGCTTCACCCAACGGCGTGGGCACGCAGATGACTACGACGTCTGCATCTTTGATCACGGATGGGTCGGATGAAGCGTTGTAGCCGCCATCGATCATGGCTTGAATTTCGGAATTGCTGAGGTCATCGACATGCGACACGGCATTGTTCAGGTTGTCGACGACAGCTTGGTTTAGCTCTAGGCCGGTCACGCTTAGTCCGGCAGACACTGCGCCTTGCGCCAATGGCAATCCGACGTAACCTTGACCAATAACAACGAGATTTTTCAACCGTTCATCCTTCTTCAACGTTGCCCTAATGGAAAATGTCGGTTCATACCGAATTTGTCGGGAGGATCTCTCCAGCTGGAGTTTTGTGACCGATCCCGACAAATGCAATCCCCGATGACCCCTTGGATGGGATGTCAGTGAGCCGTGCCAAAAGACGGCGCGATCCCCAAGTCTGATGATCATACCGTCTTGACGATCGATGCCTCATATCGACAGCATAATTTTAGGGCTCGATTGTCAGCGATTTACTAGGTAAAAAGTGGCGCGTTACATCTTGCATAGATGGTTCGGCCCATGGCAGTCGGATTTCAGCGGAAAATCGGGCCCACTAACTCTTTTTTCCAATTGTTTAGGTACTGCATGGTGTCGTGGCGATTCAGGGGAAAGTGCCCTCCGCGAATCTTGCTCCAAGCACTGTAGATCTCCATTCGACTCCGACTGCGCGCCCAAGAATGCTTCATTTGAAGCTCGGCGAGACGCGTAACGAACGGCACGTACTGAGACATTAGATGACTCTGATCTCGATTATTTTGCAGGTACAGGAAATCCGGTACGTGCTGCTCGTGAACGAAGCGTTCGATGACGTCGATTCGGTGCAGGTAGTCCGCATCTACGTGCTCAATTGACTCGAATCCCAAGCCGGCCTTGGCCGCGTGGTCGACGGCCTTTCGGACGTGGTAGAGCCGTAGGTTTGTTTGTGGAATATCTGCGATCACACTTGAGCCGGGGAGGCAAGCCGCCATATGGAAAGACGCGAACCCGCCAGCCGATCCGCCATAGAAAATGACGTCTTCGTTGCTGAGTCCCAACGACGAAGCCGTTTTCGCCACTATTGCCGACATCTCACGTGCGTAATCTCGCTCTCTTGTGCCGATCCACCAACCTGCATCGAGCGCGTCATCAAGATAGAGTGTGGGATCATTCAGGACGAGCGCCGAACCATCGAGGTCAGCAGTCCAGCTCCAGCGATGGAACAGCGGCAAATTCACTTGGCTTCGAGTCAGTGCGCTCTGGCCAATTACGACCAACTTACGGGATCTCGAACGCAAATCTGAAAGCATGTCGAACTTGACTCCATCGAGATCGACGCTCAGCGTGTGCACTTCATCGACAACGGGACTGTAGGAATCAATCCCAACGTAGTCATATCGAGTGGTTGGGAAAGGAACCGATGGAGGGTTGAATGGAGATCCTTCTGGTTGGGCCCGGATGAGCCGTGACATATGACCGCCAATTTTCAGGGCGAACTCCTTCGGTAGATCCACTGTGCAACCTTGGACGAAGATTTGAGGAAACTCAGACTTTTGATAATTGCGCACGAACGCCAGCACATGAACGTTTGGGGAAAGGGCTTTATTCAGGGCAACATAATCGATGCTGGGCGCTCCACTAGGCGCCGATACCAGTGCCACCACACGTTGGTCTTGAATGCCAGTCGAGCGCCAATAGGTCATGAATGATTCGAGGTTGGCGGTCCTAGACTGGCCCCGCTGGAAGTTTGATGTCAGATCTCGGTGATGTAGCTGCATAGATTCAATGTAGGAATCAATCGTGCCGCCTGGAGCATCTAAATTCACAAGCCAATCGATGACAGCCGGATCTTGGTCGAACATATGGTTAAGTCTCCTGGAGGACAGCACCGGTCGCAGCGGCTTTAGTAGAGGTCGCCACATTCTACATGTTCGTGCAAGCGCGTTGCGATCGAATGGGAAAACTAACTAGTTGCAGACAGGACTTGCGCGCCAGACGAGGGTGATTCAGCATTGGAAACTTTGCCAGGCGGCTGGCAGCTACCGGATTGGAGGGGCAACATGAGACAGTAATGAAAGTACATAGGCGCAGGCGGTTTACCTGTGCTTGAACTTAGGAGAACGGACTCATATTTTGGCGGTCGAGGTGTCAGGGCGGTTTGACTGGATTGAAAATTTGGACGCTCCGGGGGGCGTAATAGATGCCGCCTTAGAGCACCTTCAATACGAGCATTTCCTAGCGGATCGGACTGCCGTTCGCAACGCGATCCCGCTGGAAAACGCGCGATCGCTGGCTGCCGCGACGGACAGAACTCACGTATTGGGCCTTGCGGTTTTCGAAGCTCCTGTCACTGTGGACCACTTGATTGAGATCTTAGACGCACTGCCGGAGGCATCGCAGCTTATGGTGTTTTTGCGCCACTATGTCGACACAGGCCACCCAAGCATCGTTTCCCGTCTGGTAGCGGCCGAAACGGATGACGAGTTCAAGCTGAAAGTGACTGGGCATATTCACCGCCTCGTTAGCAATCAGCCTTCCGGGTCTAAATACAATCCCAAGAATGACGAATTCCCCACAGAAACGGAAAAATTCGCGTCCATTGCTGATTACGCCCCCACCGTCGGAAAGCGAACCGTAGTCGAGGTCAATGAAGGCGGCGTCAGGTTCGAGTTCATTAGCGAGCTTAAGGCAAATTCGAAGAAGCTCGTTGTCTTCGGTCAGGACGCATTGAACCGACAAGTTGTCGGATTGCCTCACTTTTATAGGTGGTCTTGGGCTCGTGAGATCGATGCCTCGGCTTTATTCCTGAATGACCCTTCTATCTATGCCGACGAAAGGCTACTGGCCGGATGGTGGGTAGGAACTAGGGAACGTGACTACATCGAGGAAATGGTTTCGATTATTCGCAAGATCATGGCTGAACAGGGCATCTTGGCGGAAAATGTGACATTTTTCGGAGCATCCGCAGGGGGGTATTCATCGTTCCAAATGGCTGCTGTCCTCCACGGTTCCCGAGCCATTGTTGATATTCCCCAAGTTGATTTAACCAAGTACTTTGCCCGCTCCGCATCGGATGCAACCATCGCCGCCGGACTCGGCTACAAAACGGCCGAAGACGTCGAACCCGAATTTCGCCACCGCATTGACGTCGTGGAACGCTTCAGACGCGAAAAGTACGTTCCGGACTTCCTCTACCTGCAGAACAACCGAGACAGCCAGCATGTGGCGAAGCAAATGGGGGCGTTCTTGTACAAAATCAGCGAACTCATGGAAGAACACGACTGGGCGCACGCGCAATTCAGTGTTGAAACGTATAGCGCGTGGCATCTCAAAAAGGGAGGGCATTTCCCCCTGTCCCGTGCAGATTCAATTGCCCGCATCAACGCCTATATTAATTCGCCCAGACAACGGATCCGTGCCGTTCCTTCCCCCGCGGCGCGCACCAAATCGTAAAGGTCTGTCAAATGAGTGATGTCCAAATTCCATCCAGTCTCACCAACGCGAAGATTGTAATAGTCTTCGGGGCGTTTCGTTCAGGGGTTCGTGGGGGAATGCTGTCGGTCCTGTGGAGAGCTCGGCGATTCGTAGAATACGGTCTGAGCGCGCAAATATTGACATTTGATTACCATCTGGATTATCCGCTTATTCGAGAGCAATTAGTTCAATCCGGACGTATGAACGATCAAGTTGATCTTGTAAACATCCACGAATACCTAAAGTCCGATGCGTTAGATAGCCTACCGGTTATTGATGCGAAACCTGTGGGCGATGATTTCGAAGAATCAGAGGCCGATGTTCTTCGTTATAAGTTGATCATTCGCTCTCGAAGTTGGCCGATAGGGGAAGACAAGCACTTCGTTGAGTATTTCCGTGACAACGGTTCGATTTATATGCGTGCGACCGTAATCGGGGATCGCTCCATGTGGAAGGGTGCCCAAGATATTCAACTCCTAGGTTCCGACGGTCAAGTTCGCGCCGAGCTGGCATCGACACGTGATCTATGGGCGTTCTGGTTGCAACAGATTTCCGGGGATGATGAGGTGTTCGTCATTCAGGACTTCCAATACATGTCTCAGTCTGGCGACGAGATCTTCTTTGATTTGATCAGCGGTAGCAATGTCTACAATTATCGTGTTGCCCACGGCGCAACGCTGGCTGCCCCGATCACTCCCACTACACACTTGGTTCCCGGATGGGCTGCTGCTGATCGATATAACGCAGAGTCCGATGGGCTGGTGTTTCTTACGGACCAACAGCTGGAGCATTGGTCGGATCGCTTCGGCCAAAATCCCAACCAATTTTCGATCCCGCACGAATGCATGGTCGACAGTTTCGAGCAGTCGAACCAAGATGGAGAACGCTGCATCCTGATTGCCTCTTTGACACCGCTTAAACGTGTTGGCGACGCGATTTTGGCTTTCAGTGGAGTCCTCAAGAAGCGGCCAGGCGCAACACTAGAGGTATTTGGCGAGGGGCCATCGCGTGACGACTTGCTCAAACTGATTGCTGAGTTAGGAGTCGAACACGCTGTGGTGCTCCACGGGTATAGCGCCGGTGCTGCCCAGGCCTGCGCGGGCGCGGCTTTGTCATTGCTGACGAGCACACGAGAAGCATTCGGCATGACCATTCTGGAGTCCATGTCGCGGGGCTGCCCGGTAGTCGCATATGACATTGACTATGGTCCCCGAACCATGATCTCTCATGGAAAAGACGGCTATCTGGTCGAATCGGGAGATATAGCGGAACTGGAACGAGCAATGCTCCGGGTCCTCGAAGCGGATTCAGCTTCAAGAGACCGTATGAGGGCAGCGGCTTTGGAAAAGGCGAAGACCTACAGCGGGCCAGCAGTAATTCAACGTTGGATTGACATGTTTGAATCGTCGCAGATTCGCCGTGGCGTAACCGCGGCTCGTCGCGAATCGCTCTAACAAGTGCCTGTCTTATTGGCTTCGGGCTTGTAGATAGAGAGAGCAGGCCCTGCGATTTATCGGCTGGCCTGCTCTCTTTATTTTTGGTGTAAACCTAACTGCTCAGAAACGGGCCCGTTTTGCCAGGGTAGCGATGCGCATGTACATCTGCCCGGCGGCGCTCTGTAAGTCAGCGCTTTGGGCTCTGAGCCGTCCTGCGCGGCTTTGACCGCGCCAAACCAAAGGATCGCGATACAGAATCGGCAAGCATGCTTCTAGTTCTTCCGGTGTGTCGACCCGAACGCCAGCAAGGCCCAGATACTCAGACAAGGACTGGGGCATTTCTTGGTAAACCACTGGTACACCGAGTGCGGCAACCTCTACGGGAACCATTTCGAATGTTGCGTACTTGATCGGTGTAACCATGAGTCGCATGGCCGATACCTTTTCGGAGAAATCCTCACGCAAAAAGGGCCATACGACGTCAACATCCAGCGGTACATCGTAACGGGGTTTGTATTGGCGGACGCCGTAGATTGTTGCTTCTGGTACTGCTCGCCGGATTGCGCTGAGCCATTCCTTTGCCGGGTGGGTCATAAGGCCGTCGTCGCTGAGTTTTGCAATGTCGCCGACAAAAATTCCCTCTGATTTATGGAATTCGGCTGCTGGAGGCGATGGCAGTGAAAGAGTTTTAGGAATCGGCGTAATAAGGTGTTTGATGTCCGTCAATTCATGATTGTCAACCATCGACTCAGTGAAGACCATGAGAACTACACGATTTCCGTAGAGTTTTTCCCAGCCTAAAAAGCGGTCCCGGATGTGTTGATTCCGGCTGGTCTTTCCGTTCACCGAAAGATTTAGTATTACCACGCGCCCCTTTTTCGCATGAAGGTCAATCAATCTCTCGACCTTGACGAAATCAGGCCGTTCAGGATCTCCGACGTAAATCATGACGACGGAGGGTGCCGTCCCGCTGAGGTTCTCGGGGTCGCCGGTTTCGATGTCCTCGAGAGTTACACCAACACCGAATTGCCGCAGCATCGATGCCGTCAAATGGCATGACTTGAGGATCCCGCCCTTTTTCCAGCGTTCCCGATCCGTTCGTCCAATGATGGCAACCTGTAACGGCTCGCGAACGACGATTTGGTCAGCGACGTTGAATTGCCACCTCCCATGGTCTTTGACTACCTTGGTCACGTGCGAGCGGACATCGAATTTCTCAACAGCCTCCCCTTTCCCAAGCGAAGCGTTGGAAATCGATGGAGCTTTTGCGTCGATAGGGATTGCCCACCCGCGCTCATGGCGTAGAACAACCATTGGAACTTTGAGTTGTTGAGCCTTCCTCGCCAGAAAAGCATCGGCCATGTTTGGATATTCAAAGTCTTCGAAAAGTACGGGCATTGTGCTCGTGTGAAATCCTGCGATGCCTGTACCGAGCAGATGGACTGGAGTGTCCTTACCTCGAAGTGTGGAGAAGGAGAGTACCTGACGGTACTTGCTGTTGTAGTAATCTTCGAAATCTGGGCCAAAGATCGAACCGTGCCAACCGACAATTGCCTTCCGGCCATAACGCTCGATGCCATCGATCATGTAATCAACGTAAAAGTCTGGATACTCGATATCGTCATCGCAAGTCAAGTAGTACCCAGTAAAATCCTCGACGAACAGAAACTTACCTCGGTCGCCATAGTCTGGCCCAGTAAAGAAGCGGACACGGCTGTCGTGAACAATGCCCGTCGGGACTTCGTCCATGCCATTCAGATATACAAAAATCTCATCGGCTTGTGGGAGGAGTGAATTGATGACTGTCCTAAGCCCTGGTTCGCGGCCCGGCATAGTCGCGATACCGATACGCACGGTTTCGGTCCGTCTAAATCCGTTTCCCTCCAGTTCCCGAACGGCAGGCGTCACTCCTGAAGTGGGTTCTGCTAAGGCTTCAAAGCCTCCGCGTCGGGCAATGACCTCCTGCACCGAGGCCATCGCGGCTTTCGCAGACAGGGTTCCGGGGTTGGCCTTCTCCCATTTCGTGGCAAGGTTCGAAAACGCACGTTGCCATGAAATTGCGGCGATTTCGAAAACTTCACGTTCGTCCAAGGCGAGCTCAAGCTCAGCTAGGGAGCGTTCCAACTTATCGTTCAGTTTCGTCTCCGACTTTGTAGCCTCGCGCGCGTTGAGGCTTGACACCGCGATGTCAACGGCACTCTTGGACGCTTCCACAGAGGAGGCAACACCTTGGAGGTCGTTGCGTTGCGAATCCCATTGGGTTCTTGCATCGGCAGTGAATTCAGCGAAGCGCTCAAAGATATGTTCACTGATTTCGGACTTAGCAAGCTCGAGTAAATTGTTGGCTTTCAACGTTGTGTCGCAAATTTGATCGGTGATGGTGGCATTATCCGAGATGCGAGCAGCAACATCATCAAGTCGGGCCTTGAGTTCACTTAGATCCTCTGCGGCAGCTTTGCCAGTGTTTGCAAGGAGATCGTGGCGTTCGGCTGCAGATGCATTCAGTTCGAGTAGGCGCGAAAGTTGGCCTTCGAGCAGGCTCGCGACTTCCAATTTAAGGGAAGCAATTTCGCCAGCGGTACCCCTAGATAAGTCGCCCGATTCGCCAGTTGTAGCTGCAAATGCCGCGTCCATGGCTGTTAACTTGCGAGAAATTCGATCGATTCCGGAGAGAAGAAGATGTGTTGCTGACTTCTGATTGTCCACTTCGAGCCTGTGACGGAGCTGAGGCGCAGACTCCGACTTCAAGGATCTTGAGTGGACCCACAGGTAATTCGTACTTCGTCCTGCCTGAGCCACGATTTCGTAGCCTTCTGGAAGTAGTAGCGCAGCCACTTTGCGGTATGCCTCAGGGGAGTGGGATTCAGCTACGACAACTGGGAAGTCTTTGCGGATGATAGACATCCCACCGGCGAGAACCTTGTCTTCAGCACCTTCGACGTCGATCTTGATCAACGACACCGGACGATCGGAGATTATTTCGTCCAGGGTTTGCCCGGATATGGCGGGCGCTCCTGCGATGGCAGGATGCGCTTGGAATGTTCCGCCGTTCGACGGATTGGGATTATCCATACTAAATTGGCCGGGCTGGTCCCAAACAACTGTGTTAACGGCTTGGACCCGGGCTTGGAGTTTATTGTCACGAATATTGCGCAGGAGCAACTCAAAATTTGACTCAACGGGTTCGATGGCAACAATTGAGTTTTCCATGAAGGTGCCGAAGTAAACCGTGTGGTTTCCGAGATTCGCACCGACGTCTACGATCAGACCGTCCCGCAGCGGCAGCGTGGCTAATACGTCGAGTAGGTCCTTTTCGTAGAAGCTTTTGTGACTCTGGACCAGCTTGAAAATGTACTCTTCTGCATCGCCGGATATAGACACGGCCTTCCCGCGGACTTCAAAAGTAGTGGTCTGGATCGTCCGGTTGCTGAGCATGGAGCACCTTTTGTTTGATCTGCTATATATCCTCATGACACTTTAGCGACGCTCCCGACGGGATTGATTCAAGTGCACGTGTTGCGTCAAGTCTATGTTGCCAACACTCTTGGGGAAAAAATCTTCTCAGTAATTTATGCCGTCCCGTCTGCGCCATGGCGCCGACCGGACGGCATAAGATCCGCTGGAGGCAAGACATATGCGAATCGGTATGGGGACTTGTCTCGCTGGCTGTTCAGCTCGATGCTCGGCGCCTTTGTGCCACAGCATCTGATTCTTTTAGCTACGGCCGGGGAACGCAGACGCTAGGATCTAAGGCAGAATTTACTTTCCTCATCCATACGCGGTCACCGGAAACTGTGATGCACTTACAACGCGGAAAGTGTCCGATCTCGCAAGCTATTTGGAGCACTCTGTGAAAAAGAAGAAGATTGAGCTGGGGCTAGCGGCGTGGGCCATCAGCAGCATCGTGATTGTGAGCGTTCTGGCTGCAACGTCAACGCCGTCCGTATATGTGTCCGTGATTTTCGCGTTCTTGACTTTGACGCTTGTAGGGGTTGGTTACCTTCTGCTTCGTACTTTGCGAAAAGTCGGAGGAGCCTCAGCACGTTACGCGGCAAAGGCAAACAAGCAATTGTCATCCGTTGAGGACATTGCTCGCCGTCTCGGAGGGGCAGTTGCAAACAGTGAGGCTGCCCGGGCTAGGGCAGCCAACAAGTCCAATGAGCAATTGAACCGAGTCAATGCCACGTCACTCAAGACCGTCGAATCATTGGCGAACAGTGAGGCAGCTCGCGCGCGAGCTGCGATCAAGGCCAATGATCAGCTAAACGGTGCGCTCACCGCAGTCCGTGGCATGGAATCGCTATTGGAGCGAGTCCACAAATCTGTTGAAGCAGTTAGAAGCGACCGCAAGGAGCTTCTAGGAAATAGGGCTGACTTGGTAGAAAGCTTCACCTCGCAGGCTGTCAAGCTTGATCTTTATCTTGACGAGATGCGCGAGGCGCTCAGCGTCCTAGTTCCTAGCCACAAACAAAGTGTGTTGGACAGCATCAATTCTGAGGAAGAATAGTCACGCGTCGATGCTCGGAACCGGCAATGATGCCCCAGAAATGCCCGCCGCGAGAGTCTACCGCCGCTGGTGGGCAGTGCTAGGGTTTTCCGAAGTCAGGCATCCGTTGGCCTATTCCTAGAAACGCGGCTACAGCTGCGACGCTTCTAGCCGAGGCGTTTCCGTCGCCGTATGGGTTTACTGCGTTGGCCATGGCGTCATAGGCGGCTTGATCGTTGAGTAGTCGGTCGACTTCAATGACGATGCGCGCTTCATCGGTGCCGATGAGCGTTGCAGTTCCTGCGTCGACGGCTTCGGGCCGTTCAGTGTTGTCGCGCATTACGAGTACCGGCTTGCCTAGGCTAGGTGCTTCTTCTTGGACTCCACCGGAATCGGTGAGGACAATGTGAGCGAGGGAAAGCATACGGGTAAACTCACCGTACGCCAGTGGCTCGGTGACAATGACGTTGGTTTTGCCTTCAAGAGCCGGCAAAACAGCTTCACGAACTACAGGGTTCTTGTGCGCCGGCAGGACAATTACCAAGTCGGGCTCAGCATCAGCGATGCGGGCCAGAGCGCGGCCTACACCGCGCATGGCATCGCCCTGGTTCTCGCGGCGGTGCGTTGTTACCAACAGGATACGGCGGCCGCTCGCTGCCAGTTCCTCCAACTGAGGATCCGCGAACGGGACCGTTTTGCCAACGGTGGTTAGGAGCGCATCAATAACAGTATTTCCTGTAACCACTACGTCAGCAGCGTTGACTCCCTCGGCCAAAAGATTGGCTTTGCTGACGCTTGTGGGTGCGAGATGGAGGCTGGCGATTTGGGTAGTAAGTTTGCGGTTGCCTTCTTCAGGGAACGGCGAGAACAAATCGCCACTGCGCAGGCCAGCTTCCGCATGGACCACCGGGATCCCGTGATAGAAGGCGGCAATGGCTGCAGCAGTGGAAGTGGTGGTGTCACCTTGAACAATCACTGCATCAGGACGCACTAGGTCAAAAAGTGTGTCCAGTCCGGTCATGGTGCGGGTCATGATGTCGGAGAGCGTCTGGCCCTGGCTGAGGATGTTCAGGTCGAAGTTGGGTTCAATGCCGAACAAGTCGTTGACTTGGTCTAGCATTTCGCGGTGCTGGCCAGTAACTGTGACTACACATTCAAAGTCCGAGTCCTTCTGGAAAGCGCTAATAATCGGAGCCATTTTGATGGCTTCGGGACGAGTACCGAATATTGGCATGATCTTTGGCATTGTTACCCCATGTGCGTTTATGAACGTTGAGCAATCTTATGCGCCACAGGGGGCGAGATGGTCACTGCAGCGACACGTAAAGGGCGAATCCCAACAGTGGAATGCTGGCGATTACGAGACTACTTATTAGAAGCGCCACTCGACGCTTCCGCCGGTGTGCTATTTCGCGAGCGTTAACAGAATCAGTCAATGGGGTGGCTGCTGGTCGAACACGCATTGTCCGGGCCTGAATCTTGACGGCTTTGCCCCTTTCGTGCTTTGACTTGTCGCTACGGACGTTTATCACTTTGGACCTCCTAGCTGACGTGGCGTGGCCGGCCACGGTCCCGTGCGGTGCAAACATGCTCGAGTCAACAATCCCACGGCCAGCCCTAAGATGCCGGGGCGCCAGCCATGCCTGAGAAGGGTCCTGCTCCACTAGCGCCTCACCACCTAAATCTCTAGTCAACAAACAAAGCTCAGCTAATTCTTACCTACTTAGCGCGGGGAATCACACTCCGGGCGCATCATCACATCAACGGTCCCGGCACTTTCAACCACCAACCGCCAGGCCCAGCCCAACACACCTAAGGAAGGTTCGCTGTAAACCATTGTCACGTCAGCCACTGTGCATTGGCGGAGCAACTCCCCAGAACGAGTCACGTGATACTTCGAGGTCACCACCGCAATGTGCTTCCAACCATGCACCCGTACCAACTCAGAAATGGCTTCTGCCTCACCGCGAGTGTTCAGCGGAACGGCAGTGAAGCACTCAAACGAGGAACTGGGATTACTGCGCGTATCACACAGCATGTCCGCTTCCACGTTTCCCAGCAGCCCTGTTTTGGAGAGCACCAGCATGGGTGCCCCAGTGGACTCTTGGAGCTTCATCCCCGCCGGCAAACGCTCATCGCTACGGCCGCCGAGGACAATTACCGCGTCCACTTTCCCGGGATGACCTTGTGGCACAAACACAAAAAGCCGGGCAGCAACAAATAGCCACAAGAATGTGCACAGGAGCACGGCAATCCCCACACGCAGAAGCGTTCTTTCCCATGCCCGAGCCACCATGCCATCCTATGCTGGCGGTAGCGTAGAACCGTGGCCACCCAAGAACTCCTCGTCTCCGATCTTTCCGAAGGGCAATTGCTCGAACGGATCTTCCCGCGACTGCACAACCGTGCTATCGATTCCACGGCCGCTCCGCTGCTGGGACCGGGCGACGACGCCGCCATCATCAGCGCCCCAGACGGGCGGCTAGTCATCAGCGTGGACACCCAAACCCAAGACCAAGACTTTCGGCTTCTCTGGCCCAACGGTTACCAAACCACCGGGTACGACGTCGGATGGAAAGCGGCCGCTCAAAACCTCAGCGATATTAACGCGATGGGTGCAGTCCCCACGGCCTTAGTTGTTAGCCTCACCCTTCCACCACACACCCCGGTGGTGTGGGTGGAAGCTCTCGCCGAGGGGCTCAGTGACGCACTCTTTACCTTGGGCGCCACCCGCTGCTCAGTGGTGGGAGGAGATCTTGGTGCCGGAACGGAACTCTCCATCACAGCCGCCGTTACCGGAGACCTCGCAGGTGCCACACCAGTGCTCCGTTCCGGAGCAAAAGCGGGCGATGTGCTGGCAGTAGCAGGCCGTCTGGGACACGCCGCTGCCGGACTGGCGCTACTTGAGTCAGCACCACCGTTGACAACAGCAGCAGACCACGCTCAAGAACAGCGCCGGAGCCAAGCCGCATCCGAGTTCCAAAACCTCATCCGTCTCCAGTGCCGCCCCGAACCTCCCCTCGCCGCAGGGCCCATGGCTGCCGCATCAGGGGCCACCGCCATGATGGACATTTCTGACTCTCTTCTACGCGATGGTGGCCGGCTCGCGAAAGCGAGTGGCGTCGCGGTCCACTTAGACGCCGCTGCGCTCAATTCTCGCCGTGCCCCACTGGAGGCCGCCGGGCAATTGTTGGGTGTGGACCCCATGGAATGGATCCTGCGCGGCGGGGAGGACCACGGACTTCTAGCCACGTTCGGTCCCGAAGTTCCGCTGCCAGAGGGCTTCGCTGCGATAGGCTCAATTGTGGCCGTTGCGCCGGGGGACACAGCCCGAGTTGTACTTCCCGGGACAGCAAACGGCAGCCCGGGAATTTCCAGTGCAGGATGGGATCACTTTGCAGAATAAAATTACCGCCAACGCGCAAGCGATGAAGCGGTGGTTGAGCAAAGCCGAAGTCACCTTGGGCAACCACAGCGACAGGCTCAACGCCATCAACATTTTCCCGGTAGCTGACGGGGACACCGGCACCAACCTCTACCAAACGGTTCGAGCCGCGGCCCAAGGCATTCAAGAATGCCCCGAAACCACTGACCTCGGTGTCCTCATCAACCGGGCCGGCCGGGCCGCCATGGAAAACGCACGCGGCAACTCCGGAACCTTGTTCTCAGTATTTCTCGGTGCCTTCGCCGAACCGCTGCATGGACACATCCGGCTCAGCGCTTCAGTATTGGCCACCGCACTGAACCGTGCACAAATCCGAGCCTGGTCAGCGCTCAGCGATCCAGTGCCCGGAACCATGCTCTCCGTGCTCGAAGCTGCCGCGAGCGCCGCAGCTGACGCGGATGCCGCGCAAAATGGTGACGACAGCAACCACGCCCTCAGTATTGCTTTGGACGCCGCCGTGGACGCCGCCCTGACGGCGGTGGTTCAAACCGAAAACGAGCTCGAAGCCCTGAATGCGGCCAAAATCGTTGACGCCGGGGGAGTGGGGATGCTCCTGATCCTGGACGCGCTACGCTCCACCATCCTTGGCGTTGGCTTGCAAGATGATCTCCTAGAAAACCTCCATGGGTACAACACCGACTACCCGCACATTCACAACCAAATGCCGGACGACGACGGCACTGAAGTTATGTGCACCATCGACCTTTCGCCGTTGGACGCCGCAACGCTGCGCTTGCGCCTGGATGAGATGGGCGACTCGGTAATTATGTCGCCCGTGGGCGAATCTGATGCCCAAACCGACAACTATCGCTGGCGGGTACATGTCCACGTTGCGGATCCCGGCCCGGCGCTGGCCCTGATCAACTCACTTGGGACACCGGCTAACGTGACACTGACACAATTGGCCGGCGCTGACTCGGATTCAGGCCACGCGGGTGGAGACTCTTCGGTATGAGCGGGGATCCCACCTCGCTAAGCCTTGACCGGGTGCTGGGCAAACGCGCCGCCACCATGGTGGAAAAACATCTTGGCTACACCACCGCTGGTGAACTACTGCACCACTTTCCACGCCGCTATCTCAACCGTGGTGAACTCACCCCCATCGCCGAAGTCCCTCTGGATGAAGACGTCACCCTCATTGCACGGGTGATCTCCAGCAATACTCGTCACATGCGAGCCCGTAAGGGAACTCTGACGGACGTGATCATTGCGGATGATCAAGGCTCCGGACTCCAACTGGTAGCTCAAGCAACCCCGACGCTCAAGGTCAGTTTTTTCAACGGCTTCCGTGCGCGCAATGAGCTTGTGCCCGGCACCTTGGCCATGTTTTCCGGCAAAGTGACTCGCTATGCCAATTCGCTGAGCCTGACAAATCCTGACTTTTTAGTGATTGAAGAGTCACCCGGGCACGGGACAGGCGATTCAAATTCAACAGCTTCAAATTCAACAGTTTCAAATTCAATACTGGACGCCGAAGCCTTAGCCAAGCAGCCCATCCCGATCTACCCGGCCACCGCTAAGCTCACGTCCTGGGCCATCCAAAAACTGATGGTGGCCCTCCTTGAAGTGATGGACTTGGACGCGATTCCGGATCCACTAGCCGGCCTAGCGGCAGAGAGCTCCGGATCCACAAACCACCAAGGAAACCAGCACAAAGTGTTGCCCTTGGCTCAGGCGTATCGGCTCATTCACACACCCAGTGAACCCGCTGACTGGGCCCGTGCGCAGGCGCGTTTTCGTTACCAAGAAGCAGTGGTCCTGCAAACCGCGTTGGCCCGGCGCCGGGCTGAAGTGGCAGCTCAAGAGGCCACCAGCCGTAAAGCCATTGGCGGTGGATTGTTAGAGACGTTCACAGCGAATTTGCCGTTTACGCTCACCGCTGGCCAAGAGTCCATTGCGGCCACACTGGCGCACGAATTGGAACGCGCCCACCCCATGAACCGGCTCCTTCAAGGCGAAGTGGGCTCGGGTAAAACAATTGTGGCGCTTTTGGCCATGCTTCAAGTAGTGGATGCCGGGGGACAAGCCGTACTACTCGCGCCCACCGAAGTTCTTGCCGCGCAGCACTTCGACTCAATCCGCCGCACCCTGGGCGCACTCGCGGCGGACGGACTTTTTGGCGGGCTCAGCAGCACACCCACCGTGCAGCTGGCGCTGTTGACAGGCTCCATGCCCACCGCGGCCCGGAAGCAATCCCTCCTTGACGCTGCCTCCGGGACTGCGGGAATTATCATCGGCACTCACGCGCTCTTGAGCGAGAACGTGGTCTTTTTTGACCTCGGACTGATTGTGGTGGATGAGCAGCACCGCTTTGGTGTTGAACAGCGCGACGCTCTCCGTGCCAAAGCCCACAAACCGCCGCACTTGCTGGTGATGACAGCTACCCCCATCCCGCGCACGGTAGCCATGACAGTGTTCGGTGATTTGGAGACCTCGATCCTTGATGAGCTGCCCGCGGGACGCGCGCCCATCACTACCCACGTGGTGGGACTGGCAGAAAACCCCAACTGGGCCCAACGCTTATGGCAGCGTTCACGCGAAGAAATCGACGCTGGGCACCAGGTCTATGTGGTGTGCCCCAAGATCGGTGACAACGACGACGGCGACTTCACACCGGGCGAATTCTCGCCCTCCGCTACCGAACCGGACGGCGAGAACGACGGCGGGCGCCAGCTCGCCTCGGTGAGTGCCGTCGTCGAACACTTGACTGAGAACCCCGCGCTCGCAGAAGTGCCGATGGCTCCACTTCACGGACGGTTAGCGCCCGAAGATAAGCAGTCCACCATGGCTGCGTTCGCAGCGAATCAGGTCAAGTTGTTGGTTTCCACCACGGTGATTGAGGTGGGCGTTGACGTGCACAACGCCACCCTGATGATCATTCTGGATGCCGACCGCTTTGGCATCTCCCAATTGCATCAGCTCCGTGGCCGTGTGGGACGTGGCGGGCTGCCGGGCACGTGCCTGCTGGTGACTTCACTCGAACCAGGGCACCCCAGCCGGCAACGGCTTGACGCAGTCGCTTCCACCACCGATGGGTTCCAGCTCTCACACGAGGACCTGAAACTCCGGCGTGAGGGCGACATTCTTGGTGCAAGCCAGTCTGGCGGACGCTCCACACTGCGGTTTTTGCGAGTCCTGGAGCACGGCAACATTATTGAGCGAGCACGTGAACAGGCACAAAGTATTGTTGCTGACGATCCTTCGCTGGAGCGGCACACCAATCTGGCCCGAGCGATTGAAAATTATTTGAACCCGGAAAAGGAGGCCTTCCTTGAGCGAGGCTAAACGCATGGTGATACTCGCTGGAACTACTGTCTTTGCAGTGAGTGCCGCGTGAGCCGGATTATTGCCGGCGCAGCTGGTGGATCGCCGTTGACCAGCGTGCCCGGATCAGCCACAAGGCCCACCACAGACCGGGTCAAAGAGGCCCTTTTTTCGCGCCTTGATGCCTTTGACATTATCGCCGGCGCCCGGGTCCTAGACCTTTACGCAGGTTCCGGCGCCCTAGGACTTGAGAGTGCCAGCCGTGGAGCTGCTGTGGTGGAACTTGTTGAATTCAATGACAAAGCCTCAGCTGTATGCCAGCGCAACGCAACCATGGTCAACGACGCTATAGGCAAAAAAGTCGTTACAGTGCACCGTTCCAAGGTCGAATCATTTTTGGACCGGGTCCCCGAACACGGGCCACACTGGGATCTGGTGATGATGGACCCTCCCTACCCGCTAGAAGAGGAACCCTTAGCCGCTGTCCTTGCCAAATTGGCCCCGCACCTAGACCAAGGCGGAGTGCTGGTGCTGGAACGCTCCTCGCGCTCACCCGAACCCATCTGGCCCGAGGGGCTCGAGAGGTTCTCGGAGAAGAAGTATGGCGAGACAGTGTTGTGGTTCGCCGAGCCCACGCCTACCGACTAGCCCCACGTAAGCAGCTACTAGTCGCTGATGGGGTCCAGATCCACCCCGGTCAGCACTCTTGCCGGGTGTGGACCTGCAGCCACCAGTGCGGGGCTCCACTCCGGTGGGAAAGCTGTGGTGGTCCCTAGCAAGATGATGTTGCCTGGGTAGCGTCCGGCGAACATTCCTGACTCCGCGGTAGCCGCAACATCAGTGATGGCCCTACGCATTGCTGCAACCTGGCTCCTCACCAGAGTTAATCCAGGTTCGTCGCCAACGTTGACTAACAGCACACCACCGGGAGCCAGCATCGCTGCAGCCTCTTGGTAAAACTCCGTGCACGCAATATGTTCCGGAGCCTCAGGGCCGGAAAAAATGTCCAGCACAATACAGTCAAAAAGTTCTGCGTTCTCCGCTGCGGCAAGCTCAGCGAGCTCGGCCCGTGCGTCACCTACTCGGGTGGTGAGTTTAGTTCCCGCGGGCAAGGGGAGAGCGTCCAGAACAAAGTCCAAAAGCTCGCGTTCCAACTCCACGGCAACTTGGATAGATCCGGGCCGGGTAGCTTGAATGTAGCGCGCCAACGTCAATGCTCCGGCTCCCAAATGCAGGGCGCGGATCGGCTGGCCAGCAGGTGCCAGAAGGTCAACCACATTGCCCATTCGGCGCAAGTACTCGTAGAAGATCTCTTCAGGGTGGCCCATGTTCACATGTGACTGTTCGGCATCCCCAATGCTCATCACATACGCACCGGGAGTGAAGCCGTCCTCTTCGATGCTCGCGTGCAGTCCAATTCCTCGCAGAAAGCGCCGAGCTGTCACTTGAGGCTTCCAAGTAGACCTGAGGTGCTGATCGCTGAACCGAGTCCCGCGAGGCGATCAACGGCTTGGGTAATGACTTCTTCCCGTTTGCAGAAGGCAAAGCGCAAGAGGCTCTGATAGTTCTTGGCACCCTCAGGGGTGCAGAAGACACCTACCGGTATGGCCGCAACACCAATCAGCTCAGGCAAGGCGCGGGCCAGCGCTGTTGCATCTGTGACACCCAAAGGCGTGACGTCAGCATTGACAAAATAAGTGCCAGCCGGAGTGTATGGAGCCAACCCAGCTGCCTTGAGCCCGGTAATCAGCAGGTCCCGTTTGCCTTTGAGTGTGGCTGCCACCGAGGTGTAATACGAATCCGGAAGTTCTAGGGCCTGAGCAATAGCGTTCTGGAACGGGGGACCTGAACTGTAAGACATAAATTGTTTGACAGTGCGCACCGCGGCAACCAAATCTGCCGGGCCCATGAGCCAACCAACCTTCCAGCCGGTCAAAGAAAAAGTCTTGCCAGCTGAAGAAATCGTCAGCGTCCGCTCCGCCGCTCCCGGCACCGTAGCGATGGGCACATGGGCTGGCACAACTGTCTCAGCCCCAAACACAAGGTGCTCATAAACCTCGTCACTGATGATCACGGCGTCGTACTGGTGGGCTAACTGAACCAAACGCTCCAAAATATTCGCGCCAAAAACCGCGCCCGTGGGGTTGTGCGGATTGTTCAGCAGAACCACTTTGGTGCGGTCTGAGAAAGCTTCGGTCAGCTCATCCAAGTCTGGTTGGAACTCCGGCGCTTTCAGCTGGACCGTAACGTGCTTGCCGCCGGCCAGAGCAATCATGGCGCCGTAAGAATCATAAAAAGGCTCAAAAGTAATAACTTCATCGCCGGGGGAGACCAAAGCCAGGATGCTCGCCGCAATGGCTTCGGTGGCGCCGGTGGTAACAATGATTTCCGTTTCCGGGTCCGGAATTAGCCCGTAAAAGCGTTGCTGGTGCCGGGAAATGGCGCTACGCAAGTTGATAAAGCCCTTGCCGGGCGCATACTGATTAGCACCGTTGCTGATGGCCAAACGAGCCGCATCTTTGATCACTTCCGGACCATCCTCGTCCGGGAAACCCTGACCTAAGTTGATAGCACCGGTAGCAGTGGCAAGAGAGGTCATCTCTTCAAAAATAGTGACTCCCAAGCTACCGGTGGGAGAACCTCCGTCAAAGGAGAGAAGGTTTGCACCCATTGCAGTGCGCTGCCACGGTTGCATAGCCCCGGAACCTTCGTCCATCATCTTGCCCACCGTTTCCCATTCTTTGGTTGCCGGGCCCTTGATCGCCCAGCCCATGATCGCTCAGCCCTTAATCGCCCAGTCTGCTGCCATGGTATCCCGGCCCCGGAATGGGGTAGGTTCTCACTATGCGCCGCGCAGTATGCCCCGGGTCCTTCGACCCCATCCACAATGGACACCTTGAAGTCATTGCACGTGCCACAAGTTTGTTCGACGAAGTGATCGTTGCAGTGTCCACTAACCCTGCCAAGAAGTATCGCTTTGACCTTCAAGACCGGCTGGACATGGCTCGCGAGACGCTCTCGGCACTCCGCGGAGTGGTGGTGGAACCCATGGGTGAGGGGCTCCTTGCCGAATATTGCCGCCGCCGCGGGGCAACAGCAATCGTTAAGGGCCTGCGCTCCTCCGGCGACTTTGACTACGAACTGCCCATGGCAACCATGAACCGAAAGCTCTCCGGAGTGGAAACGGTGTTTATTCCGGCCGAGGGGCACTATCTTCATTTGTCCTCAACTCTGATCAAAGAAGTGCACGCACTCGGCGGGGATGTGTCCGAATTCATACCGCGAGCAGTGCTCAAACGGCTCAGCGCTGGCGAGTCTGCACCTAAGTAGTCCCACCACGGGTAGACTGTTTCGGTGCCATCTTGCGGCCCGGCTTGTCCGGACCACCCGGTTTGAGTCCACCAATGACTTCAGGCTAAGATGGTACGTCGGTCATATGTTCAACCAGGAGTTCCCATTAAGCGTGATCTCAGTTCGCCCCTGACTATCGATGTCAAGGACCTCGGACGCAGTCCGGGCACTATGCGAACACTGACGGAGCATGTACCCGCACCAAGTGATCTTGGTGTGGCACTCATTGGTGTCAAAGAAGGCTCGGATATCGAGTTGGACTTGAGACTGGAGGCCGTACACGAAGGAATTTTGGTATCGGGAACCGTAGACGTCGAGATTGTTGGCGAATGCGGCCGCTGCCTGGATCCCCTTGCGTATGACCAACAGGTCAATGTGCAAGAACTTTTCTTTTACGAGGACAATGCGTCCTTGTCTGAGGATGAAGATGAAGAGCAACGTCGAGTCGAGCACGATTCAATCGATCTTGAACCGGTGTTGCGGGACGCAGTGGTAACCACCCTGCCGTTCCAGCCGGTGTGCCGGGAAGACTGTCAGGGTCTGTGCTCCGAATGCGGAGCGCGCCTGCAGGATGATCCGGGGCACCACCACGAGGTGCTAGATCCTCGCTGGGCTGCCCTCGCAGATCTGCAAGGCAAAACCGGCAAAACTGACTGATAAGTGTTGGACTAAGAGAGAAAAGAGTTAGCCGTGGCTGTTCCCAAGCGGAAAATGTCCCGCGCAAATACCCGCGCCCGCCGGTCCCAGTGGAAGGCAACTGCCCCCAACCTGGTAAAGACCGTCGAAAACGGCCGCGTGTCCTACAGCCTGCCGCACCAGGCAAAGGTCGTAACTGACGCTGCAGGCACCGCGCTGTTCCTTGAATACAAGGGCCGCAAGGTAGCTGACGTCTAATCTGCCACTAGGCTGATCATGACGTCTTCAACTGAAGAGCTTCTGGAGCGTCTCGGTGTCACTATTGACGCCGGGACGCTTCGTCTTGCTCTGACACACCGTTCGTATGCCTATGAAAACGGCGGCATGCCCACCAATGAGCGTCTGGAATTTCTAGGCGACTCCATTTTGGGCTACTCCGTAACCGACGCGCTGTTCCGGGACAACCCAGAACTGCCCGAAGGTGAGCTGGCTAAACGCCGCTCAGCCGTAGTCAGTACGCGAGCTCTTGCCGGGATAGCGCGCAGCCTAGACGTGGGTAGTTTTATTCTTCTTGGTCAAGGCGAAAAGCTGACCAACGGGAAAAACAAGTCCTCCATCCTGGCGGACACCATGGAAGCGCTGATCGGTGCGACCTACCTGAGCAACGGCATTGAAGTAGCGCGCCAATTGGTGATGCGCCTCATTGGCCCTCTGCTCAAGGATGCTGCAGCCCTTGGCGCCGGCACTGACTGGAAAACAAACATCCAGGAACTCGCCGCAGCCCGCCAAATGGGCACCATTCACTACGAGGTCACCGGCTCCGGCCCAGACCACGCCCGCACCTTTGAGGCAGTGCTGCTCATTGGCGGAAACGAATACGGCAAAGGTTCCGGCAATTCCAAAAAGGAAGCCGAACAGGAAGCCGCTGCAGACACCTGGAAAACGCTGGCCCCGGCCGCCGTTGACGGTGTCACGCCAGCTGGTTCGGTTTCCGTTTCTGGGACCAACTCCTAAGTACCTAAGTGCCTGAACTTCCCGAAGTCGAAGTAGTTCGCCGCGGACTCCAACGCTGGGTTGTGGGACGAACCGTGGAAAACGTGGACGTCCTGGACCCACGATCACTTCGCCGGCATCTCTTGGGCGACTTTTCTGCCCAACTTTCCGGTGCCGTTGTTACCGCCGCCGTTCGTCGCGGCAAGTTTCTATGGATGCCGCTGAGTTTTCCGTCTTTGGCTATAGGTGAAAGTACGACGGCGCCTGCCGCGGCCGCCGTTGCTCCAGCGCCTTCTGGCCTCGCGCTTGTGGCGCACCTTGGAATGAGCGGGCAGTTGCTTGTGGAGGACTCCGAGGCTGCGGACGAAAAGCATCTTAAGGTTCGGCTGAACCTCAGCCCGCGGCCGGGAATGCCGGGGGAGTTGCGCTTTGTGGATCAACGAATCTTCGGTGGCCTTGCGCTCTCGCCGCTCGTTGCCACGGCCGATGGTGGTGCCGGTGGCCGTTGGCAGACCGAAGCCGCGCCTTTGTTACCAGAGGTGAGTGACGGCGTCGAACTCCTCACACATCTGATCCCCGAGCAGGCGGCGCACATTGCCCGTGACCCGCTGGATCCAGAATTCGACTTCGAGTTGTTCTTCCACCGACTCAAATCAAAACGAACCGCCATCAAACGCGCCCTGTTGGATCAGGAACTGATCTCCGGAATTGGCAATATCTATGCTGACGAGGCGCTGTGGCGAGCCAAAATGCACTATGCGCGCGCCTCAGATTCTCTGACCAAAAAGTCGGCAAAGACTATTGTTGAGGCCGCCCGTGAAGTGATGACGGAAGCACTCGACGCCGGCGGGACCAGCTTTGATTCGTTGTATGTCAACGTCAACGGAGCCTCCGGTTACTTCTCCCGTTCCCTAAACGTTTACGGGCGAACCGGCCAGCCCTGCGACCGCTGCGGAGCGCCAGTTGTCCGGGAGAAGTTCACTAATCGGTCCAGCCACTTCTGCCCGATGTGCCAGCGGAAACGTTAGTCGATGGTTGGTACCGACGGAATGCTTTTGAAAAGCGGCGCCTCGCAAATCAACGCGGTCACCGTCGGCTAGCGGAGGTGACGTTGCCAGAACGGATCCTCGGCCCAACTTTCCGGAATGCCCATGGCACGGCGGTTCATCGCCGGCCTTTGCCCGATCAGATCGTAGAGCATTCTGGCCCAAGAGCTTCGCGGCGAGATGGTGCCAAGGACGGTTTGCAGCGAGACGAGGACTGGGTAGAGCCTTTTCCTCGCACTTTCGGGCAGCGCGTTCTCTCGCTCAAGCCAGGAAAGTGAACTCGAAGTCGGGATAGCCGGGTAGACCGTCAAGTCCTACATTCCACAGCCTCCCGTGGTGGGCGCATACGTTCCGGACCCGGACGTAGGTTTGCAACCACGACTCGAGCAGACGAGCCGTCAGTCCTATTCGACCGGCAATCGCAGTTCGATCGGCTCGGAGTCGGAGGTTCCGAAAGGTGCTGGCCAGCTGTCCAACAGTAAGGGTCTCAACCATGAGCCACGACGGCGGCAATTCGGGCGTGCCGTAGGTGATGCGGTAATGCTCGAGGGCTGAGCGGTGGACCAGCGAGTCTTCTCCGCTATCCGGCATTCCACTAAGGCGCGCATCGCAGGTCTCCCTCACGATCCTGAGGAGCTGTGCTTGCCTGCCGTGGTCCCTAAAGTGCGAGGCATCTAAGTACCAGTGAGGATCGTCGTAAGTCGTTGACACGTGATCCGTCAGGGCTGCGCGCACGGCGACCTCGATGCGTTCGAGCGCGTCTAAGACTAGGAGACGAAGGGCACGATCTCGGTCGTCGATCATCAGTCCCCGGTCGATCAGAGGGTCAAGCAGCTCGTCCAAATCCATGGCAGGCTTGTCGTAATGGCGAGTACCGCGTTGGTCGCCAGCGTTTTTTGAATATCGTCCGATTTGGTAAGTGGTACCGTAATTGGGTACGAGTCAAGGAATTGGAGGGATGACGTTATGTCCATAAGCGCCAGTGAGGCACGTAAGACCCTCTTTCCTTTGATTGAGCGGATTAACGCAGACCATGATGCGGTGGAGATCGTTTCCCGCAAAGGTAACGCCGTTCTTATGCCGGCGGACGAGTATGCGGCATGGCAGGAGACTGCCTACCTGTTTCGCTCCCCGGCCAACGCTCGCCGTCTTCTGGACGCTTACGAGCGCGCAACCACGGGTAAAACCGAAATCCACGAGCTCGACAGGTTAGACGAGGGGCTCTAGGTGCGTCTCGTCTGGGACGAAGCCGCTTGGGACGACTACAAGCATTGGCAAACAGCCGACCGCAAGATTCTCAAGCGGATTAATCTGCTGATCGATGCCTGCCTGAGAGAACCGTTTGCCGGCATTGGTAAGCCCGAGCAGCTGAAATACGGGGCTCAGGGGTCTTGCTCGCGACGGATCGACGTGGAGCATCGGCTGGTCTACTTGGTAGACGGTGACGATCTGGTCATTCTCCAGGCCCGTTACCACTACTGATATGTCACTGGTGCAGTGGGGCGCAATCGCCGCCACGCCCGGCCCAGTTTCTAAGGTAAGTCGTCGGGACTCACGGCGCGCTTCCGCCAACTCGGTTCCTACCGGCCAGTAGTCTTTGGGCCATGACAACACTTTCCCAAGAACTCGCTCAACAGCGGAAGCTTACAGTGCAACAGCTGCAACAACGACGCAGCATGTCTGACCGGCTCAGCACGCCCCGGAAGGTAGATCACAGCGGGGAATTTCCGGAAAAGCAGTCAGCAACTGATGCCAGCTTGGAGCTAGCCTCGTTGGGCTACGAAACTCGCATCAGCGAGGGACGGGGATATGTTCTTTTAGAGGCCCACAAGGTGACTCCTGTGGACCCAGAAACCGTAGAAAAGTTCACTGAAGAAGTGCTTACCGTATTCCACAAATTTGGCGGCGACTACGAGGGGTGGGGCGGGCCCGTAGTTACTTCGTAGCCTTGCGCCTTCGCCCAGCTCGTGGCGCGACTTGGATGAATCCACGAATTCGCTAATTCTTTGTAGTCCAAAGATGTGAGAACCGCCTTCCGCACTGAATTTATCCAAAGTTTTGTTTAACTACTGACAAGCGGCAATTCTCTAGCTACTCTGAATTTTGTGCGTTACGAATGCAACTGGGGGATTGGTCTTTTTATGTTGTGCACCCTGGTGCGATCTGCGCAAAGCGGGCGCTCATCCGGGGGCCCTTCGAATATCCAAACGAAGGAGTACAACATGGGAAGGATCAAACGGCTAATCGCCGGCGGAGCCCTAGCGGTTTCCCTAGCTGGGGCTGGCATGATTATTCCGGCCTCGTCGGCGGAAGCGTACTCGGGCACAAGTGGCCAGGGTTGTACCGCTTATCAATATTCGCGTGGCGGTTACGCGAGCTGCATCGGCAACATCCAGCGGATGCTCAATGGGATCAATTACCAATACGGTCGATCCTATGGCGGCTATGGCCTCACCGTTGACAACAGCTTTGGGCCTGCAACGGATACGCAAGCCCGCCGTTTCCAGGGGTGGGTTGGCCTCTCGACGGACGGAGTGGTCGGCAAGACTACGTGGAACAGGCTGTGTTTCTACGCTGGCCAAGTCAACTTCTACTACTCATCCTCAGGGGCCACTAAAAACGGCGCTTGGCAGGCCGCCTATAACGCTGGTTGCTATGTAGAAGTTCCTACCTCTACGTATCCGTACTACCGCACGATTAAGCGTTACTAGTCGGATCCTCTGTTCCTGAACAATCGAACAAACGCTAGGTAACTCAACTATCGGCCCCGGCGCTTCACTGCGCCGGGGCCGTTAGTTTTTTTGGGCTACATCTTATTGGCCGCCAGGCTCTGCTGATGGTGGGTGCGCAGCTGGAGAATTGCGGCGTCGAGCAGGGGAGCGTCGACGCCGAGAGCCTTCGCCCGGGCGGCGAAGTCACCCAGGATGTGCTCCGCCTCAAGAGGATCACCGTGCTGAAGATCGCGGTAGAGCGAGGAGGTAAAGCCGGAACCAGCTTGAGTGAACAACGTCAGAGATAGTTGGTGGCCTGCTTCGCTGACAGGATAGCCGGCGGTGCGGGCAACGGATTCGCATTCCTCGACTGCTCGAAGGATTAGCTCCTTGCCGCCAGCTGCCAGGATGTCGCCGATGCTCCCGCGGAACAGGCAAGTGATCACACCCGCGCCAGCAATGAATGCCCACTTCTCCCACAAGCCCGCAACGATGTTTTCCCTGACTTCCAGATCGATCCCTTCCACATCGAGGGCCTCAACAATTTCCGCGGGGACGGGAGTGGAATCAAGCGAACCAATTGTCAGGCTACTCATGGGAGTCATCTGAACCACGGTGGCGGACTCGTCCAAGGTCGCCACAATTTTTACGATTCCACCCATCACGCGTCCGGGAAAAGCACCCTCGAGGAGATCCATGTGCGCCATACCGTTCAGCAAGGGAATGATCTGGGTGTTCGCACCAACGGCGGGAGCCAGTGTAGGAAGAATCGCTTCTAAGGCCGGTGCCTTGACCGCAACAATCACCACATCAAATTCGCCGGCGCTATCTAAAGCCGTGACAGCCTGAACCGTGTGGCTGACCTCCAGACCCGAAGCCGTAAAACGCAGACCATCAGCTGCGAGTTGGGCCGTGCGCCGTTCGCGAACCAAAAACGTCACCTCCCTGCCCGCGGCAACCAGCCGTGCTCCGAGAGCTCCGCCGGTTGCTCCGGCCCCAACAATGAGGATTCGTGTCATGGTTACGTGCTCCCTCTGGGAATGAATTTCAGCCCTCACCTGAGGTAAACGGGCTGGTCATGTTTGCAAAAGCCTATCCCCAACTCCGCACTGCAGACGGCGGCGGCGGTGCAGGACTGTCCTAAGTACTAAGGCGAATCTGCCCGGAAATGTGCCTAGCACCGGATAGATTGGACGTACACGCCGCGCCGACACATCGACGTCGGAATTTCAGACCGCACCGCCAGGAGATCCGGACCACCTTGCACCTCAAGAGCCTAACCGTCCGGGGGTTTAAGTCTTTCGCCTCCGCAACCACCTTCGACTTTGAGCCTGGCGTAACGGCGGTCGTGGGTCCTAACGGTTCCGGCAAATCCAATGTGGTGGACGCCCTCGCATGGGTGATGGGCGAACAAGGCGCCAAAACTTTGCGCGGCGGCAAGATGGAAGACGTCATCTTCGCAGGTACCGCCGGCCGCCCGCCGCTGGGCCGTGCGCACGTCCAACTCACCATCGATAACACCGACGGTGCCCTGCCGATCGACTACAGCGAAGTCACCATCTCCCGCACACTGTTCCGCAACGGTGGCAGCGAGTACGCCATCAACTCCGCGCCGTGCCGGCTCTTGGACATTCAAGAGCTCCTCTCCGACTCCGGCTTGGGCCGGGAGATGCACGTGATTGTGGGTCAGGGGCAACTGGACCGCGTCCTTCACGCCACCCCCGAGGATCGCCGCGGTTTCATCGAAGAGGCCGCCGGAATTCTCAAACACCGCCGCCGCAAAGAACGCACGGTCCGCAAACTCGACGCCATGCAGGCTAACCTGCAACGGCTCAGCGACCTTACCAGCGAAATCCGCAGGCAACTGACGCCCCTTGGCAAACAGGCCGAAGTTGCCCGCCGGGCACAGAGTGTCCAGTTCGAGGTCCGCGATGCCAAAGCCAGACTCTTGGCCGATGATCTAGTGCAGCTGAGCTCGGTTTTGGCTCAAGAGGTCGCTGATGAAACGGCGCTGAAGGAACGCCGGGCCGAGGTTGAGCGACGCCTCACGGACGCCCGCGCTGCTCAAAACACTCTGGAACAGGCAGCTGCGCAAGCCGCACCACAATTGGGCGCGCTGCGTGACACTTGGTACCAGCTCTCAGCAGTGCGCGAGAAGTTCCGCTCGCTTGCCCAGCTCGCCCAGGATCGGCAACGCCTCTTGGGCAGCGAGTCCGGCCCAAGTTTTGGTGGCAGAGACCCCGAACAGCTTCAAGAACAAGCCGCCCGCCTGCGTAGTGAAGAGCAAAATCTCACCACCGAACTGGAAATTCGCGCCGCAGCCCTGAGCGCCGCCGTCGAAAACCGGGCCCAAGCCGAAGCCAACGCCAACGCGGAAGAGCAACGATTCACCGCGCTGCTCCGGGCTGCCGCGGACAGGCGCGAAGGGCTCGCAAGGCTTGCCGGTCACCTTGGTTCTGCCCGTTCTCGGATGGAATCCGCAGCGGCCGAAGTGGGCCGTTTGCACGAATCGCTCCGGGCAGGGGAGGAGCGCCGCACCAAAGCACAACTGGATTTTGCTGCCCTCGAATCTCAGGTTGCCGGGGCCGAAGCCGGGGAAGAAGATCTCGACGCCGAATACGAGACGGCCGCCAATGAACTCGACGCCCTGAATGAAGAAGGCCGTCAACTCGCCGAAAACTCCAGCGCCGCCGAACAACAGCGGGCTGCCCTCGCCGCCCGACTCGAAGCGCTCAGCCTGGGGCTGAACCGTAAAGACGGCACCGCGGCACTCCTAGAACACGGTGCGGCAGGGCTGCTCGGCGAGGTATCCGCCTCGGTCAAAATCACCTCCGGGCATGAGGCGGCCATCGCCGCGGCGCTCGGCTCCATTGCCGGTGGACTGGTAGTTGCTGACGCTCAAGCCGCCTTAACGGCCTTGGAAGAACTCAAAACGGACGACGCCGGCACAGCCTCGCTGCTGATCGCCGGCGGTTCCGGGGCTCCCGGAAAAGCACCTGACACAGCAACAGGCAAAACCAGTTCTAAAAAATCCTCCGGACCTCTGCCCGCCGGTGCTAACTGGGCGAACACCGTTGTGAGCGCATCCTCTCAAGCCGGTCAGGCCGTCGTCGCACTTTTGGAAAACACTGTCCTGGTGGATTCTCTGGAAGCCGCCGCGAGCGTTATTGCCGAACGTCCGGAGCTGACGGCCGTGACTCCGTCGGGGGAGTTGCTCACGGCTTCCCGAGCTCACGGTGGTTCCGGTGCCGCACCGTCGTTGTTGGAAACCCAGTCCGCAGCCGACGAAACCCAAAAGCAGCTCGCCGCCATCCAAGCTGATCTTGAGCGCTATCGTTTTTCGCAGGCCTCGCTCACTTCGCGAAAAACCCAGGCACACGACCGGGCTGACTCCGCTCTGGCCAAGCTGCATGATTCAGACGCCCAATTTGCCGCAGTGGCCGAGCGACTTGGCCAGCTGAACTCGCAACTACGCTCGGCCATTGGCGAGCAAGAACGTCTTTCCGCGTCTTTGGAAACGGCCCAGGCCAACCTTGTGCGCGAACAGGCTGCCCTCGAAGAAGCCACGCAACGCCTCGATGCCGCTCAGGAGGACCCGGGCACTCAGGACGAGGAAGAACCATCTGCGGAACAGCGTGCAGCCTTGGCCGCGCAAGCCACCGCCGCACGTGCGGCCGAGGTGGAAGCACGCTTGGCTCTGCGAAGTGGCGAGGAGCAACTTGCCGGCGTCAGTAACCGGGCGCAGTCCCTGGAACGTGCTGCGGTTGCCGAACGCAAGGCGCGTGAAGAAGCCCAACGTCGGGCCCAGATCCGAGCACGTTCGGCCGCACGCGCGGGAGCCGTAGCCCAGACGGCGCAGGGAACCATTGCTTTAGTGGAGACCTCCATGGACGCTGCCGCCCGGCGAAGGGACTTGGCTGAAGAAGAACGAGCAGCCCGTGAAGTAGAACTTGTTGCAGCACGTGCAGCCAACGAGAATCTTGTTCGTGAACTGGCAGAACTTACTGACACGGTTCACAAGGACGAGTTGGCTCGAGCACAGCAGCGGCTCCGTATTGAGGCGTTGGAAAACAGGGCCATTGACGAGCTCGGTATCTCAGCTGATCAGCTCATTGATCAGTACGGTCCTGACCAAAATATTGAGTCCGTGGACCCTGAGGGTGAAACCGTCTCCGCCCCCTATGTTCGTTCCGAGCAAGAGCGCCGGCTCAAACGCGCCGAGAAAGACCTGACCTCTCTGGGCAAGGTCAACCCCTTGGCTTTGGAAGAATTCGCCGCCCTTGAAGAACGTCACCAGTTCCTGGCGAGCCAACTCGAAGACCTTAAACAGAGCCGTAAAGATCTGCTAGAGATCATCAAAGAAGTGGACCAGCGGGTTCAGCAAGTGTTCGCTCAGGCGTTCGAGGACACTGCCGAGCAGTTTATTCACGTCTTTGACCGGTTGTTCCCGGGTGGCGAGGGCCGGCTCATCCTGACCGACCCGGACGATCTTTTGAACACTGGTATTGAGGTTGAGGCGCGCCCGGCCGGTAAGAAAATCAAACGGCTCTCGCTGCTTTCCGGTGGCGAGCGGTCGCTCACTGCAGTGGCCCTTTTGGTGGCGATTTTCAAGGCGCGGCCCTCGCCGTTCTACGTGATGGACGAGGTGGAGGCCGCCCTGGACGACGTTAACCTCGGCAGGCTCATCACCATTTTTGAAGAACTCCGCGAATCCAGCCAGCTCATTGTGATCACCCACCAGAAGCGCACCATGGAAGTGGCCGACGCGCTCTACGGCGTGACCATGCGTGGCGATGGTGTGTCCACCGTGATTAGTCAGCGACTGGAACCGCGCTAGCTTGAGCCGTGCTGTTTGTTGGTGAGCGGGTTAGTTGGTGAGCGGGTTAGTTGCCTGCGGGTTTGCGCCGAAGAATGGCCGGACGGGTCGCGGTCTCCAGAGTTTCGGGAGCACGTAACCAATAGGCCGCAGCCAGCAACGAGGTTGCCGCAGCTAGCGCAAACGCCGGACCGTAGGACCACAAGTCCACCATCACACCAGCGGCGATCGGGCCAATGATGGTTCCCAAGTCCTGAACCATTTGGAAGGTGGCCAAAACCTTGCCGCCGCTGCGTCGCGAACCAATGATGTCTGCCACGGATGCCTGCTGGGCCGGGCTAAACAACCCAGAACCAAAACCGGCCACCGCTGACAAGATCACAAACACCGGCACGGAGGTGGAGAACCCCAAACCTGCCATGGCCAAACCGTTGACGGTCAGACCAAGGATCATCATGGGTCGCCGGCCCCACGAATCAGCCAACTTCCCGGCAAAGAACAGTGCAAGACCGGTGCCAATGGCAAACACGGCCAAGGAAGCACCAGCGGTCTGCGGCCCGGCATCCAAAACTACGACGGCGAAGAGCGGCACCAGTGCCATTCGCACCCCGAAGGAGGACCAGCCAGTTGAAAAACCAGAGGCCAGGGCGGCCCGGTAGGTCCGAAGCCCCAAGGCCTCGCGAAGTGTCATGGCAGGAGCGTCCGGAGCCGCTGAAGTGGCAGGGGTGCCAGCCGCCGGAGCGGCAGGACCGGCAGCCAACGGCGCAGCTGCCCCCAGCGGTTCTTCAGCAGGCCCGGGAACTGTTGTGCCGGCGTCGTCCACTGGTACTAGAACTGGCGCCAAGGCCGAAGGCCGCAAGAAGTAAGCCACCAGGCCAGCGGCGATCACGAGGGTTCCGGCGTAAACCAAAAATGCCAAGTGGAGGCCGAACTGGCCCAAAATTCCACCAAAGACCGGGCCGGTGATGTTGCCTAGCAAAAACGCGCCAGAGTAGGCGCTGGTGACGCGTCCGCGTCCACCGTCCGGTGCCAAACGAACCAGCAAACTCATGGCAGAAACCGTGAACATGGTGGATCCCAGGCCGCCCAAACCGCGGAACAGAAGAAGTTGCCAATATTCTGCAGCGAACGCACACGCCACCGAGGAGGCGGCCACCACCAAAATTCCGGTGATGTACACACCCCGCTCACCAAAGCGCTCAACCAAAGAACCAGCACTTGGGGCAAAAATGAGACGGGCCAGGGCGAAGACGCTGATCACCGCAGCTGCTGCACCGACGTCGACGTTAAAACTGCGCGCAAACTGTGGCAACACCGGGGCAACTAGGCCGTAGCCGAGGGCGATGAAAAAGGCTGCAGCAACCAGTACCCGGATCTCACGCCCCAGCACCAGTCGGGGTTTTGAGGCGGAACGCGGGGGAGTGCTACTGGCTTGGCTCATGGTTCTAGAAGTTTTTCACGTTTTTGCTATGAGAAGCTAAGAGGGTGAATGAGATCCTCCCCATAATTTTGTACGTCATTGGTGCCATCGCGGTTGTTGGGCTCTCCATCCCGGTGCTGCTCAAGTCGCGCAAGAGCTCAAAGAACTACTCAACAACGCGCGATTCCAACGATCCGCCCGCCTCCGTAGCAGTCGAGGAGCGCACGGATTCTGCTCCGGCAGCTACTGCGACGGCGCCGGTTGATGCCCCGCCGCTGGACGAATCAGACGTTGCTGTTGACGTTCCGGACGACGCTTCCGGGCTGGAAACCATCCAAGTAGACACTCCTTCGCCGGTGGCTGGACGGTTGGCACGGCTTCGCGAACGCCTCTCGAAGTCCAACAACATGCTGGGCAAGGGTCTTTTGGCGCTGCTTTCCTCTGACAAGATCGACGAGGATGTCTGGGACGAAGTTGAAGAAACTCTCCTGCTCGCAGACCTCGGAACAGAACCCACCATGGCCTTGGTTGACGCTCTGCGCGAACGCGTACGCATCCTGGGCAGCCGCGACCCCCAGCAGGTCAAAGCCATGCTGCGCGAAGAACTCATCAAGCTCGTTGACCCCACCATGGACCGCAGCCTGACCACCACCCGCCACGACGGAAACCCGGCAGTCATGATGGTGGTTGGTGTTAACGGTGTTGGAAAAACCACCACCGTTGGAAAACTCGCTCGCGTCCTGGTGGCCGAAGACAAAGACGTAGTTTTGGGCGCGGCGGATACTTTCCGCGCCGCGGCCGCCGAACAGCTTGCCACCTGGGGTGCGCGGGTTGGTGTGCCCACTGTAAAGTCCGACGTCGACGGGGCAGACCCAGCGTCGGTCGCCTTCGAAGCGGTCAAGGCAGGTATTGAAGGCGAAGTGGACGTTGTAATGGTGGACACCGCAGGCCGGCTCCAGAACAAAGTTGGACTGATGGACGAACTTGGCAAGGTCAAGCGAGTCATCGAAAAGCTCGCCACCGTTGACGAAGTACTCCTGGTCCTGGACGCCACCACCGGGCAGAACGGACTCACACAGGCCAAGGTCTTCTCCGAGGTAGTGAACATCACCGGCATTGTGCTGACCAAACTGGACGGCACGGCCAAGGGTGGCATTGTGGTCGCGATCCAAAAGACACTCGGTGTCCCAGTCAAGCTGATCGGACTCGGCGAAGGTCCCGATGACTTGGCAGTGTTCGAAGCCGAATCCTTTGTGGACGCGCTCCTGAACTAAAGGATCTTGTTCTAGAAAACAGGACGCCCTCCCGGATTTTTTGTCCGGGAGGGCGTCCTTCTTTTAAGCGCAAACCTTATTTGTAGCTGTAGTTCAACACCGTCACCGTGCCGGCTGTGATGTTGAAACTCTGCACGTTCTGGGCCTTCTTGAACCCGGGGACCAGCTGACGCTCGGCTAGTGGGACGGGTGCGCCGGTGCCACCATCAATCCGGGTTTTGTCTTCCGCACTGTAACTTGGCCCGGTCATTTGGGTCATAGTTCCATTCACGGCCTTCGCGGGGAGTTTGAGGCTAACTGCAACTTGCGCCGACTTGGTGGGGTCATTCTCGTTGACCAACACCACGGTGGTACTGCCGTTGGGCATCTGCAGACTGAAAGCGGTAGTGAGGCCGCCACCAGTGACCGTCTGGTTGAGGTAGGCACCGCTGCCAATGTTGGCGACCATCAACATTCCAAAGTAATTCGCACGCGGTGAGAAGACGCCGTCGGGCTTCAGGTACTTACCGCCGCTACAAATCGGGGACATCGGCGGGCCACCAATGCAGGTAGACAAGGAACTGTGCAGGGCTAGACGCTCGGCACCGCGGCGGGTTGAACTCAACAAATATTCGGTAGCCCAGAGCGCGGAGGCGTGAACCTTGGTGGTGGGATTGGAGCCAGGGCAGGCAGAGACACCTGTTTCAGACAGCCACACGGGGACGTTGTACCGCTTCGCCAGCCGGATCGCCTCAGCGTGGTAATTCGCAATGTCCGTATCCAATGCGGTGCTCATTAGGTTCGCGATGGTGGGCTTGTTGGAGGCCACCGAGCCGTCACAGCTGTAGAGCGGGTAATGGTGAAAAGAGAGGACCTTGCTCTGCTTTGTGGGGGTTTGCAGGAACGGTTCCCACCAAGATTCGGTGTAGGTTCCCGGGCCCACCACGGGAACTTGCGGCGCCACCGCGGCGATGGCGTCAGCGTACGCTTTGAACTCCGTCAAAAACGCGTCGACGTTATAGCTGGCCGGACGAAGGTCAGTTTTGGCAAAGCCGTTAGGTTCGTTGCCCACGGTGAAACCCACCAGGCGCTTGCCAAAAATACCGGAAGCGTTCTTCACAAAATCCGCGGCCCGGTCCGGGTTGAAGTGGCCCAAGTCGACGGTGATCAGGATGGTGCCGTCCACCTTGTCCAACACACCCATCACACGTTTCAAGTCATCCGGTGTCACCACCTGAGCTGGGTGGCCATCGATGCCCTTGTACCCGGCAGGCATGGACTCCTTTTTGGACGTCCAAAAGAATCGACGGTCCACGGAGTTACCGCCAAAACGCAAAAACGGCTTGTCCATCACCGAGAGCATGTTCAACAGCGTGGAATTGTTCGCGTTGAATTCCTGATCCGCCAGATCCGTAGCTTCGAGCGAAAGACCCGTGTCCCCGGGTTTAAACGACGTTCCGGTTTTCGTGGCAGCAACGGTGATGTTCAGCGGCGCCACTTTTTGCAGAGGCGAGTCGGCTGGCGGCGAAAGCTGCTGATAGTAGGGAGACTTCGGCACAGTAGGCGTCGGCGTGGGAGTGGCAACTGAGCGGCTGGTGGTTCCACTACTTGAGGGTGTGCCTATTGATGCGGGATTGTCCTGCTTGGGCGCCCAAACGCCAGTAAACACCAATGTTAACCCCACTCCAGCAAGAGCAGCCACAGCCCCAATAATCCACCGCCACTTGGGCTTGGAAGGCTGTGGCGCCGATGGCGCCTGGCCATTACTGGCGTTGGACGGCTGCGAAACCGGGCTGTTTTCTTCACGGGCGCCGGAAGGCGGGGTCATCAGGGTGCTCCAAAGACTAGGGGCAAGGGGCGGACTGAAATCATCCTAACCATCGCAGCCAAAATGCCGCAGAAGGGGTGAGACGAAACACAAGCGAAACAAAACGGACACTCATCATTTACGCCGAGCCGAAATCCGTAACAGAGCCGACATGTAATTCCGAATAGACCGAAACACGGCCAGCCAAAACTTAATCCCAGAACGCATAGGCGTTGATTCAGGCGGTTTAGACCGCGTACGCACTCCCCATTGCAAGGAAAGGACGTTGGCCATGGAACTCACAGCCGGTCACGTATGGCTAATGGTGTCAGCCGCTCTGGTGCTCTTTATGACGCCCGGCCTGGCATTCTTCTACGGCGGTATGACTCGCGCCAAAGCAGCACTGAACATGATGATGATGAGCTTCATCTCAATCGGACTCGTTGGTGTTGTATGGGTCCTCTGGGGCTCATCAATGAGCGGTGGGGAAGGCATCGGGCAGATCTTCGGTAACCCGTTCACTACCTTCGGTCTCCACGGCATCAACACCCCCGATGGCCTCATCAAGGTTGGCTTCGCAGCAACCTTCGCCATCATCACCGTTGCACTGATCTCCGGTGCAATCGCCGACCGCGCTAAGTTTGGCGCCTGGGCAGTCTTCGTCCCGGTCTGGGTCACTTTGGTCTACGCACCGCTCGCCTTTATGGTCTGGGGTGGTGGCCTCTTCGGTCCCGACGGCGCAATTGGCAAGGCTCTTGGCCCGGCCATCGACTTCGCTGGTGGAACAGTTGTTCACATCAACGCTGGTGTTGCCGGCCTGATCCTCGTTCTGATCATCGGTAACCGCAAGGGCTTCGGCAAGGACCCCAACCACCGCCCGCACAACATCCCGTTCGTAATGTTGGGTGCAGCAATCCTCTGGTTCGGTTGGTTCGGCTTCAACGGTGGTGCAGCTACCACCGCAGAGCAGGCCGGTTTGATCTGGGTCAACACCTTGGCAGCACCCGCAGCAGGTATGTTGGGCTGGCTCATTATTGAACGCATCCGCGACGGCCACCCCACCTCCTTGGGTGCCGCTTCCGGTGTAGTAGCTGGTCTGGTTGCCATCACGCCGGCTTGTGCAAACGTCAGCCCGCTTGGTGCCTTGGCACTGGGTGTAGTTGCCGGTGTAGCTTCGGCGCTCGCAGTAGGCCTGAAGTTCAAGTTCGGATATGACGATTCACTCGACGTAGTTGGTGTCCACCTGGTTTCGGGCATCATCGGAACTGTGGCCCTGGGCTTCATCGCTCTGCCCACCGACGGTGTTGGTGGCGGTCTCTTCTACGGCGGCGGTTTCGCTCAGCTCTGGGCACAGCTTGCAGCAGCAGGAGTTGCCATCGCATTCTCTGCCATCATGACCACCATCATTGCGCTTGCAATCCACAAGACCATGGGCTTCCGTGTTAGTGAAGAGCAAGAAGTAGTTGGTGTTGACTTGAGCCAGCACGCAGAGACGGCATACGAGTTTGGTATCAGCGGACGCGGCGGAAGCTTCCAGCCGCTCCACGAAATCATCAAGGGCCACGACGACGCTCGTAAGAGCGAAGACACCGGAAAGGCAAAGGTAGACGCATGAAACTCATCACCGCAATTGTCCGGCCGGAGAAGCTAGAAGCTATCCGCGAAGGCCTCGAGGCCTATGGGGTACAAGGACTTACGGTGAGCGCGGCCAGCGGCTATGGCCGTCAGCGCGGCTACACCGAGGTGTACCGTGGCGCAGAATACAACGTGGACCTTTTGCCCAAGATTCGAGTGGAAGTTTTGGCCACCGATGATCAGGCAGACGACATCTTGGACGTATTGATTTCTTCCTCCAACACCGGCCGCGCCGGTGACGGAAAAGTCTGGACCATCGATGTTTACGAAGCAGTTCGTGTCCGCACAGGTGAACGCGGTACCGCGGCCATCTAGGCATAAAACAGCAAAATAAAACTGGCCGGGTCGCTTTTAGCGGCCCGGCCAGATTTGTCTAAAGGCTCAAAAAAATAAAGTTCGACGACGTCCCGCTCACCGGCCGGACGTCGTCGAACTTTTTTGTTTTAATCGCTGCTGATTTGTTCTACTTCGCTGCCGAAGTATCCGGCTTAGCGGACGTGCTGGTTGCTACCGGCTCGTCCCTGTCCGGTGCGCCAGGCCAGCCCTCGGGGCCATCGCTGCCGGCTGCGTATTCTTCGAGCGGCACCTTGTTGGCTTCCCACGACTTCAGCACGGGTTCCACGATCCGCCAGCAATCCTCGGCAATATCGCCACGTACCGAGAGCAGTGGATCCCCGCTCAGCACACCATCCAAAACTTCACCGTAAGGGAGCAGATCGGAGGCGTTCAGCTCGCTGGTCAGCGTGACGCGGTCCAGGCTGAATAGATCGCCGGGGCCGTTGACGTCGATGTCGAAATTGAGGGTGTCCGGTCCAAAACCGATCCGCAACTTGTTCGGCGTATCAACGCCGGAGAAGCCTTCGGGCAAGTGCGGCACGGGGCGGAAGGTGATAACCGCTTCCTTGCGCTTGGAGCCAACTGCTTTTCCGGAGCGCAGAATAAACGGCACACCTGCCCAACGTGCGTTTGCGATTCCCACTGTGACTGCCGCGAGGGTTTCGGTGGACCGCTTTGGGTCAACACCTTCTTCGGAGGCGTAGTCCGGGATCTTTCGAGAATCCAAGGTCCCGGCCGTGTACCTGGCCCGGTGGGTGGACTTTTTGTAGGGGGCGCTGACGCTGCTGGCGCGCAGCACGGTGCTGATCGCTTCTCGGAGATCGCGTTCGTGCAAAGTGGACGGAACCTCAATAGCCAGCAGGGCCATGATCTGGAGCAAGTGGCTCTGGATCATGTCACGCAAAGCACCTGCGCCGTCGTAATAACGGGCACGGCCTTCAAGGGCGAGATCCTCATCAAAGATGATCTCGACTTTCTCAATGTGATCGCGGTTCCAGACCGGCTCCAAGAAACGGTTGGCGAAGCGCAAACCCAAAATGTTCAGCACGGTGGCTTTGCCCAAGAAGTGGTCAACACGGTGAATGTGATCCTCGGGGACCAGCTCACGCAGAGTTTCATTCAGCTCACGGGCCGACTCCTCTGAGGAACCAAAGGGCTTCTCCATGACCAGACGAGTTCCTTCAGGGACTTCATCGGGGGAGAGTGCCTCACAGGCGAGCTGGCTGACGTGCGGTGGGAGGGCGAAGTAAACAGCCACGGGACCATCGAGGGAATTCAACAACTCCGCAAGAGGTCCATCTTTGGTGACGTCAACCTGGTGGTAGGTGCTGTCCGCGGCGATGGCCTTGAGAGCTTTTTTGCCGGCAGCGTCAGCAGATGCGGTCTCTTCTTTAAAGGACTCAGTGAGCCGGTCCTGCCACTGTTGGGCAGTCCACGCATCCGAGCCAGCGCCCACAAGTCGCAGTTGCTGTGCGCGGCCCAAAGCCACTAGGCGCGCAAGCCCGGGAAGCAGCAGCCTGCCGGTCAGATCCCCTGAAGCGCCGAGGATTAGAAGAGTCTTGACGGTCGATGTTCCGGATCCACGTCCGGCCGTTGAACTAGTCACACAGCCAGCATGCCACTGCAAGGGCCGGACTTGGTACCCTAGATAGTCGAGTCGTGTCGCAAATGTTGGCACCGAGTAAAACCGGGGCCGCACTCGCGAGGCAACCAAAGCGCTGTTCCAGCGCTACAGGCTGCGGACGGCTCCAACATGCTCCTGGGAATCCACTGAAAGAAGTGCGCGGCACGTGTTCAATTCACTCTCTGACCGGTTGACAGCAACCTTCAAGAACCTGCGCGGCAAGGGCCGTCTCACCGAAGCGGACATTGACTCAACAGTCCGTGAAATCCGGCGTGCCCTCCTTGACGCTGACGTGGCAGTGTCCGTGGTCCGCGAATTCACTGGACGGGTCAAAGAACGTGCGCTTGGCGCCGAGGTCAATGCTGCCCTGAATCCCGGCCAGCAGATCGTCAAGATCGTCAATGAAGAGCTCGTTGAAATCTTGGGCGGTCAGACCCGCCGTATCCGGTTGGCCAAAACCGGACCCACCATCATCATGTTGGCCGGTCTCCAAGGTGCCGGTAAAACTACCCTCGCGGGCAAGCTGTCCAAGTGGCTCAAGTCCCAAGGCCACAGCCCCCTTCTGGTGGCCTGTGACCTTCAGCGCCCCAACGCAGTCACCCAGCTCCAGGTTGTTGGTAAGCGTGCCGGCGTTCCGGTTTACGCACCCCACCCGGGCGCCACTTCCACCGAATTGGATCAGCCTGCCGGTGACCCCGTTGCGGTGGCCCGCGCCGGTGTTGAAGAAGCACGTCAGAAGCTTCACGACGTCGTAATTGTGGACACCGCAGGCCGCCTCGGTGTTGACGCCGAAATGATGGATCAGGCTCGCCGGATCCGTCAGGCGATCATCCCGAACGAAGTTCTTTTTGTTATTGACTCGATGATTGGTCAGGACGCTGTTAACACGGCGATGGCCTTCGACGAGGGTGTTAACTTCACCGGTATTGTCCTCTCCAAGCTCGACGGCGACGCCCGCGGTGGTGCAGCACTCTCGGTAGCTTCCGTGACTGGCAAGCCCGTGATGTTCGCATCCACCGGTGAGGGTGTTGACGACTTCGAGTTGTTCCACCCGGACCGTATGGCTTCGCGCATCTTGGACATGGGTGACGTCCTGACTCTTATTGAGCAGGCAGAAAAGTCTTGGGACAAAGACGAAGCAGCTCGAATGGCGAAGAAGTTCGCCGATCAAGAAGACTTCACCCTTGATGACTTCCTGGCTCAGATGCAGCAGATCCGCAACATGGGATCCATGAAGAAGATGCTAATGATGATGCCCGGAGCTGCAGGGATGCGTCAGCAGCTCGAAAACTTTGACGAGCGCGAGATTGATCGTGTTGAGGCAATTGTTCGCTCCATGACTCCTCACGAGCGTGTGGCTCCGAAGATCATCAACGGGTCCCGTCGCGCACGTATTGCTCGCGGTTCCGGTGTTCACGTTTCCGAGGTCAACGGCCTGTTGGAGCGTTTCTCGCAGGCTCAGAAGATGATGAAGAAGATGGCAGCCGGTGGCGGAATGCCTGGCATTCCCGGCATGGGTGGCCCCGGTGGCGGCACGGCGCGTAAAAACGGCAAGAACGCACCGAAGAAGAAGGCTCGCTCCGGTAACCCGGCCAAGGCTGCGCAGGAACTCCGCGATGCCGAGGCCAAGCGTGCCAACGCTGCAAAGGCCGCACCGAGCGGTGCATCATTCGGCCAGCCCGGCGCCGACTTTGACCCCTCGGCACTGAATCTGCCCAAGGGATTCGATAAGTTCCTCGGCAAATAGTCACTGGGTTTTCCAGCATCTAGATGGCCCCGTTCACTTGATGGACGGGGCCATTTCTGTGCCTTCGGCCCAATGTCAGAGCAGTGTTCTAGGGTGGAGTAATGCAAAAGTCGCGCGTAGTTTTCGTCCCTGGTACTGGGCCTTCCGGCGCGCAAGCTTGGCCCCGCCAGCATGGCCTGTCCCTTGATTTTGATGCATTGTTCCTCAAAGCTGCCCCGAGTGATTATTCCTGGGAGCAGCGCAAGGCCGCGGTAGCGAGCGCCCTTGAAGACGGCGGCCATCTCGTGGCCCACGCCGAGGGTGCTGCCGACGCCATGTACGTGGCCCTCGAGCACCCGGAACTTGTTTCATCCCTGGCGCTTTTTGAACCGGCATGCCTCTCGCTCACCGCCGAACTGCCAGCCACTGCCGCATACCTTTCGGCCCATTCCAAGGATGAGCTCCGCCCCTGGGAGGCGCCGGTTCACATTGTCCCCGGCGTCCCCACTCTGGTGATCACCGGCGGTTGGGAACCAGTATTTGAGGAAGTGGCCCAGTATTTGGTGGGCACCGGCGCCGTTCACCGTACGACGCCGGGTGCTCACCGCCCGCAGGACAGCGTAGAAGCCGCCGGGCTACTGAAGTCCTTCCTGCGGAAACAGTCTCCTCGCTAGGGCTCAGACTCGGCGCCATTTGGCGCCGAGCTCCGCCCTAATCGGTTACAGCGGCGGCCATCCGTTCTAGTTTTGAGCCGGCAGTTCCAGCTCCGGCAAGTAGACCTTGGCACCGGAAGCCATAAATTCGGCGCTCTTCTCTCGCATGCCTTCCTGCGCTTGAGCAATCGCTGCCTGGGAATCGGCCGAACCGTAGGTGTCCCGGATGTCTTGGCTGATTCGCATGGAGCAAAACTTAGGCCCACACATGGAGCAGAAGTGCGCGGTCTTGGCCGGTTCGGCTGGCAGCGTCTCGTCGTGGAAAGACTCTGCAGTTTCGGGGTCCAGCGACAGGGCAAACTGATCGCGCCACCTGAATTCGAAGCGCGCCTTAGACAGGGCGTCGTCACGTTCATTCGCGCCGGGGTGGCCCTTAGCCAAGTCCGCTGCGTGAGCTGCAATCTTGTACGTAATCACACCCGTCTTAACGTCGTCCTTATTAGGCAGACCCAGGTGTTCCTTGGGGGTGACATAGCAGAGCATCGCGGTACCGTACCGGGCAATCTCGGTGGCGCCGATGGCCGAGGTGATGTGGTCATAACCTGGCGCAATGTCCGTCACAAGGGGGCCGAGTGTGTAGAACGGGGCACCCTTGCACAGCTCTTGCTGGCGTTCCACGTTCTCCCGCACCAAGTGGAACGGCACGTGGCCAGGCCCTTCCACCATAACCTGGACGTCGAACTCCCAGGCGCGTTGGGTCAATTCTGCGAGAGTGTCCAGCTCGGCGAACTGTGCTGCATCGTTGGCATCCGCCGTCGCGCCTGGCCGTAAACCATCGCCGAGCGAAAAGGCCACGTCGTACTGGGCGAAGATCTCACACAACTCGTCAAAGTGGGTGTACAAAAAGTTCTCTTGGTGATGTGCCAGGCACCAACCGGCCATAATCGAGCCGCCGCGCGAAACGATCCCGGTGACGCGGTTTGCGGTCAGCGGTACGTAGCGAAGCAGCACACCGGCGTGAATGGTCATGTAGTCCACACCTTGCTCGCACTGCTCAATCACCGTGTCCCGGAAAATTTCCCACGTGAGCTTGTTTGCCTCGCCGTTGACTTTTTCCAGGGCCTGATAGATCGGCACGGTGCCAATGGGAACGGGGGAGTTGCGGATGAGCCACTCGCGCGTGGTGTGAATGTCATCGCCGGTGGACAAATCCATCACCGTGTCAGCACCCCAGCGGGTGGCCCACTGAAGTTTGTCCACCTCTTCGGCAATGGAACTGGTCACCGCAGAGTTGCCAATGTTGGCGTTGATCTTGACCAAAAACGCTTTGCCAATGATCATCGGCTCGGACTCGGGATGGTTGATGTTGTTAGGAATGATGGCTCGGCCAGCTGCTACTTCGCTGCGGACCAATTCCACTTCGCAGTTTTCCCGCAGCGCCACAAACTTCATCTCCGGGGTTACAAGTCCCTGGCGCGCATAGTGCATTTGTGTGACGGTGCGCCCGGCAACTGCCCGACGCGGCACGGGCCGGGTTCCCTTCCACTCTGCGGAGGCGGCGCCGCGCCGCAGAGCCGACTTGCCGTCGTCGAGCAGGTTCCTGCCCCGCCCGGTGTAGGCCTCGGTGTCTTGGCGCTCGGAGATCCACGGAGCCCGGAACGGTTCCAAGCCCAGTACCGGGTCACTTCCTGGCCCGGCTGTTCGGTACAGCTGAAGCGGCGGGTTGGCCGCGCCGTTGGGGGACGGGTCCAAAGCCACTTCGGTGACGGGGACACGGATGCCACTTTCGGCGTCGGAAATATATGCCAAAGAGTGGGACGCGAGGCTCATTACGGGCGTTGGTGACTCGTTTTGGGTAGAGCTGTGCTGTGAATTTGTGGTGCTCAAGGTGTTGCTCACTTCCTTCGCCGGCATTACCCGGACAGGTTCAACGGTCGCAAGCTGCGTCAGCCTGATCTCAGCCCATGCATGGGCACCCGTGTGGTCGTAGACGAAGCTACCACAAGGAATCGCCACCCACTTGGAATAAATTGAAGCTTCAAGTAATTTAATAGAGTGAACCCACAACGAGAGCCGTTGCGATCCACGTCAGGAGATACCGTGTCCACTGGTGCAAACACCCAAGACCTTTTGCCCGCCGAGCTGAATATGGGCACGGTGATGCTCAAAGTCGGCGACCTCAAAATGATGTCCAAGTACTACCAGACAGCATTGGGCCTAGACGTTGTGGCCGAACAAGACGGCGGACTGTACCTGGGCCGCGGCGCCACCCCGGTAGTTCACCTCGCCCCGGCAGCTGGACTCCAACTGCCCTCCCGCGGCGAAGCCGGCTTGTTCCACACGGCAATCCTGTTCAAAGACCAGCCCTCGCTCGCCGCAACCGTAGCCACCGCAGCCAACTTTGAGCCGCAAGCTTTTGTAGGCAGCGCCGATCACCTGGTCAGCGAAGCCTTCTACTTCACTGACCCTGAAGGCAACGGAATTGAGCTCTACTTCGACAAGCCCCGCGAGTCCTGGAAATGGGACGGAGCGAACGTGGTGATGGACAATGTCGCCCTGCCGCCGCAGCAGTACCTCAACGATCACCTCAGCGAAGCATCCCTCGAGAACCAACGGCAAGCAGACGCAGGTGTGGGCCACGTCCACCTCCAAGTGGGAGACGTTGCCACAGCCGAAGACTTCTACGTCAAAACCCTCGGCTTTGAACGAACCGCAGGCTGGCACGGCCAAGCACTCTTCGTATCCGCCGGCGGATACCACCACCACATGGCCATGAACGTCTGGAACAGCCGAGGTGCCGGTCCCCGCAAGGACACCCTGGGCCTGGGCGAAGTTCTCATTGAAGTTCCAGCCAGCGATGACCTTGGTGCGCTCGCAGACCGGCTCAAGGTTGCTGGCTACGCCTCACACCACACCGGTGCCGAACTTCGCTTCGAAGACCCGTGGAAGAACCAAATCCGCGTTGCGGTGCGCTAAATCTGGAGGCACGCTGGGCTAGGCTGAAGCTGGCACCGTGAAAGCGGATGCCTAGTCCCATTGAGCAGCACTACAGCGAGGTCATCGTGCCGGAAATCACCAGCTTCACTGAAGTATTTGTAGCCACTCACGACGCAGCACTCAAACATGCAAAAGCCCTCGAAGCTGCCAGTAATGGCGCGGCGCTCGTTGCCTCCTACGCCGGGGCTGTCCGCATCCCCAACATCTCCGACTATGAGATCGAACAACTCGGAGACGTAGCCGGCGCGGCAGTACACGCTGGGGGAGCAGACTTTGAACTCTCCATGGTTGACGTGGACTCTGACTCCTTGCTCGCCGTCCCCGCGCCAATGGTGCGCGTCCTGGCTGAACTCTTGAGCTATGAGAGTGAAGGCGAAGGCGACGTCCTCGAAGAAGTGTCCACCACGTGGGCTGGGCAAGAGGACATGCCGTTCGACGCCGCCGCTGCCGCCGGCCATGTGCGTGCTCTGGCCAAGCTTGCTGCAGAAGTAGACGAAGCCAGCCGCACCCAGCTGTACGTTTTTGCTGTTTAGAACCTTCCGTCCCACCCAAAACGCGCCGGCTAGGGGACCTTTCGCAAAATAGTCGAGGCTCTGGCATAATGGACAGGTACTCGATGCGCGCGGCCCCTCTCTCTGCGTGATGTCTTGTCCTTCCGAAACCGCAAGTATGGCCCGCCCCACGGGTGCAGAACCGCGGATTCACCCCGTTTCAGAAACAGGAGTGACCACAAAAGTGGCCGTAAAGATTCGCCTTAAGCGCTTCGGTAAGATGCGCGCACCGTACTACCGCATTGTTGTAATGGACTCCCGCGCCAAGCGCGACGGCCGTGCCATTGAAGAAATCGGTAAGTACCACCCCACCGAAGAGCCCTCGTTCATCGAGGTTAGCTCCGAGCGTGCACAGTACTGGCTTTCTGTGGGCGCACAGCCCACCGAGCAGGTTGCTGCGATCCTCAAGATCACCGGTGACTGGCAGAAGTTCAAGGGCTTGCCCGGCCAGGAAGGCACCTTGAAGACCAAGGCTGCCAAGGAAGCATTCGTTGCTCCGGAGAAGGGTTCCGTCATCATTCCGGAAGCCATCACCCCGAAGGCAAAGAAGGCTGAAGAAGCTGAAGAGGCTCCCGCCGCCGAGGCAGAGACCACCGAGGCTGAGTAAATTGCTGGCAGAAGCGCTCGAGCACTTGGTGCGCGGAATCGTTGACTCTCCCGAGGATGTCAAAGTTTCCGCCAAAAACAACCGCCGCGGGGAAACCCTTGAGGTGCGCGTTGACCAAGAGGATCTTGGCCGTGTTATTGGCCGTCAAGGACGCACCGCACGCGCATTGCGCACGGTGGTTAATGCCCTGGCTAATGGCGAGCAAGTCCGTGTAGACGTGGTTGATACTGACCGTCGTCGCTAGCTAGACGCTACGCACAGTTTTGAACTGGCTTCAGTCCGGCCCCTCCACCGAATATGGTGGAGGGGCCGGACTGCTTTAGAGCCGCAAAGCATTTAGTACGGCCAACAATTTTTTGACGTAGAGGAAACAATGAAGCTACAGGTAGCTCGAATCGGAAAGCCCCACGGAATTCGTGGGGAAGTCACCGTCCAAGTACTCACCGACGCCCCCGGGGACCGGTTTGTCCCCGAGACCGAGTTCATTGTGGAGCCCAGCAACTTGGGCCCCCTCACCGTTTTTAGTGCCCGCTGGAATAAGGACATCCTGTTGCTGGCCTTCGACGAGATCGTTGACCGCAACCAAGCCGAGACTCTCCGCGGTGCCAAATTGTTCATCGAAACCGAGGAGCTCGCCGAAGATGGCGACGATTCTGACGCTTGGTATGAGCACGAACTCGTAGGACTCGAGGCCCGTGTTGGCAATGAGAAAGTCGGCACTGTCAAAGCGCTAACTACCCTGCCGGCCCAAGACTTGCTGACCATCGAAACGCCTGCCGGTGAGGAAGTGTTAGTCCCGTTTGTTGAACAGATTGTGCCTGAGGTCAACGTGGCGGATGGTTTTGTTCTGCTCACTCCGCCGGATGGATTGTTTGAACTAAACCGCGAAGGCGAATAAATGCGCATAGACGTCTTTAGCATTTTCCCCGAGTATCTTGCACCGCTTGAGCTCTCTCTTTTAGGTAAAGCGCGCCAAGAGGGGACGCTGGAACTTGCCGTCCACGATCTGCGCAGCTTCACCACTGACAAACACCGCAGTGTTGACGACACCCCCTATGGTGGCGGCGCCGGAATGGTGATGAAGGCTGAGCCTTGGGCTCTTGCCCTCGAGTCAGTGCTCCAGCCCGAAAGTGCTGCAGGGAAGCCGGTCCTTATTGTTCCCTCCCCAGCTGGTGCACGTTTCAACCAGGCCATGGCTTACGAACTCGCTGAGGAGGAGCACCTTGTGTTTGCCTGCGGGCGTTACGAGGGCATTGACGAACGAGTTATTGAATGGGCAGCAGACCACTACGATGTGCGTCCAGTGAGCTTGGGGGACTACGTCCTTAACGGCGGTGAAGTAGCTGTACTGGCTATGGTTGAGGCTATCGGCCGGCTTTTGCCCGGAGTTGTAGGTAATCCGGAGTCCCTCGTGGAGGAATCGCATTCGGACGGATTGCTCGAGTATCCCGTATATACCAAACCGGCACAGTGGCGTGAACGTGAGGTTCCGGCCATTCTCTTGAGCGGCAATCACGGCAAGGTTGCTCAGTGGCGCCGTCACCAGCAGTACTCCAGGACGGCGGAGCGCCGCCCGGACCTGATGGAAACGTTCGACGCCGCAAACTTGCCACGAGCTGATCGTGAGGCTTTAGGGGCACTAGGGTACGCCGTCGTCGACGGTAAATTGCGCACTGGTGAGTTTGGACCGCAGCGCTAAGATTCGCCTGTCTGCCCGCAATATGGCAGAATTAGTCCTTGTGTCTACTGGGCCCCCACCTGCCACGGGGGGAGTGCGGCCAACAGTGAGATGCCCCATTCGTTTCAAGCAGTGAAACGATTGGCAAACATGATTTTCGGTAATGAATTCTTGCACATATGCAGGCTTCATTGCCGTGACCCAAAGTGAATGACCTGTGGCGTTCACCAGGAGTGGATTAATGCATATCCTCGATAGCGTAGATGCAGCATCGCTGCGTAATGATGTTCCCGAGTTCCGCGCGGGTGACACCATCAAGGTGCACGTGAACATCATCGAAGGTAAGAACTCTCGTGTTCAGGTATTCCAGGGCTTCGTCCTTGGCCGCCAGGGCGACGGCGTTCGTGAAACCTTCACCGTCCGCAAGGTTTCCTTCGGTGTCGGCGTAGAGCGTACCTTCCCGGTACACTCCCCGATCATCGAGAAGATCGAGCTCGTCTCCAAGGGTGACGTGCGTCGCGCCAAGCTTTACTACATGCGTGCACTGCGCGGTAAGGCTGCGAAGATCAAGGAAAAGCGCGACTTCAGCACCGGCAAGTAAGGCAAACCCGGCCAATGGCCGGGTAGCCCGTTCAGGATGCGGCCCATTGCCTTGGAGGCGCCTGCGGCTCCAGCACAGCAAGGAACGTTGAATGAACAGCAAAGAACGCCAGCCCAGACAACTGGGCTGGCGTTTTTTTGCTCTCGGAATTGTTCTTGCCATTCTGATCAGCGCGCTGGTCCGCACACTCTGGGTGGACGTCTATTACATCCCCTCGGCCTCCATGGAGCCCTTACTCGATAGCGGAGACCGCATGTTGGTCTCACGCGTGGATTTCGCTTCTCAAGGAATTCAACGCCAAGACGTGGTGGTTTTCGACGGGCGGGGCTCCTTTGCTCCGTTGAACAGTGGACGCGGACAACTTAGCGACGCTTTCTCCTCGCTGGGCCAGTGGCTGGGTGTTTCAGGCAGCGATACTGTCTACGTCAAAAGGGTCATTGGCTTGCCGGGAGACCACGTGATTTGCTGCAACAACGCAGGAAAAATCACCGTCAACTCAGTACCGCTAGACGAGCCATACCTTTATCCCAGCGATCAGCCCAGTAGAGAAAAATTCAACGTCATCGTGCCAGCGAACCGGCTCTGGCTGATGGGGGACCACCGGTCCGTATCAGCTGACTCACGCAGCCTTCTTGGAGCTCCCGGTGGTGGAATGGTGCCAGAATCCAGGGTCATTGGCCGGCCTATATCCATCATTTGGCCCCTTGATAGATTGACTACATTGCCCCGGACACAGTCAGCGGACGCAACAACAAAGGACGGACACTAATGCCTCAGAACATCGAGGAACCTGCAGCAGAGGAACCCACCGTGGAGCCTGCCGCTAAGGTCAAAAAGCCTTTGCATCCCGTGCTTGCGTGGCTCAAGGAAATCGGCACCATCGTGGTCATAGCGGTCCTGCTGTCCTTTTTGATCAAAACCTTTTTGTTTCGGGCATTTTTTATCCCCTCCGAATCCATGATGAACACCCTTGATGTTCAGGACCGGATCTTCGTGAACCTCCTGGTGCCACGGCCCTTCGCCCTTGAACGCGGTGACGTCGTCGTTTTTAAAGACACCAAAGGGTGGCTGCCAGCAGCAGCCGAAAAACCAACAGGCCCCTTCACGTGGGTTCAGGACGGCCTGACCTTTATTGGCTTGATGCCGGACAATACGCAGCAACACCTTGTTAAGCGCGTTATCGGGTTACCCGGCGATCACGTGATTTGCTGCAACGCAGATCAAAAACTGACTATCAATGGTGCGCCTCTTGACGAGAAATACGTCAACCAAAACGAAGTCCCCACGGTTCAACCCTTTGACATCACTGTTCCGGCCGGGAAGGTATGGGTGATGGGAGATAACCGCAACCACTCGGCTGATTCCCGGGCGCACCAAAACGGCGACGGTGCCGGTTTTGTTGACCTGAGCGACGTTGAAGGTAAAGCAACAGTGATCGCTTGGCCTTTGAACAGGATTCGGGTCCTAGACAACTACTCGGAAGTTTTCCGTGACGTACCGGCTGCCAAACCGCAGAGCGCAGCCGCCCCCTTGACTTCCTCGGGCCAGTAGATGGCTCGAGGTGTGGCGCCAACATTGGTCCACGAACTCTCGCTGCGAACCGATAACGTCCGCTACTTGGCTGCAGTGGATGAGGTGGGACGAGGCGCGTTGGCCGGACCGGTCAGTGTAGGAATTGTGGTTATTGATCTGCATAATCCGCCTGAGCTTCTGGCCGAGGTCCGGGACAGCAAACTTCTTTCTGCGGTCCGGCGTGAATCGCTAGTAGCCGAAATTAATGACTGGGCTGTGGGTTCAGCGGTGGGCCATGCAAGCGCTGCTGAAATAGACCGACTAGGCATTGTTCCTGCACTTCGACTGTCCGGAATGCGTGCACTGCGCAGACTCAGCGGGGATCTAGTGGTGCCGGACGTCGTCCTACTCGACGGCAGCCACGATTGGTTCAGCACACCAGAAACAACGCTCTTTAGCATTGACCCCGCGCCGAACGATGCTGATCTTTGGGCCGAACTAGGCGCTGTCACGGCACCCGTTCACACACTGGTGAAAGCTGACATGACGTGCCTGAGTGTGGCGGCGGCTAGCGTCCTTGCCAAGGTAGAGCGAGACGGGCTAATGGCACAATTGCATGGAGAATTGCCAGCTTATGGTTGGGAAGGAAACAAGGGCTATGGGACGGCTGCACACCGGGATGCCATCCGCGAACACGGTGCTACTGACTACCACCGGAAGACTTGGCGTTTGCTCTGAGATGCACAGCCCGGTCCAGTGGGGCAAGATGGATTCATGAGCGCCGAAGATCTTGAAAACTACGAAACCGACATGGAGCTTCAGCTCTACCGCGAATACCGGGATGTTGTGGGGCTTTTTAGCTACGTAGTGGAGACCGAACGGCGTTTTTACCTCGCAAACCACGTTGATCTTCAAGCCCGTAGCGCCGATGGCGAAGTGTATTTTGACCTGACGCTGCAAGACGCTTGGGTGTGGGATGTTTACCGGTCTGCACGTTTTGTAAAAAACGTCCGCGTTATCACCTTTAAAGACGTCAACGTTGAAGAGTTGCCGCGCAACGAGGAGCTTCAAGTTCCTAAGGACGGCGATCTGGGTAACTAAACCCAGTAACTAAAAGCAGCCGCTGGTTGTCCGACACACTGCTCCTCCACAAGTACTGATTTGGCCAAGTTACCCACATAGCGCACTTTGGCTCTCCCACCGTCTGGGCTTCCCCGCGAAGCTAATGGCGGAGGTACATCATGAGAGCAAAAGACATTTTGGGGCAACGCGGCGAAGAGATCGCAGCAAGCTACCTAGAACAACACGGAATTCGGGTCATCGATCAAAACTGGCGATGCCCGGCCGGCGAGATCGACATTGTGGCAGTGGACGGGGACACCCTGGTTATTGCCGAGGTCAAGACCCGCCGCAACTTGGATTACGGCCATCCATTCGAAGCCGTCACACCCGCCAAGCTGGCACGGCTGCACCGCTTGGCACGGGAATGGGCGCATTCCAATGCGCTCCATCTGCCGTTGAGACGCTTGGACGCCATCGCCGTGATGGATGACGGTGAATCGGACCCCATCATTGAACACCTCAAAGGGGTGGGCTAGATGACCTTGGGCCGCGCCTTCTCGGTAGCGCTCGTAGGTCTGAATGGGTACCTCGTTGAGGTGGAAGCTGACATCGGCCAAACACTTCCCCAATTCGTGGTCCTGGGCCTGCCCGACGCTTCTCTCAACGAGGCTCGGGAACGAATCCGCTCCGCAGCCCACAACTCTGGAATTCCCCTGAGCAGACGCAAAATTACCGTCAACCTCATCCCAGCGTCTCTGCCTAAACGCGGATCTGGATTCGATCTCGCAATTACCATGGCCGCGCTTCGAGCGGCCGGGGACATCCGCGCCATTGACGGCACGGTGTTTATTGCCGAACTGGGATTGGACGGACGGCTGCGACCAGTCCGCGGGATTCTGCCAGCAGTGATGGCGGCAGTGAAGGCCGGTCATCCCAACGTAGTGGTGGCTGACGCGAACGCTGACGAGGCTGCGCTGGTGCCCGGTGCGAATGTCCTGAGCTACCCTACGTTGGCACGCTTGGCCCTGGATATGGGCGCTGACCCCAAAGATCTACTTTTGGACTTGCCACCAGAGAGCGACGCCGAGGAAGAGGTCCTCAGTGATGGATCGATGGTAGTTCCAGACATGAGCGACGTAGCTGGCCAGTTCGAAGCGCGGCAGGCCTTGGAGATTGCTGCAGCAGGGGCCCATCACCTTTTGATGATGGGCCCACCCGGTGCCGGAAAAACAATGCTCGCCGAGAGGCTTCCGGGGATCTTGCCGGACCTTCATGACGATGCAGCCATGGAGGTCACAGCAATACATTCACTCGCGGCAGTACCGAGCCGCACTAACGCACTTATTCGGCGCCCGCCCTTTGAGAACCCACACCACACTGCCACCTCCGCGGCCATCATTGGCGGTGGCTCTGGTTTGCCCCGGCCCGGTGCTGCGTCCCGGGCGCATCGAGGTGTGCTCTTTCTCGACGAGGCGCCCGAATATGACCGTAAGGTCCTGGATGCCCTTCGTCAGCCCCTTGAAAGCGGTGAACTAGTCATCCATCGAGCGGCAGGCGCTGCAGCGTACCCGGCACGCTTTCAACTGCTGCTAGCCGCGAACCCTTGCCCGTGTGGAAAGGCCAGTGGTAAGGGCCTCGAATGCAACTGCACCCCGCTGGCCCGTAGGAGGTATTTCGGACGAATGTCTGGTCCACTCTTGGATCGCGTAGACATTCAGCTCCCGGTTGAGCGCTTGTCCTTGGCTGACTTTGGCCAAGCAGGGACCTCCGAATGCAGTGCAGTGGTGGCAGCTCGAGTGCAACAAGCGCGGGACCGCCAGCATGAGCGGTTAGCGCCGTATGGATATGAGACCAATGCGCAGGTTCCAGGCTCGCTCCTGCGTGGAGTGTTCAAGTTGCCCGGCGATGCCACACGAATTCTTGATGCTGCCTTGGAGCGCGGCATTCTCTCGGCCCGCGGCTACGACAGGGTCCTGCGCATTGCCTGGTCCATCGCTGATTTGGATCAGCGGGCCACCCCCACCCCTAATGACGTTGGCCAAGCGCTGAGCCTACGCCAAGCCGAGTCCGCAGCATAAGGAGAAAATCAATGTCCAAAGAACTCGTCCTGGCCCGGGCATCCTTATCCAGGCTGATGGAACCACAAGACGCTGCCGGAATGGCACTAGTACGGGTGGCAGGGCCATGCGTGGCGCTTGAAATTGCAACAGGGAAGAAGCCCAGCGACCCGGGACTGGAAAAAGATGTGGCAATGCTTCTTGATGAGCATAATCATCTATCAGGTTGGCAAGGACTGAGCTCGGCGATCAAACGGTGGGCAGCGAGAGTGCCGGACCTGGCACCAGAACGGGATCTGAACACCATAGAGCGACTCGGGGGCGGTGTGCTGATCCCAGAGGATGAAATCTGGCCCGAACAATTACGCGACCTCGATATCCACGAACCCTTGTGTTTATGGTGGCGCGGAAATCGAGAGCAATTTCCGGATCTGGAAAACACTGTGGCGGTGGTTGGCTCTAGGGACAGCACTAGTTACGGCGCATCAGTGACTGCAGAAATTTCCCACGCTCTGGCCAGCCGGGGTTACTGTGTGGTTTCTGGCGGTGCCTATGGCATCGATGCCCACGCGCACCGTGCGGCGCTCGCAGCTGGGGGATCTGCGCTTCCTACTGTTGCAGTTCTGGCAGGTGGGGTAGACCGCTTTTACCCAGCAGGTAACGAAGACTTACTGCGGGCTATTTCGCGTCAGGGAGCCGTCATAGCGGAGGTTCCTCCTGGCTCGGCACCGACTCGCTATCGCTTTTTACAGCGGAACAGGTTAATAGCGGCCTTATCCGGAGCCACGGTGGTTGTTGAGGCTCGTTGGAGGTCCGGCGCCCTGAACACTGCCCATCATGCGGAGAGCCTTGGCCGGGCAGTGGCTGCAGTACCGGGGTCGGTTCATTCGGCCAACAGCGCGGGGTGTCATCGCTTGATTCGCGACGGCGGCGCAGTGCTGACTACCGACGCTGCCGAAGTGATTGAGCTACTCTCGCCCAGCGGGAGGGACTCTGCCGACCCACAACGGGCGCTGGCACAATCACGAGTTCAAGACGGACTCAGCCTAGAGGACCTGATCATTTTAGATGCCTTGCCCTTGCGTGCCGGAACCAGCATAGAAAAACTCTGCATTGTTGCTGGCCTAGAAGCCACGGGAGTGCGAGCTGGGCTGGGTCGCCTTCAACTGTTGGGGCTTGCCGAAACCAACAACGGGCTTTGGAAGCGAAGCAAAGCGTCCCAATAAAGTCTTCCGGTGGATTGTGGCGGTAACTGAGCGGCGAGGTGGCTTGAAGACAGGGGACGCGCGGAGCAAAGTGGTGGTGTGCCAGAAACTCCAACCGATCCGTACAAACACGTTATTGACGGATTCGGCCGCTACCTTGCTGCCGAGCGCGGCCGTTCAGACCATACCGTCCGTGCCTACCTTTCTGATGTGCAAAGCATGCTCGGCTTCGCAGCTGCTGAGGGAATTTCTGAGCTCAAAGACATCGAGCTGAGCACACTCCGGTCCTGGTTGGGAGAGCAGAACGCTGCAGGCCTTGCTCGCAACACGCTGGCCCGCCGCACAGCTACGGCGCGCAGCTTTTGCCATTGGGCTATGCGCGAAGAACTGATTGAAACGGATCCATCGCTTCGGCTTAAGGCTCCCAAACGCTCCAAGTCGTTGCCCGCCGTGCTGGCTCAAAACCAAGTGGGCCGTCTGATGGAAAACACCCAGCACACGGCTGAGAACGGTGATCCGCTCCCACTGCGCAATGTAGCAATGATTGAACTTCTTTATGCCACAGGCATTCGCGTTGGCGAACTTGCCGGTTTGGACATTGACGATCTGGACGCCGAACGCAGGACCCTTCGTGTGCTGGGTAAAGGCAACAAGGAACGGACCGTGCCCTATGGCGCGCCAGCAGCCCAAGCCGTCCAAGCATGGCTCACCGGCGGCCGCCCCAAACTCGTTATTCAAGGCAGTGGAGCAGCGCTCTTCCTCGGCGCCCGAGGCAAACGCGTTGATCAACGGCAAATCCGCGATGTTGTAGACAAACAACTCACCCAGCTGGGGGACACCAAAGCATCAGGACCCCACGCGCTGCGCCACTCTGCTGCTACCCATCTACTTGACGGCGGGGCCGACCTTCGCGCTGTACAAGAGATCCTAGGCCACAGCAGTCTCGCCACAACGCAGCTCTATACACATGTGTCTGTAGACAGGCTTCGTCAGAGCTACCAACAAGCCCACCCGCGCGCCTAGCGGCAGCCAACGAGCCTGGATAGGCTGAAACTGGCCGCGGGAATACCTGCGCTGTAGTTCCACTGGCGTAATTTGGTGCTGTGGGGCACAATGGTCAAGAGTCTAAAAGATTCAAGCTGAGGTTGAAGCCGCAGCGTTGGACTCAGAACATAATTTCATCTGCCTGGTCCTAAGAGGCTGGAAGAGCAGTTCGTAACACATTCATAGCTGTGCAGGTCGTTGGGGAAGACGTACCTACGGCTATGGAGGATGGAATGTCTGCTGCAATGACACGGGGCGTATTATTTATACACTCAGCCCCAACTGCGCTGTGCCCACACGTTGAATGGGCCATCGGGTCCGTGGTTGATCAACGCACGGATCTCGAATGGACCGCTCAGCCTGCTGCGCCCGGAATGTTTCGCGCCGAACTGTCGTGGGCAGGAGCTCCCGGTACCGGTGCGCAATTGGCCTCCGCGCTTCGCGGCTGGGCCCACCTCCGTTACGAAGTGACCGAAGAACCAAGCGCTGGCGTTGATGGCGCACGCTGGTCTCATACTCCCGAACTTGGCATCTTCCACGCCGTCACAGACGTGCACGGCAACATCATGGTTTCCGAGGACCGCATTCGTTACGCCTACGAGCACGGCGCTGGGGAACCTGCGGCTGTGTACCACGAGCTTTCCTTGGCGCTTGGCGAAGCATGGGATGAAGAACTCGAACCGTTCCGTCACGCAGCTGAAGGCGCACCTGTGCGCTGGCTGCACCAAGTCGGCTAGGCCACCTCAGCCCGGCCAGCTAAACCCTGCCAAAGCTCCATAACTCAGATTGCTAATTACCTCATAGCCGGGGAAAAAGGGAAGGCTCGCACCGCATGGTGCGAGCCTTCCCTTGTGTTCGCTGCTGCCAGCCCTTCATCGGGGCCTACCAGCCAATTACATGCTGCGGACCGCGATGACCGCGTTGTGGCCACCGAAACCGAAGGAGTTGCTCAAAGCCACGATGTCGCCAGCAGGCAGATCGCGCCCTGTAGTGACAACGTTGAGCGGGATTTCAGGATCCTGGTTCTCCAAGTTGATGGTTACCGGCGCCTTGCGCTCGTAGACGGCAAGCGCGGTAAGAACAGCCTCAACAGCACCCGATGCACCCAAAAGGTGGCCCATCTGGGACTTCGTAGCGGAGACCGCAACGTCATCCAGGTGCTTGCCCAATGCATTGCGAAGCGCTGTGTACTCAGGCTTGTCACCCACTGGGGTGGACGTTGCGTGAGCATTAACGTGGACCACGTCTTCAGGCTGGATACGGCCGTCAAACATTGCGGCCTTGAGAGCTCGCGTTGCGCCCAGACCCTCAGGGTCCGGGGCAGTGATGTGGTAGGCGTCAGCTGTAACGGAGGTGCCAGCAAGCTCGCCGTAAATGCGTGCACCGCGGGCCAGGGCGTGCTCTTCGGCTTCGAGGACCAAAGCACCAGCGCCTTCACCCATCACAAAACCATCGCGGTCCCGGTCATAGGGGCGAGACGCGTGCTCAGGATCATCGTTGCGCTTTGAAAGAGCCTGCATTGAAGCGAACGCAGCCATAGGCATGGGGTGAATAGCGGCTTCAGCGCCACCACACATCACAACATCGGCCTTACCCGAACGAATCAAGTCCAGACCCATGTGCATGGCTTCCGTACCGGAAGCACAAGCTGAGACGGGGGTGTGCGCACCTGCGCGTGCACCCAAGTCCAAGCTCACAGCCGCTGCTGCGCCATTGGGCATCAACATGGGGACAGTCATCGGCAGCACACGGCGGGGGCCGCGGTCGCGCAATGTGTCCCAAGCGTCCAAAAGTGTCCACACACCACCGATGCCGGTAGCGAAGGCTACGGCAAGGCGATCGTGATCTACTTCGGTGATTCCAGAGTCTTTCCAGGCTTCGCGAGCGGCGATAACAGCAAACTGAGTGGACGGGTCCATACGCTTGGCTTCAACGCGGCTCAATACCTCTAGTGCCGGCGTCGAACACCGGGCAGCAAAGGTGACGGGAAGTTCGTAGCGGGCCACCCAGTCGTCTTCGAGGGTGTGGGCACCAGAGACGCCTTTAAGGGCGTTCTTCCACATGGTGGGGACGTCTCCGCCGATGGGCGTTGTGACGCCCAGGCCGGTGATGACAACTTTGCGGGCCATGGAATCACTCTCTTGGAGTTTTGTCAGCGTCATAGCGCTGAGCAGTCTTGAAAAATGGTGAGGTAACCGGTCATCACAACCGTTGGGGTGCTGTGATGACCGGTTCCGCGTTACGCCTAGAACAAGCTAAGGCGAAAATTATGCCTGTGCGCCGGAGATGAAGTTAACTGCGTCGCCAACGGTCTTGAGGTTTTTGACCTCTTCGTCCGGGATGCGTACGCCGAACTTCTCTTCTGCGTTGACCACAATGGTCATCATGGAGATGGAGTCGATGTCCAAGTCGTCCGTGAACGACTTGTCCAACTCGACTGCCTCAGGGGCGAGGCCGGTCTCTTCGTTGACGATTTCAGCCAGGCCGGCCAGGATCTCTTCGTTGCTAGCCATGTCGGCTCCTTTTCTTTTGTTGCCGGCAGTCAGTGCCGGAATGTTTCAAACCACTGTTGCGGCTTGTTGGGGTAAAAATCTTTAGGGAAGTCGAATAACTTGAGCGCCGAAAACAAGGCCCGCGCCAAAGCCAATCTGAAGTGACAGCCCGCCGCTGAGCTCGGGGTTTTCCTGCAGCAAGCGGTGCGTTGCAAGGGGGATGGAGGCAGCCGAGGTGTTACCGGCGTCGGCAATGTCCCGGGCCACCACCACTGACTCAGGCAGCTTCAGCTTTTTGACCATCTCATCGATGATGCGCATATTAGCCTGGTGCGGAACAAACGCTGCAAGATCGCTGGCGGTAATGCCTGCGGCGTCCAAGGCCTGCTGCGCAACTTTTGCCATTTCCCATACAGCCCAGCGGAAAACAGTCTGTCCATCTTGACGCAGAGTAGGCCAAACAGTCTGTGCGGCGGCAAGCACTGCCTCATCGTCACTCTGGTCAGAGGTGCGCGCCGTCTCACCAAGGGCGCGGACTTCGTCGAGGGAGTGGGTCATACCGATGGCTGTCCATTTGCTGCCGTCTGAACCCCATACCGAGGGACCAATGCCTGGCTCCTCGGAGGCGCCAACAACAACTGCGCCAGCACCGTCACCCAAAAGGAAAGAAATGGTGCGCTCGTGATTGTCGATCACATCGGAAAGCTTCTCTGCTCCAACTACCAATACGTAGTCGGCAGCGCCGGAGCGAACCAGCGCATCGGCCTGAGCGATCCCGTAGCAATAGCCAGCACAGGCCGCCGAAATGTCGTAGGCAGGGGCCGGAGTGGCTCCCAGTCGATCAGTCAGTGCGGCGGCTGCCGAAGGAGTTGCGTAGGGGTGGGTCACGGTGGAGACGATGACTGCGCCAAGTTGCGAGGCTTCAATGCCAGCTTTAGCTAGGGCCTCACGTGCAGCACCTTCAGCCATATCAATCACACTGACATCGGCGCTAGCGCGGTGACGTGTGATGATGCCGGTCCGTTGGCGGATCCACTCGTCAGAGGAATCAATCCACTGGCAGACGTCGTCGTTGGTGACAATAACGTCCGGACGGTAAGCGCCAATGCCTAAGATGCGAGAGTTCTCGTGAGTCTTGCTCTGCTTCAAAACCGGGGTGCTCATGCCGATGCTCCTTCTGTGCTGACCGGAGAGTCGCTGGCGGTTGAATGATGTCCTGAGCCAGCCGTTGACGCAGCACTAGGATCGCTGGCAAAGAGGGCAAGAGCCTTCTCAAGATCATCAGGAGTTTTGACTGCAACGGTGGGCACACCAGGCATGCCGCGCTTAGCCAAGCCAGCCAAGGTGCCAGCAGGAGCAAGTTCAATCACGCCCGTTACACCCAAGTTAGTGAGCGTCTGCATGCACAGGTCCCAACGCACCGGGCGGGAAACCTGCGCAATAAGGCTGGCCACGGCAGCGTTGCCGTCAGTCACCTCTTGGCCGTCGAAGTTGGAGAGCAGCTTGACGCCGGGATTTTTCGGCTGCAGTGAGGGGCGCAGCGCCTCCAACGCAGCAACGGCAGGCTGCATGTGAGAAGTGTGGAATGCGCCAGCCACCTTGAGCGGAATAACGCGTGCTTTGGCCGGAGGGTTCTCGGCTAGGTATTTGAGCTGTTCAAAGGTTCCTGCTGCAACAGTTTGGCCCGCGCCGTTGACGTTGGCTGCGGTTGCGCCGGATGCTTCGATCGCTGCGAGTACTTCAGCGGGATCACCTCCGACGACGGCGGTCATGCCCGTGGGTGTCACGGCTGCCGCTGTGGCCATGTTGTTGGCACGCTCGCGAACAAACGTCATCGCTTCGCTCTGGGTCAACACTCCAGCAAGTGCCGATGCCGTGATCTCTCCCACCGAGTGACCGGCGAGGACCACGGGCAGGGTGGTGATGTCGACGTCGAAGAGTGCTTGTGCGGTGATCAAACCAGCGGCCACAATCAGCGGTTGTGCCACTGCCGTGTCCTTGATGGTTTCCTCGTCAGAGGTAGTCCCGTGAGCTTTGAGATCAATCTGTGCCGTCTCGCTTAGCGTAGCTAAGTGTTCAGCTACGGAGTCCAGCTCCAACCATGGAGCAAGGAATCCGGGAGTTTGAGAGCCCTGTCCGGGGCAGACGATTGCAAGCACGTAACCAGCTTTCCAAATTGCCGTGTGATTCACCGGTGTTTAGGCACACCAAGCTCACTGGGTCGGTTTGTAGGAAGTCTACAACGAGTTATTAGCTCGAGCGGCTGTTGTGCCTCTCGGGCGTGGCCTTGAGCGGGACAGTCAAACGTCCCATAACCAGCGCAGTTTGTAGGACAAAAGCCTCGCGGGGGAGTAGCGGGTCCCAGCCTGTTACGTCGCAGACCCGTTTGAGCCGGTAGCGCACAGTGTTGGCGTGGACAAACAGTTCACGGGCTGTTGCTTCTAGCGAGTGACCTAGCTCAATGTAGCTTCCTAGAGTCTCAATGAGACCATTGGAGGCTGCCACTAGGGGCCGGTAAATGGTCCGGATGAGTGTCCTTCGGGCGGCATCGTCTCCGGACATAACGCGCTCGGGGAGAAGATCATCCGCTGCTACGGGCCGTGGCGCCGAGGGCCAGGCCTTGGCTGCTGTGAGGGCCGCGAAGGCGGCCTGCGCTGAGATGCTGGCCTCTACCAAGGATGACGCTTCCGGCCCGTAAACTACGGGGCCGGGTGCGAAGAGTTCGCTCAAACGCGCGTAGGAGGTGTCCCGGTCCGTGACGCCACCCAGAATCAATATAAGGCGCTCTCCCTGAATCCCTACCAGGGCGTCTTGGGCAAATCGGCTAGCTGCTCTTCGTAGGTCATTAACGTAGCCGGCGCTGGGTTCGACGGGTGTGTTGCCCACCATCACAGCGAATCGTTCTTGGGCGCGCCAACCCAAAGCGGCAATTCGGGACCGCAATGCGTCAGTGTTTTCACCACGCAAAATGGCATCAACTATCAGGGCCTCTAGCCGGGTGTCCCACGATCCGCGGGTTTCAGCAGCCCGTGCGTAGACGTCGGCGGCGGCGAATGCCACCTCTCGTGAGTACCGTAAAACGGCTTCGCGGAGGGCTGACTGATCAGCCTCCGGGGCCAGCACTGGTACTTGATCTTCCACCACTTCAACAACCACACGAATCAGCTGCAAGGCCTTTTGCAAACTAATGGAGCGGGTTAACTCGGTGGGGGCATTGCCGAACACGTCTGAGAGGATCCACGACGGCGAACTTGGTTTCTCATACCACGTGACAAAGGCGGCTATACCGTTTTGCGCCACGAGGCTCAGGGCTGAGCGTTCGTCAGAACTGAGCCTGACGTACCACGGCAGTGAGTGCTCAAGCTGGCGCATGGTGGTAGTTGAGAGTTGTCCAATGCTCGCGTTGAGCTTTTTGAGAGTTTCAGCCTTTTCCGGTGTCATTTTGAGGGACTTAGTCTGTGCTGTGGTTCCGGTGCTGCTCTGTGCCATACAACGAGCATACGTTTATCGGTGACGAAGCTCCATTTGTATAAACGCTACAACTCGATGCCGTCTAGATCACAGTGGTTAGGCGTCTGGGGAAGTCAAAGTTGTCTGGACTCTACAGCCGCAGCCGCAGCGGCTGGTGGCAGGGTGGTGTTCTTGTCTTGGCGTGAGGTGGACCTTTAGCAAGTACCTCAAACAACGACGGCGCCCCTCACCAAATGGTGAGGGGCGCCGTCGTACGTGGAACGGTACGTCCAGTGTTTAGGAGTCGCCGCCTGCGTTACCGGTGGTACCAGCGTTGACATCCAAGAGACGGTACTTCTCGATGGCCTGGGCAGGTGCCTGAGCGTCAACCTCACCGCGGCGAGCCAGCATCTCCAGAGCACGAACCACTACCGAGTGAGTGTCGTTCTTGAAGAATCGGCGAGCAGCAGCACGGGTGTCAGAGAAACCAAAGCCGTCAGCACCCAAGGAAGCGAACTCGTTAGGCAAGAACTGACGGATCTGGTCCGGCACAGCCTTCATGTAGTCGCTCACGGCAACGATCGGGCCAGTGGCACCGGCCATCTGCTGAGCAACAAACGGAACACGAGCAGGCTGACCTGGGTTGAGGAATGCTTCTTCCTCAGCGGCCAGACCGTCGCGGCGCAGTTCGTTCCAAGAGGTCACGGACCAAACGTCGGCAGATACTCCCCAGTCTTCGGCGAGAATTCGCTGAGCATCCAGAGCCCAAGGAACAGAAACGCCGGAGGCAAGGATCTGCGTGCGCGGACCGTCGATCTTGGCCGGAGCCAAGAGGTAGATACCCTTGCGGACACCTTCCTCATCCAAGTCTTCCGGGAGGGCAGGCTGGAGGATCGGCTCGTTGTAAACCGTGATGTAGTACATCAGGTTGCGGTCCGCGGAGTCCGGACCGTACATACGCTCAAGACCATCACGGACGATGATGCCGATTTCGTAGCCATAGGCGGGGTCATAGCTGACCACTGCCGGGTTGGTGCTGGCCAAAAGCGGTGAGTGACCATCAGCGTGCTGCAAACCTTCACCCGTAAGGGTGGTGCGGCCAGCAGTTGCTCCGATGATAAAGCCACGGGTCATCTGGTCAGCAGCAGCCCAGAACGAATCGCCTGTGCGCTGGAAACCAAACATCGAGTAAAACACGTAGACCGGAATCAGCGCCTCGCCGTGGGTGGCGTAGGAGGTGCCAGCAGCGGTGAATGCTGCAACCGAGCCAGCCTCGTTGATACCGGCGTGGACGATCTGACCGGAGATGGATTCCTTGTAAGCCAAAACGAGGTCGCGGTCAACGGACAAGTAGTTCTGGCCGTTGGGGTTGTAGATCTTCGCGGTGGGGAAGAACGCATCAATACCGAAGGTGCGTGCCTCATCCGGGATGATCGGAACAATCCGCTTGCCGAATTCCTTGTCACGCATCAAGTCCTTGAGCAAACGCACAAAGGCCATGGTGGTGGCTGCAAGCTGCTTGCCGGAACCGCGATTTGCTACCTCGTAGGCCTTGGCCCCGGGCAAAACAACCTCGCTGTGCTTGTTGCGGCGCTCAGGTACGTAACCGCCCAATTCGGCGCGACGCTCTTGGAGGTACTTGATCTCCGGAGCATCGTTACCTGGGTGGTAGTACGGAGGCTGGTATGGGTCAGCTTCAAGCTGCTCGTCCGTGATCGGGATACGCAAGTGATCGCGGAAGTCCTTCAGATCCTGAAGCGTGAGCTTCTTCATCTGGTGGGTTGCGTTACGGCCTTCGAAGTGAGTTCCCAGACCGTAGCCCTTGACCGTCTTGGCCAGGATGACGGTGGGCTTGCCCTTGAATTCCGTAGCTGCCTTGTAGGCCGCGTAGACCTTGCGGTAGTCGTGACCACCGCGCTTGAGGCCCCAGATCTGATCGTCAGTGAGATCAGCGACGAGTTCCTTGGTCTGCGGCGTTTTGCCGAAGAAGTGCTCACGTACAAAGCCACCGGACTCGGCCTTGTACGTCTGGTAATCACCGTCAACCGTGGTGTTCATGATGTCTACCAAGGCGCCGTCTTTGTCCTTGGCCAAGAGGTCGTCCCACTCTCGACCCCAAACAACCTTGATGACGTTCCAGCCGGCACCACGGAAGAAAGCTTCGAGTTCCTGCATGATCTTGCCGTTACCGCGGACGGGGCCGTCAAGGCGCTGCAGGTTGCAGTTGATAACGAAGTTCAGGTTGTCCAACTTGTCATTCGCGGCCAGCTGAAGGAGGCCACGTGACTCAGGCTCATCCATTTCGCCGTCGCCCAAGAACGCCCAAACCTGCTGGTCTGAGGTGTCCTTGATACCGCGGTTATGCAGGTAACGGTTGGACTGAGCCTGGTAGATCGCGTTCATGGGACCGATACCCATGGACACTGTGGGGAATTCCCAGAACTCCGGCATGAGGCGCGGGTGCGGGTAGGAGGAAAGTGCGTGACCTTCCTTGGACTTCTCCTGACGGAAACCGTCGAGGTCTTCTTCGCTCAGGCGGCCTTCCATAAAGGCACGGGCGTACATACCGGGGGAGGCGTGACCCTGGAAGAACACCTGGTCACCACCGCCCGGGTGGTCCTTGCCGCGGAAGAAGTGGTTAAAACCAACCTCATACAAGGTGGCGGCACCGGCGTAGGTGGAGATGTGTCCACCCACTCCAATGTTGGGACGCTGGGAGCGGTGCACCATGATGGCTGCGTTCCAGCGCATGTAAGCGCGGTAGCGGCGCTCAAATTCTTCGTTTCCGGGGAACTTTGCTTCCTGATCCGCCGGGATGGTGTTCACATAATCAGTGGTAGTCACCATCGGCACGCCCACAGACTGGGCGCCTGCACGCTGGAGCAAGCTACGCATAATGTACTGGGCGCGTTCTGTGCCCTGTTCCTGAATCAGAGTATCCAGGGACTCAATCCATTCGGCGGTCTCTTCTGGATCCCGATCAGGCAGCTGGTTAGTCAACCCGCTGAGGATGTCTGAGGTATCTTCTCCTGCAGCCACGTCCAACCTCTCTTTGTGCGCCGTCCAGGCCGGCAACGATGGTTGCGGTGCTGCTGGCGCCATTGGCTATATTCACCCCGGTCAGGTGAACCGGGAGGTCTTGTGCAACGAGTCGTTTAGCCCTCAAACCGTTATTGCAGCCCGGTGGCAGAATCGTTCCACAGTTACTCTAGCCCGGTAGACGTTTAGTTGCGTAGCTGTGACAAAGGAACAACCATTTCAACTAACTCGTAGACCCTCGGCGCTCTAGTGTGGCAAAACCGGATCGCCCTAACTTTAGGGCGTGGCGGGGCAGGGGAGCTTGAAGCTACCCCACAATGGGTGTTGGGTAGTAGTAACGCAAATCACCACTTGTCCTGGCCGCTACGGCGCGTCTGTACCCGTCTTGGTCCCGTAGGGAATACTGGTATTTGTATGGAATTTCTGATTTACAGCAGCAGTAAGCAATGAGGAGGAACACGTGAGCGAGGCCGACGCCGGCACAGATGTTAACGTCGCAGGCAAACTTGGTTTCAAGGATGGGGATCTCATCCAAGAGTTTGGTTACGACGAGGACGTTGACTTCGATCTACGTGAGGATATTGAGGACCTCATAGGCTCCGCTCTTCTGGATGAAGACGATCAGGAGATTGTTGACGCAGCTATCCTTTGGTGGCGCGAGAACGACGGTGACCTAGTTGATGCTTTGGTTGACTCGTTGACCACTTTGGGCGAGGACGGTGTTGTGTGGGTTTTGACACCCAAGTCCGGCCGTGACGGTTATGTGACCCCCGCAGAAATCCAAGAAGCCGCACCTACTGCTGGATTGCACTGCACCTCGAGCGTGGCAGTCTCTCAGGACTGGAGCGCCACGCGTCTGGTCTTTAGGAAGAAGAAGTAGTGCCCACGGAGGCACAATCTCCTGCTAGCCGCGATTTCTCCAAGGCGCCCGCGGTCGGTGAAGTGGCACCAGACTTCGAGCTGGTGAACCAATTTGGCGAACCGGTTCGCTTGTCAGCGCTGCGCGGGGCGCCCGTCGTCGTTGTTTTTTATCCTTTTGCTTTTTCTGGAATCTGCACGGGTGAACTGTGTGAGATTCGGGACAATCTGAGCATCTTTAATGACAGCGAGGCCACCGTCCTAGCCATTTCTGTGGACAGCAAGTTCGCGGCCCGCGCTTACGCCGAAGCCCAAGGCTTCGACTTCCAGCTGCTCGCTGACTTTTGGCCCCATGGGGCCGTTGCGGACCTCTACGGAGTGTTCGACGACGAAAGCGGCATGGCGGTCCGTGGCAGTTTTGTCATCGACGCCGAAGGAGTGATCCGCTACGTGGTCATCAAGCCTCGTGGGGAAGCGCGTGACTTTTCCCAGTACCGTGCGGCGCTCGCTGAACTGGGCTAAGGCCTACAGTCGTGACAGTTCTGGCAAACGCTGAGCAAGAGCGCTCGCTGCTAGAGCAGCTAGCGGGACGCAGATTTGTCCTCCTGACGGGCGCTGGGCTCAGCACAGATTCTGGAATTCCGGATTATCGCGGGCCTAACGCACAGCCGCGCTCACCCATCACCTATCAAGAGTTTGTTGCCGTCCCGGCGCAACGGCAACGTTATTGGGCGCGCAATCATTTGGGGTGGGGTCATTTGCGCCACGCTGAACCCAACTCTGGGCACCGGGCCGTAGCGCGGCTAGAACGCTTAGCCCTCTTGGGTGGCGTTATTACACAGAACGTGGACCGCCTGCATCAAGGTGCCGGCAGTGAGAATGTGGTGGACCTTCATGGCCGCTACGATCAGGTGGTTTGCCTGAACTGCCGCAGATTATTCTCCCGAAACACCGTGGCAGAGTTACTCGAGGCACTCAACCCGGGATTCGAAGCGGAAGCACAAGCTCGCGGCGCTGGGGCTATTGCTCCGGATGCGGATGCTGAGCTTGAGGACCGGGAGCTACTTGAGTCCTTTGTGATTGCTCACTGCCCGGTGTGTTCCGGCATGCTCAAACCTGACTTTGTATTTTTTGGTGAGAGTGTGCCTAAACAGCGAGTTCAACGCGCCGCGGACATGGTAGATGCGGCACAGGCGCTGCTTGTTGCTGGTTCCTCTTTGACGGTAATGAGTGGGCTTCGTTTTGTGAAGCAAGCGGCCAAGGAAAACAAGCCGGTAGTAATCCTCAATCGAGGGGAAACCAGAGGCGATTCGCTGGCCACGCTCAAGTTGGATGTTGGTACAAGTGAGGCCCTGGAATGGCTCGCCGACACGCTCGGAGACCTCGATTCGCCAAGTGGGTCTACTTTCAGGTAAAGTAATTGTTCGTTGCTTGGGGCGGGAAAACGCACTAAACATCAAGGGTCTTTAGCTCAGCTGGTAGAGCGCCACGTTTACACCGTGGATGTCATCGGTTCGATCCCGGTAGGACCCACCAAGATAAACCCCGTAGTTTCAAGGCTTTAGAGCCTGAAGCTGCGGGGTTTTTTCTTTTCCTCTCAGCGTTCCCAACTACGCGCTTAAATGTCGTAGCCTCCTTCTAGTCTCGGGGACATGGGATACGCAGTGGTGCACACCGATAGCAACGGAAAACCTCACACCCTTGTTCTGGAGCAGCGCGAGTGGTTGGTGCAGGAGGAACCGGTGCGTTGGTTTGAGCGGGTTAATTGGTGGGAACAGAGCCGGCGGATGCCGCGAGGGCTGAGCCGGATGGATGTTGAGGTGTGGCAATTGCAGATCCGTCTGGGACGCAACAATAACTCGGCTCTTCGTACGGTGGAGTTAGAACGTGATCAGCTCGGCGGAAGCTGGCATGTGCGGCCCGAGTTGGACCGCAGCGAACGGCACGGAAGTCAGCGCAACAAAGAGTTGGCAGCGTAGGGTTAGTCACTTTTGGTCTGCCAGGCGCCTATGGCTGGCGCTTAAATTGGAAAGGCGCTCGGCCGTGGTTATTGGGGGATACCACGGTCGAGCGCCTGAAAATGAATATACAGTGAACTTTTGCCAAAGGGAAACCGGACGTCCCACCACGTCCAGTCATGTTGCGTTTTATTACAGCTGCCGCCCCGGGCCCGCAGTTGGACCTAAAACTAGGGACCTAGTTCTGCCCGAAGGAACGCGGTTGATCCGCCCAACTCGGGGAGAGCTCGTGCAGAACCTGACGCATAATGCTCTCCGAGGCCGTGCGCGCGGCCTGATAGTCGCCGTTCCAAATCGCTTGGGCTACGTCTACGTGTAGGTGGAGCGCCTGGGAACCTATTTGCTCTGGCATAAGCCCGTGGGACGTCCGGCCACTCAATGTTTCAGCAACCTGGTCCGCCAAACGGGCAAACATCGGGTTGCCGGATGCTGCCAACATCAGCGCGTGAAAACGAATGTCTAGGCTCAAGGCGGCTGCGGCGTCGCCACTCTTGCCCACAGCCAAAAGCTCATCGGCAGTGTCTAACAACTCCTGCTTGAGCTGTTCCGGTGCGTTAGCAGCAGCCAACTCGGCAGCAATGGGTTCCACAGCAGTCCGGAGTTCAGCCAAAGAACGTAGCTGGGCTCCGCGTCCAGCACTCGCCAAACGCCAACGAATCACCAGTGGATCAAAGGGGTTCCAGAACGATGCAGGCAAAACGCGGATGCCCACTCGTTTGATGGTCTCCACTAACCCGGAAGACTGCAGAACCCGCACAGCCTCGCGAATGACGGAACGTGAGACGTTCAGTTCAGTTTCCAGCTGCTCAGCTAACATCACGTGCCCTTCCGGCAGTGAACCGTCCACAATCCGCTGACCGAGGTTTTCGATCGCGCGGTGGTGAAGACTAGTTGCTGCTTTACGAGGCATTAGAGGCAAAGACTTTCGCTTGTGACGGAGGAGAGGTCAACGTTGTGGTTTTTATCCTAGCTGCGAGGCATGGAGCGCCCGGCTAGAAATTCGCTTCCAAAAAAGTAACTTTGCCCGCAAAGTGGTCATTACTTTCCCGTACTGTCCGTCACCCATAGTGTGGAAATACACAAAAATCTGTTTTGACCCTAACAAGCTGCACTAAACCTGCAACGAATCGGAGTGATAGATGTCTGCACACATCGGCGTAACTGGATTGGCCGTCATGGGCGCCAACCTGGCCCGCAATTTGGCCCGCAACGGATTTACCGTAGCTTTGCACAACCGCTCAGTAGAGCGCACGGATGCCTTGCTGGAAAAGCATGGCAGCGAAGGTGACTTTGTTCGCACTGAGTCGCTTCAAGAACTCGTTGACTCGCTCGAGAAGCCTCGTCGCGTGCTGATTATGGTCAAGGCTGGCAAGCCGGTGGACTCCGTTATTGACCAGCTGGTTCCACTCCTGGAGCCCGGTGACATCGTGATCGACGCCGGTAACTCGCACTATGAGGACACTCGCCGCCGTGAGGCCGCCCTCGCAGAGAAGGACCTGCACTTTGTGGGCGTTGGTGTTTCGGGTGGCGAGGAAGGTGCCCTTAACGGCCCGTCCATCATGCCCGGTGGTTCCAAAGAATCCTACGATGCGCTAGGTCCGCTGTTGGAGAAAATCTCGGCCCACGTAGACGGTCAGCCGTGCTGTGCATGGATTGGCACCGACGGCGCAGGCCACTTTGTGAAAATGGTTCACAACGGCATTGAGTACGCCGACATGCAGGTAATTGGTGAAGCCTATGACCTCTTGCGCTCCGGGGCCGGCATTGAGCCGGGCGAACAGTCCAAGATCTTCGCCGAATGGAACAAGGGTGAGCTCGCCTCCTTCTTGATCGAAATCTCCGCCGAAGTTCTGGGTCATGTAGATGCCAAGACCGGCAAGCCCTTTGTTGACGTTGTAGTAGACGCAGCAGGTCAAAAGGGCACCGGCCGTTGGACAGTCATCTCTGCCCTGGAACTTGGCTCACCCACCTCGGGTATCGCCGAATCGGTGTTCGCCCGCGCACTCTCCTCGCAGTCCGAACAGCGCAAGCTGGGCCAAGAACTCTTGGCCGCTGGTCAACTGGACGCAAACGTTCCGGAGACCTTCGTTGATGATGTCCGTCAGGCTCTCTACGCCTCCAAGTTGGTCTCCTACGCCCAAGGCCTAGACATGTTGACCTCGGCTGCCAAAGAATACGGCTGGGATTTGAAGCTGGACCAGATTGCTTCACTGTGGCGCGGTGGCTGCATCATCCGGGCTGAACTCCTCAAGGAAATCACCAACGCCTACGCTGCCGAAGAGAAGCCAGCCAACCTGCTCTTCGCACCGGCCTTTACCAAGGCCATCGCGGATGTACTCCCGGCTTGGCGCCGCGTGGTTTCCACGGCTGTTCAGTTGGGTATTCCGGTTCCGGTCTTCTCGTCGTCGTTGGCTTACTACGACGGCTTGCGCCGTAAGCGCTTGCCGGCCGCTGTAATCCAGGGCCAGCGTGACCTCTTTGGTGCGCACACCTACGGCCGTGTTGATGCTGAAGGCTCCTTCCACACTTTGTGGGGCGAGGACAAGAGCGAGATCAGTGCCGTTGACACTCACTAAGGGCACTGCGTTCTAAGCACTGTCAGTCCGTTAAGACTGTTAGAGGGAGACGTCCAAACCGGGCGTCTCCCTCTATGGTTAAGGCACTATCCCATGACTCCTTAGGAATCTGATGAAAAGCAAAACCGTACTTGTTACCGGCGCATCAACGGGCATTGGATTCGAGGCAGCTAAGGCGTTGAAGCTGCAAGGCTTTAGCGTCTACGCAGGTGCCCGCCGCACCGAACTGATGGCGCCTTTGGCCGAGCTTGGGATCCACGTTTTGTCCTTAGACGTCACTGATGAAGAGTCCGTCTCCGGTGCCATTGCGCAGATTGTGGACGCGGAAGGCGGGATCGACGTTTTGGTCAACAATGCAGGGTACGGAACCTTCGGCTCACTCGAAGAGGTGCCGCTGGACGAGGGGCGGCGTCAATTTGAGGTGAACGTATTTGGGCTGGCCCGTATAACAGCACTCGTTTTGCCCAGCATGCGCAAGGCCGGTCACGGACGGATTATTAACGTTTCGTCCATCGGCGGCAAAATGTATGAACCTCTTGGATCGTGGTACCACGGCACCAAATTCGCCGTTGAAGGCATGTCAGACGCTCTACGTTTAGAGCTCAAACCGCACGGGATTATGGTCTCCATCATTGAGCCAGCAGGCACAGCGAGTGAGTGGGGAAAAATTGCTGCAGCAAGCTTGACCCAAAATTCAGCTGACGGCCCCTACGGCAAACAAGCGAACATAGTTGCTGCAGCCTTGGCTTCAACATCCGGGACGTCCATGTCAACGCCTGCGGCCGTGGTGGCCCAAGCAATCGTGCATGCTGCCACGGCAAACCGCCCCAAAACCCGCTATCCGGTAGGCAAGGGAGCCAAGGCCATATTGTTCCTACGCCAAGTTTTGCCTGACCGGGCTTTTGACTCGCTGTTATGGATGGTGTTTACGCGGCTTGCCCGCGCCAAGCGCTAAATGTAGTAGTACTCGGCCGGGTCCACCGCGGGTTTCCGTTCACGCGTTGCGTCACGGTGCCGGGACGTAGCGGGGATTCCGGTGAGAATGGACTCGGCCGGTGCGTCTTTAACTACGACGGCGTTAGCGCCAATCGCTGAATCGTCACCAATATAGATGGGGCCCAATACTTTGGCGCCGGCACCAATGGTCACCCGATTGCCGATCGTAGGATGACGCTTGACCTTGGCTAGCGATCGGCCGCCCAGGGTAACTCCGTGATAGATCATCACGTCTTCACCGATTTCGGCTGTTTCGCCGATGACCACCCCCATACCGTGGTCAATAAAAAACCGCCGGCCAACGGTGGCGCCAGGGTGGATCTCAATTCCGGTAGTGAAGCGTGCCAGTTGGGACAAAAGCCGAGCGGGGAACCGTAGCGCAGGGTTTTGCCACATGCGATGAGTCAAGCGATGTACCCAAATGGCGTGTAGTCCGGGGTAGGCGAAAAAGTTCTCAAAAGAACCTCGAGCCGCCGGGTCGTGGGACCGGGCGGCGTCGAGATCTTCTTTGAGTCTTGCGAAAAAAGTCACAAGGACCTTTCTACAGCAGAGGAGTCTTGCAGTGCTAAATATTTAGCCTCGGATGTCGTCGAACAAGACTGTTGAAATGTAGCGTTCGCCGAAGTCTGGAACCACTGCAACAATCAGTTTGCCCTTGTTTTCCGGGCGCTTAGCAAGCTCCAAAGCGCCCCAAACTGCCGCGCCAGAAGAGATACCGCCGAGGATACCTTCCTGAGTTCCCAAGGCACGGGCTGTAGCCACGGAGTCTTCAATGGTTGCGTCAAGAACTTCGTCATAGACGTTAGTGTCCAGAACCTCGGGGATGAAGTTAGCGCCCAAACCCTGAATCTTGTGGGGACCCGGGGATCCGCCGTTCAAGATGGGGGAGTCCTTCGGCTCAACGGCAACGATCTGCACGCTGGGCTTGCGTTCTTTGAGGACCTGGCCCACACCGGTGATGGTTCCGCCGGTGCCAACGCCACCAACAAAGATGTCAACGGCACCGTCAGTGTCAGCCCAGATTTCCTCGGCGGTGGTGGTGCGGTGAATCTCAGGGTTGGCCTGGTTGGCGAACTGCTGAGCCCAAACGGAGTTCTCCGTGTTGGCCACAATCTCCTGAGCCTTCTCAACGGCGCCGCGCATACCTTCGGAACCGGGGGTCAAGACAATCTCAGCACCATAGGCACGCAGCATAACGCGACGCTCGGTGGACATGGTCTCAGGCATGGTCAGGACAACCTTGTAACCGCGAGCAGCACCAACAAGAGCCAAAGCAATACCGGTGTTACCGGAAGTTCCTTCAACAATGGTTCCGCCGGGCTTGAGCGCGCCGGACTTCTCGGCGGCATCAACAATCGCCACACCAATACGGTCCTTAACGCTGTTCGCCGGGTTGTAGAACTCAAGCTTGACCGCAACGGTGGCCTCGAGGCCTTCGGTGAGGCGGTTCAGGCGCACGAGGGGAGTGCCGCCGATCAGCTGAGTGACGTCGTCGTAAATCCGTGCCATGAATCTTTGCCTATCTCTTCGGTAGAAATACTGGGGTCAGCTTAGCGATGCTGGCTGGTGAGTGCTAAGCCCGGAGCCATGCAGAGTAATATTTCCGAGCCTTGGCGAGCTTGGGGTTAATGATCACTTGGCAATAGCCCTGCTCGGGGAATTTTGCGAAGTAGTCCTGGTGGATTGCCTCGGCTTCGTACACCACGCCCAGCGGGGTCAACTCAGTGACGATTGGCGCTGACCACAGGGCTTGGTTTCGGTTAATCGCCGCGGCAAAAAGCTCTCGCTGCTCGGGGGAGCTATAAAACATGGCGGACCGGTACTGGGTGCCTACGTCATAGCCCTGGCGATTCAAAGTAGTGGGGTCATGCAGGGCAAAAAACATGTCCAAAATGACGTCCTCAGGAACCTGTTCGGGATCAAAAGTCACAGCCACTACTTCGGCATGACCAGTGGTCCCAGAACACACGCTGTAGTAGTCAGGATTCTCCATGGCGCCGCCCGTATACGCCGAAATTACCGATTGCACGCCTACCGTTTTTTGATACACGGCGTCTAGGCACCAAAAGCAGCCACCAGCCAAAACAAAAGTCTCCATGGTCTTCTTAATGGTTAGAGGGCCCAGAAGATTCCCCAGCGCCCCCAAAGCCACTGAGAAATGCTGCGGAACTGGGAAAATACTGTAGAAATAAGGCTATGGAATCTGTGACCCAGGACCCAGAGCGCGTTACAACGCTCGGCGAAATCCTCTTGGCCGTTGAAGAGCTATGGCCCGAATCTCTGGCCGAGTCGTGGGACAAAGTAGGGCTGGTATCGGGACACCCGGGCCAAGAAATTAAAAAGATTTGCTTCGCCGTTGACCCCACCTCTGCTGTGATCGAAGACGCCATCGCGGCTGGCGCTGACCTACTGATCACTCACCACCCGCTCTTACTTAAAGGCGTGAATTCGGTGGCTGCCGTCAGCGCCAAGGGCCGTGCCGTGCACCGCTTGATTGAGTCTGGAACGGCTCTACTGACGGTCCACACCAACGGTGATGCCGCCGTCGGAGGTGTTTCCGATGTTCTGGCGGATGCGCTTGGCCTCCAAGACGTGGAACCGCTCAGCGCAGCGACCCAAGGACTCCCCGAAGAAGGTATTGGCCGGGTGGGGGACCTTGAGGACCTCATGAGTTTGGGCGATTTTGCTGCAAAGGTTTATGGGCTGCTGCCGGCCGTGGCAGGCGGTGTTCGTGTGGCCGGGGACCGGGACGGGCTGATTCGCCGCGTCGCCTTGTGCGGTGGTGCTGGAGACAGCCTGTTCGACGCCGTTACCGCCTCAGGTGCCGATGTTTACATCACAGCGGACTTGCGTCACCACCCCGCGTCCGAGGCCCGCGAGAACGCCACCAATGATCGGCCGTACCTGATTGACGTCTCGCACTTTGCCTCAGAATGGCTGTGGCTTCCGGTGGCGGCTCAGGCGCTCGAAAACGTATTAACCGATCAGGGCCACAACGTTGAAATTGAAGTCAGCACCACCAATAGCGATCCGTGGGACTTCATTCTGACGCCGGGCTAAACCGAGCAGGTGCGGGAACCGCCCTAGCAGAGCGCAGCAGCTGGGCAGCTCAGGCGCTAGAGTCGATACAGCGTACGAGGACCTACTCGGCGTTAATAGGAGGTAAGTGTGGCCAAGGCACCCGCAGCAGAACAGTTGAAACTACTTGAACTTCAGGGCTTTGACGCCCGGCTCAAGTCATTGGAGAACCAACGCCGCACACTAGAAGCAGACCCCCGGCTGGTTGATCTGAATTCTGCGTTGTCTGTAGCCCGAAGCGAGCAGACCGCCGCCGCAACTGCCGTTCACGACGCCAGCGTTGAGCTCAAAAAGGCTGAAGCCGATGTTGAACTTGTGGCTACTCGTATTTCTCGCGACGAAGCCAAGCTCAATAGCGGCACCGGATTGTCCAAAGACCTGATGGCGCTTCAAACGGACATCGCCTCCTTGAACCGCCGCCGCTCGGACCTTGAAGACGTTGAGCTAGAAGTAATGGAGCGCCTTGAAGGGCTCAAAGAAAAACAAGAAGCACAGCAGCAGATCGTTGATCAGATCACCGAATCGCTGACCGGAATCCGCGCTGACGTGGACGGACAGTTGGCCGCTATCTCCACTGAGCGGGCAACTGTCACCTCCAGCCGGGAAGAATTCGCAGCCACTGTTGAACCGGCACTTCTGGCTATTTATGAGAAGACACTCGCCAAGCGAGGTGTAGGCGCTGCCCGCTTGTTCCACGGCCGCTCAGAAGGTTCGGGTATGCAATTGAGCCCCGGCGACTTGGCCGAGATCAAAAACGCTCCCGAAGACGAGGTAGTTTTCTGCCCTGACTCCGGTTGCGTTCTGGTCCGCTCCGCTGAATGGAACTAGACCAGCCGTCGAAATATAACGGAGTTAGAGGATGATGTTCAACGCGTGAGGTTTGCGTTCTGAACCCTCAAGCAGCTCACAGCGCCACCGAGTAGACGCAGCCTTCAAGAGCGATTTGGGGGTTTCGGGGGCAGAGCCACGGCGCGTTAGCAAGTGCCTGGCCAACTCACCGCGAGTGTGTTTAGCCGAGTGACTGACTACCGTTCGTTTGCCTGCTGCTTCGGTGAATACATTAACGACGACGGTACGCGCCGGTGGTGCTGGCCACGCCGCGGTGTAACTACTCGAACGGCAATCCACCATCAACCCGGCCCCCGGCAAATCCTGAAGTACCGCGCTCAGCCGTGGTTTCCAAAAACTGGACATCCTGCCCAAGCCTGGCAGCGCCGTGCCCATGGACAAACGGTAGGCAGGTACCGCATCGGTGAAACGCAAAGCACCCCACAAAGCGGAAATGACCAGCACTGTCTCATCCGCGCGTCGTTTTTGTACCGGAGTCATCCGGGCGTAACCCAAGGCATCGTACAAAACGCCAGAATAAATCTGGTGGGCCGGGGCGGCCGGCTCCCGGTGCAAGCGGGTGTTTCGGTCGACGTCGGACACCAAGGAAGCTCCCACGCCGAGAAGCGCTAGCGCATCCTCATGTGCACTCACCGTTCCCAGAGCGTCAAGTACGTGCGCGCGGTCCGGGTTGAGGTCAGGGAACCCCAATTCATCCCATTGGACGGGTTCGCCGGAGACTGGCGGGGTTTTACCTTCTGAGGGTGGAAGCAAAATCAGCACCGTTAGATCCTAACCGTGCAGGTCCGCACCGTGGTGGGCACTAGACTGGTTCGCGGATGGGTTGGCTGGGCGATCGCGTTGTTTGTTCCTAGAACAAGCGCCGAGGAAAGTCCGGGCTCCGCAGAGCAGAGTGGTGGGTAACGCCCACTCGGGGAAACCCGCAGGCTAGTGCCACAGAAAATAGACCGCCGCCGTGCTGTTCACAGCACTGGAGGTAAGGGTGAAACGGTGGTGTAAGAGACCACCAGCTTCCCGGGTGACCGGGAAGGCTAGGTAAACCCCACTCGGAGCAAGGCCAGACAGAACGCGTTTGAGGGCTGCTCGCCCGAGCGTTTGGGTAGGCTGCTCGAGGCCGTTGGTAACAACGGTCCTAGATGGATGATCGCTACTCTGGTGCGGGAAACTGCGCCGGATGACAGAACCCGGCTCATAGGCCAACCCATCCAACCACCAGCCGTGTGTGAGTGAAGTCACCCGCCAGGTGTCGTGGGGCCTCCGTAAGCCACCCTAGGATGGTAATGAACGTAGATGTTCTCCCGCCGGGTCTGCGTTCGCAGCCGGCGGTTTTTTGATGCCCGACGGCGCTCGCGGCAAGAAAGTGGGTACGACGACGTACCCGTATGAAAGGTTGTTCTGTGACCCAGACGTCTGATTCGTTCGAGCAATGGAAGGGCCGCGAAGCCCTCGCCGAGGCCATGATCCCGGTGATTGGCCGCCTATACCGGGACAACAATGTGGTGACCAGCATCCACGGTCGTAGCCTCATTAACAAGTCCACAATGAACATCCTCAAGGCGCACCGCTTCGCTCGCCGCATGAGCCAAGCCGAGCTTCCGCTTGAGGAAACACTGCCACTGCTGCAAACTCTGGACAGCTTGGATCTGGGCGCTGCCGCCATTGATATTGCACGGCTCAACGAGAAGTTCCACACTGACGGGGCGGGCCGTTCCCTTGAAGATTTTCTGAAAGCAGAACTGGCTGAAGTAGTTGGCCAGCGTGGCGCAGACAAGCGCACCAGCACCGACGTTGTGCTCTATGGCTTTGGACGCATTGGCCGCTTGCTGGCACGTCTGTTGATTGAAAAGGCTGGTGGGGGTCATGGGCTTCGTTTGCGTGCCGTAGTGGTCCGCCGCGGTGCCGAGAATGACCTGTCCAAGCGTGCCAGTTTGCTGCGCCGTGATTCAGTCCATGGGTCTTTTGAAGGCACCATCCAAGTGGACGAAGAAGCAAATACCATCACCGCTAACGGTGTGGGCATTCAGGTGATTTACGCCGATAACCCAGCCGCCGTCGACTACACCGCCTACGGCATCCATGACGCGCTTGTGGTGGATAATACCGGCCGCTGGCGCGATGCTGAGGGACTCTCTCAGCACTTGCAGAGCAAGGGTGTGGCACGGGTACTTCTCACGGCGCCCGGTAAGGGCGAGCTGAAGAATATTGTCCACGGCATCAACCACGGCAGCATTGCCGATTCAGACCGGATCATCACTGCTGCCTCATGCACCACCAACGCGATCACCCCTGTGCTTAAAGCCATTAACGATCGTTATGGAGTGGTCCACGGGCACGTTGAAACAGTGCACTCTTTTACGAATGATCAGAACCTGATTGACAACTTCCACAAGGGAGACCGTCGAGGACGCTCAGCGGCGTTGAACATGGTTATCACCGAGACGGGTGCGGCGAAGGCCGTTGCCAAGGCCCTCCCGGAACTTGTGGGTAAATTGACCGGTAACTCCATCCGCGTACCCACACCAGACGTTTCTATGGCAATCCTGAACCTCACCTTGGAAAAGGCCACCACCAAGGAAGAAGTCAACGACTACCTCCGGATCATGTCCTTGCACTCGCCGTTGCGTAAACAGATCGACTACATCGATTCCCCCGAGGTAGTTTCCACTGACTTTGTGGGATCGCGCCGGACAGGAATTGTTGATGGTCTTGCAACCATTTCCACCGAGAACAACCTTGTCCTCTACGTTTGGTACGACAACGAGTTTGGTTACAGCTGCCAGGTTGTTCGTGTGATGGAGGAAATGGCAGGCGTGAACCCGCCAGCGTATCCAGTGGTGTAGCTGGCCGATTCATGAAAGATGAGAATTGGCCCGTGTGGCTGTGGTGTTTGTGACCAAAAGTGAGCACCATGGAGATATGGAACACGAAACAACTTTGGAACATGCACTCGACGTTGCGCAGAGCAACCACAAAGAAGCTTTGCGCCTGTTGGCGGAGGCTAAAGCTGGTGTGGCCGATGGTCACGTGAGCCCCGAACGTGTCAGCCAGTTGGAAGAGCTTTTGGCTACCGCTAAGACTGACCTAGAGCGGGTTCAAAAAGAAAACTAGCCTCTAGTTAAGTTAGCTCGATGTGGGGGACTCGTTGTTCATGACTTGTCCTCCACATCGACTACTCCTCACCAGCTTTTGCTGGCAACACTGTGGATAAAAGTCAGTCTGTCTGAGCACCCGCGTAGGCTCTAGTTCTTCAGCGAATCGTTCGTTGATTTTTCGGGAGCCAGAGTGTCACTTAATTGGAGAACCTACCGCAGACGCCAGCGGAGGTCATTGTTCGCTGCCATAGCGGTGTCAGTTTTTGCTGCGGTATTGATGGGCACGATCATTTGGTTCTTTGTTGCCGGCCAATTCGCCGTTGCTGATGCGCAATCCACGGGGCCGGAAACAGCACCTGTGCGCGACGCAGCGTTTATGAAAGAAGTGACTCCACCGCGAGCTATTCAGGACGCTTCGGCTACGGAAGTTTTGGCGCTCTTAGAGGTTAAAGGACGTGCGCCGAGTACTGGCTATAACCGGGAGAATTTTGGTCAAGCCTGGCTGGATGTGGACCGCAACGGTTGTGACACGCGCAATGACGTACTCCGCCGGGACTTTTTGAATGTCAGCTTCACCAAGAGCTCGCTCACATCCAAGTGTCAAGTGGCATCGGGCCTACTGAGTGATCCCTACACGGGCACAACCATCCTCTTTGAACGAGGCAGTCAGAGCAGTAAGAGTGTGCAAATTGACCATGTGGTTGCCCTATCCGATGCGTGGCAAACCGGTGCGCAATTGTTGACTCCCGGACAGCGCGCTTCCTTAGCCAATGACCCGGTGAACCTTATTGCCGTAGATGGTCCGGCCAACCAGGAGAAAAGCGCCTCCGATGCTGCCTCGTGGCTCCCATCCAATAAGCGATTTCGCTGCCATTACGTTGCACGGCAAATCTCAGTGAAGTTCGCCTATCACTTGTGGGTTACTCCTGCTGAGCACGATGCCATGGCGGCTGTCCTCAACAAGTGCCCAGCGCAACGAACGGTGCATCCCTAACCAGCCACAAGATCCAAGTATCCGTGGCCCACTTGCCAAGAGCCGCCGTCGTTCAAGTGGTCAAGGACGGCACGTTGCAAGGCGGTGTCTCGCGGCAACCGCTCGAGTCCGTCGAGGCCACGTTGACGGAACGTGAAGTACACGGCGTCACGCGAGTCACCGTCCAAGCGCTCGAGGGTGAAGCGCTGAGCGAACTTGGCAATATTGCTCCCCGGGAGTCGCTTCGCGAGTTCGGGGTCCAATAGCCAAGAGACACAACGCCCTTGCGTCACGGTTTTGTCAGGAAAATACCGCACGAAGAATTCAACGGCTTGCTCCAAGCTGGCATCCACAGCTGCAGGGGAGAGGCTTCCGTCCTCTGGGATGTGAATGCCTAGTTCCCACGCTCGGGTTGGTTTGCCGGCTGTTGGCGGCGCCTCGCTGGGGACTAGGTGGTATTGCAAACGCCCTACACGGAACAGATTCCCCGCTGCGTGCAGCGTTAGCCATGACCAAGTCTCGAGCCCAAAGCGCCCGTGAACGCGTCGGTTGATCGCCAAGTTCAAACCAAGATCTGCCACTGTTGCTTGGGAAATCTCTTGCGGAATACCAAGCGCGGCATGATGGTCCAAAAGCTCTGGGGCAAAAAGCAACAACGCAGATGTCCAGTCGCTCTCACTGGGGGCTAGCCCTCTCGGGGAACCCTCCCTGAGGAAAACTTCCGCGCCGCCCCTAGCGAAGGACCCTAGGCGTGAACGCAAGGTTGCCAAGGCAACGAGCGTGCCACGAGACGGTGACGCGTTCAACAAAGTGTTGCATCCGCTCTGATCCTCGGGGCGGATGGCGAGCAGGTCAAAAAGCTCCTGGCGTTCGATCATTCCATCAGCCTAGAGCAGCAGCGCCCCGCCGAAGGTTGCACGGCTGCCTAGTGACCGAAGGGATCTTCGTCAACACCCGGCATCCAGGTCAGACCGGGCACACCCCAACCAGCCTTTTTAGCGTGACGCATCGCTTTTTTCGCGTAGCGATCGTTGAGCTTGTTGACGTAAAGATAGCCGTCCAGGTGGTCATATTCATGCTGCATAACGCGAGCAAACCAACCGGTGGCCTCAAAATTCACCGGATTGCCGTCACCGTCGAAGCCCGTCACTCGAACCCATTCGGCCCGCTTGAGTGGATAGTGCTCGCCGGGGAAGGACAAACAGCCTTCAACTTCGTCGTCCGGGTCCGGAGCTGCGCCGGAGACTTTTGACGTGGTCAGAACTGGGTTAACCACCACACCGCGAGCGGGGACGTCGTCGTCGTTTTCGTAGTCGTAGACGAAGATGCGCAAACCCACACCAATCTGCGGTGCTGCGAGCCCAACGCCGTTCGCGGCGTCGTTGGTTTCAAACATATCGGCGATGATGGTGCGCAGTTCGTCGTTGAACTCGTTGACCTCTGCCGCCCGGCGGTGCAGAACTGGCTCGCCCCAAATGGTGACTGGCTGGACTGTCATTTCCGTTGAATCCTCGGTGCTAGTGCGAACGGGAACAACGAAGGCCGCACTGGAATTCCAGTGCGGCCTTCGGGGGAACTGTTAGATTCCCGTGGGGTGAGCGACGGGGGTCGAACCCGCGACCTCCTGGACCACAACCAGGCGCTCTGCCAACTGAGCTACGCCCACCATGTGCCTCAACTTCATCCCCATCGAGACGGGGCCGAAAAGGCAACGACAAATAGCTTACCTGCTGTACAGGGGTGCTAAGTGCCACTTTGGCGTTTTAGGCCAAAAATTCCTGCAATTGTGGTTCAAATTACTCTGCTGTGTCTGAGATTTTCTGGGAAATGGCCTTTGCCGTGGCCGTATCCGGCCCTGGCTGGGGTACAAAAACAGCTTCGCGGTAGTAGCGAAGTTCGTTGATGGAATCGCGTATGTCACCCAGGGCGCGGTGACCACCACTCTTAGCAGGGGACTGGAAATATGCGCGAGCAAACCAGCGGCGAGAGAGTTCTTTGATGGTGCTGACGTCAATCACGCGGTAGTGCAAGTGCTCGACGACGGCTGGCATGTCACGGGCCAAGAAGGTTCGGTCAGTACCAACTGAGTTTCCACCCAGTGGGGCTTTCCCCGGTTCGGGCACCCAGCGTTCGATGTACTCCATGATTTCGGCTTCCGCCTCAGCCATGGTTTTACCCTGGGGCAGCTCGTCGAGGAGCTTTGATTGGGTATGCATGTTCCGGACAAAGTCGTTCATCTGAGCCAAGGACGCATCATCCGGCTTGATAACAACGTCCACACCCTCGCCGAGGATATTGAGTTCAGAGTCGGTAACTAGGGCAGCAACTTCGATCAATGCGTCATTTTCGAGGCTGAGCCCCGTCATTTCACAGTCGATCCAGACGATTCGTTCGTTAGATATAGGCACGCTTCTTAGCGTACCGTTTGACCCAGTTTGCTGGTGCTCCGGTGGTAAAATCTCCGTACTGCCGGCCTGCCTTCTGGGGATGTGCCCCTTGCGCTGTGACGCGCCGAGGTCATCTCGGCTTGGACACTGCACGTAGAGACATTTGGAGATGATTGATGAGCAAGCCGGTACCCGCTGCCCCCATCAAGGATGTGGATGCTCCGGTGACCCCAATTCCAGAGGTGGACAATGCGCGTTCGCCTCTGATTGCCGGTTTCATTGGCTCTATCTTTTTACTGATTGGCTCAATTGGGGTCGGTTGGTTGGCCCCCGTCTCTGAACTGCGACGCGTTCCTCTGTTTATTTGGATGCGCACAGAAGCTTTTGGTGTGGGTCTCTCAATCGTCTTGCTGGCAGTTGGCGGGATGTTGTTGGTCCGTGCTTGGCTCCGGCTGGGACAGCGTGTGAACATCTGGGGCCTCCAAGCCCGAAAGGCCACCCTGCAAGCGGTGGCACTGTGGGGAGCGCCGATGATGGTCAGCGTTCCACTCTTCAGCCGCGACGTCTACGCCTACATTGGCCAAGGGCGGCTGATGATCGAAGGGTTCAATCCTTACGAAAACGGGATCTCAACACTGTCTAACTATTACCAACTTGGTGCAGACAAGATGTGGACCGAGGCCCCAACACCTTACGGCCAGCTGTTTTTGTGGATCGAACAGTTTGTTGTTTGGGTAACGCACGTACAGCCAGAAATGAGCATTTTGCTTTTCCGGCTGGTAGCCCTTGTTGGCATTGTGCTGTGCATTATTTACGTTCCCAAGTTGGCGCAGTTGCACGGCGTAAACCCTCACCGGGCGCTTTGGCTTTCCGTGGCTAACCCCTTATTCCTGACCAACTTCATCACCAGCGCTCACAACGATGCGCTGATGGTAGGTCTGGCACTTGCTGGTTTGTACTACTGCGCCACCAAGCGCGCCATTCGCGGCATTGTGCTAGTCACGCTGTCCATCTCGGTCAAACCGATAACCGTTATTTTCTTGCCGTTCCTAGGACTTTTGTGGGCCGGGAAGAATGCTTCGTGGCCTAGAAAGTTTTGGTACTGGTTCCTCACTGCCGGGATCTCCTTGGCACTTTTGTGGGCCATGGGCAAGGTCAACGGATTCGGCTTTGGCTGGATCAACGGACTGAGCGCTCCGGGCAGTGTGTGGATTTGGTACGCGCCAATTGGTCTGCTGGGCCTCATCGTCGCTTCCATCTTCAACGTCTTTAAACTCGATGGTTGGGCCATGGCCGGATGGGTTTACACCTTTGGCAAAGTCGTGGCCATGGGCATTATCGGTTGGCAGATTTTCAAGGGCGACCACGATCGCCTCATGCGCCGCCTGACCTTGGCGTTCGCTGCAGTGGTGGTTTTGTCACCGATGATTCAGTCCTGGTATGTCGTCTGGCTGATTCCGCTATTCGCAGTCACGGGCATTCGGCAAGACTGGCAGGTCAAAGCGCTGTACTTTATGGTCTCGTTTTTTATGGTTTACGCCATCTCGGATCAGTTGGACGTTTTCCCGTACTTGCAGACCGAAGACTTGGGATTGGCTCTGGCCTTGGCCCGGAACGCGGCGGCAGTTATCGCACTGCTCTTTGCGTTGTATTTGATCTTTATTGACCCGCGCACCAAGAACCTCTTTGGCAAACCTCAAACGGTTTCGCCTCAGCCTGTCTCGAAATAACTCACGCTTCACCCAACCGCCCGGCTATTGCGGTTGTCGTTGATCCTCGCAAGCAACCGCCGCCTTGGTGGCCCAGATACTGGACGCGGAAACCAGCGTCCCGGATACCTACTCGGAAACCAGTGCGGACGGCGTACACGGTGGCTCAACTTTGGCGATGGACTCAGACTGCAGCCCCCGGAAAGTAGGGCAATTTTGGCTAGATGGGCAGGCGTCAACGCTGAAAACTGAGCTGTGGTGCACACGCGCGGAAGACCAGTGCACCGGAAACCTACCCGGGAACCAGTGCGGTGAAAGAGAAAAACCCCCGGCCGGAGCCAGGGGTTTCTCTCTGTGAATGATGGAGCGGGACATATATGAACTATGTCCCGCTACATCACATGGTGCCCCAGGAGGGAATCGAACCCCCGACCGTCGGATTAGAAGGCCGCTGCTCTATCCTCTGAGCTACTGGGGCAGCGCCATTAATCCTAACAGCGAGCAGGCTTCCAACTGCGCTCTCACTTTTCCTCCACACCCACGAATTTGGGCGAGTTGTCCACATAGCGTCACTTTTCTCTCCCGCACCAACGGAATTGGCCACAGTCTGGAAGAGCCAACTTCGGCGCAACTAACGAGGAGAGATATTCATGAGTGACACCATTACAGTCCGCGGCTTTGTAGCCACAGAACCCCGTTCCGGAACCACTACCGGTGGCACACCAACGGTCAATTTCCGGATTGCCACCACGGAGCGGCGCTTCCACAAGGAAAACAGTGTCTGGGTGGATGGTCCAACAAATTGGTACACCATCTCTGCCTACCGCCACTTGGCAGGCAACGTGGTGTGCAGCGTCAAAAAGGGCCACCGCGTCCTGGTCGTCGGCAAACTCAAACTCCGGCAGTGGGAACATGAAGGCAAGCTCTACCACCAGGCCGAAATTGATGCCGACGCCATTGGGCACGACCTCGCATGGGGCACTGCAAACTATGTCCGCAACAGCAGTGCTACGCCTGCTTCGGCTGAAGGGGTTGGTGGTATGGCACCTGTTCACGTTGAAGGCGTGGGGACCGTTGGGGACGGGGGAGAACTGCTTGATGAGCAGTTGCCTGAAGACACCGATGGGGGCACAGATCCGTCCGGTGACGGGACAGAACCTTCTTCAGAGAACGACGCCGTTCCCACCAAAGCGAATAAGAGGACTCTTGCTATGGCTGGCGCGTGAGAGGAAGGCAGCCGGTAGCAAATCTCCGAGCCAACCGGGATACCTCGCGGGATCCGCAAGGGGATTAGAAGGCAGCGCAAGTCCTCGTGGAGTCGAGGGAGCATGGCAGAATGTCAGCATTATGAACACACGTTCGCGGCCGCACAGGGTGGGCTCAGCCATGAACCTCACGGGCAGGCTGAGGGTCATCGGTACCTCAGCCACAGCCGTCGCGGCCGCGGTTGTCTTGGCTGGCTGTTCCGTGTTTCCCTCGGCTCCGTCCAACGATGACTCGGGCATGGACGCCACAAACCGTGCCATAGCGGGTCCCCAAAGTTCTGGCCAAGCGAAAGCGCAGCAGCCCAACTCAGCTTCACCAAAAACTGCGACAACGTATTCGCCAGCCGTCAGTGCAATGTTGACCAAGCTTCAGAAGGCTGGCATAACTTCCACTGAAGCCGATTCCACAGCCACCACTGTCGCCTTGCGAAGTGCCATTGTGGCGCAGGGCATTGCAACCTCGGCGGTAGAGATCTCACAAAGCACAACGCCAACGGGGTTGGCGGCGGACGCGCTCACGGCGGCCGTCCGAGCCGATTCCCAGTGCGTGTACGTCCAAGTTCGGGACAAGACGGTGACCACCAGCGTGGTCAAGGCGCTAACCAACGGCAAGTGCTTCCTGGGAGACCAACACTAGACGCCACCACCGTTCGGTAAATTCCGCGGGTTCAATATGGCCCCGAATATGAGAACCACCCGGCCACGCACTAGATTTGTACCCATGGCGGAATTTATTTACACGATGACCAAGGCCCGTAAGGCCGTTGGCGAAAAGGTAATCCTCGACGACGTAAACATGTCCTTCTTCCCCGGTGCCAAAATCGGTGTTGTTGGGCCTAATGGCGCCGGTAAGTCGACCATCCTCAAGATCATGGCCGGCTTGGACACTCCTTCCAACGGAGAGGCCCGGCTCAGCCCCGGTTACTCAGTGGGAATCCTCTTGCAGGAACCGCCGCTGAACGAAGAGAAGACCGTTCTGGGTAACGTCCAGGAAGGCGTTGGGGAGATCTACGGAAAGATCCAGCGCTTCAACGAGATCTCCGAGGAAATGGCCAACCCGGACGCAGACTACGATGCTCTGCTGGACGAGATGGGCAAGCTTCAAGAGGCCATTGACGCCGCCGACGCATGGGACCTCGATTCCCAGCTCGAGCAGGCCATGGATGCTCTGCGTTGCCCGCCCGGAGACGCTGACGTGACAGTCCTTTCCGGTGGTGAGCGCCGCCGTGTGGCGCTGTGCAAGCTTTTGTTGCAGAAGCCGGACCTGTTGCTTCTCGATGAGCCTACTAACCACTTGGATGCCGAGTCGGTGCTGTGGCTCGAGCAGCACCTGAGCAGCTACGCGGGCGCCGTATTGGCAGTCACTCACGATCGCTACTTCCTTGATCACGTTGCTGAGTGGATTTGTGAAGTGGACCGCGGCCGTCTGTACCCCTACGAGGGCAACTACTCCACCTACTTGGAGAAGAAGCGCGCTCGTTTGGAAGTTCAAGGCAAAAAGGATGCCAAGCTGGCACGCCGCTTGGCCGACGAACTCGACTGGGTTCGTTCCAACGCCAAGGGACGCCAAACCAAGTCCAAGGCACGTCTGGCACGTTACGAGGAAATGGCTGCAGAGGCAGACCGTACCCGCAAGCTGGACTTCGAAGAGATCCAGATCCCGCCGGGACCGCGCCTGGGCAGCCTGGTGCTCGAAGCAAAGAACCTGCAAAAGGGCTTCGATGACCGGACGCTCATTGACGGTTTGAGCTTTACGCTTCCGCGCAACGGCATTGTTGGTGTTATTGGCCCCAACGGTGTTGGTAAGTCCACGCTGTTCAAAACCATCGTGGGACTTGAACCCCTCGACGGCGGCGAGCTGAAGATCGGTGATTCTGTCAAGATTTCTTATGCTGACCAGAGCCGTGGCGGCATTGACCCGAACAAAACACTGTTCGAGGTTGTATCCGATGGCCTGGACTTCATCCAGGTGGGCAATGTAGAAATGCCATCTCGCGCTTACGTGGCCGCCTTCGGCTTCAAGGGCCCGGACCAGCAGAAGAAGGCAGGTGTTCTCTCCGGTGGTGAGCGCAACCGTCTGAATCTGGCTTTGACACTCAAACAGGGTGGCAACTTGTTGCTCCTCGATGAGCCCACTAACGACCTCGACGTGGAAACCCTAAGCAGCCTTGAAAACGCATTGCTTGAATTTCCCGGCTGTGCAGTGGTGGTCAGCCACGATCGCTGGTTCTTGGACCGAGTAGCAACCCATATCTTGGCTTACGAAGGCACTGAAGAGAACCCGGCCAACTGGTACTGGTTCGAGGGTAACTTCGAGTCTTACGAAGAGAACAAGGTGGAGCGTTTGGGTGCCGATGCTGCCCGTCCGCATCGCGTGACCCACCGTCGCTTGACTCGCGACTAGATCCTCAACGCCGCCCTGGACACGCCGTCCAGGGAAGCGAATCAAAGAGTTCGACGGCGGCACCCAAAGAGGGTGCCGCCGTCGAACTCTTTTCTTTTGCCTGACTTAGCCCTTAGCACCTTGGCCGGGGATACGCAGCATTCCTTCTTGGGCTACTGAGGCCACATGAATACCGTCTCTCGAATAGATTTTTCCGGTGGCCAGGCCGCGAGCACCCTGAGCGCTGGGCGACTCTTGAACATACAACAACCATTCGTCGACCTTGACCGGGCGGTGCCACCACATGGCGTGATCCAAGCTGGCCACACTCATTCCTGGCGTAATCCAGCTGAGGTTATGGGCGCGCAAAATCGGCTCTAGAAGGGTGTAGTCGCTCGCGTAGGCCAGTGCAGCTTGGTGCAGGGCAGGGTCCTCTGGCATGGGGCCAAAGGTCTTCATCCATACGGCGTTGGTGGCCACAGCCTCAGTTCCACCCGAGAGGTACAGAGGTGTGTCCACGTGGCGAATGTCGAAGGGGCGCCCGAAGGACCACTGCTGAGCCACCGGGTGATCGAACTTACTGAGCAGTTCGGCCGTCGTGGGCAAAGACTCCGGGTCCGGCACACCGTCAGGCATCTGTGACTGGTGCTCCACACCCTCGTCCTCGACCTGGAAGGAGGCGATCATGGAGAGAATGGGCACCCCCTCTTGGTACGCATGCACACGTCGGGCCGAAAATGACCGCCCATCGCGCAAACGCTGAACGCCAAAGGTGATGGGCTGGTCAGCGTTGCCCGGACGCAAGAAGTAGCCGTGCATCGAGTGAACCAGCCGTTCAGGGTCCACTGTGGCATTGGCAGCAGCAATGGATTGAGCTAGGACTTGACCGCCGAAAACACGGCCACGTGGCTGCTCGTAGGTGTCCCCAACAAAGATGTCTTCATCCGTGCGGGCTCCTTCTAAGCCCCGTAGAGAAAGCAAGTCCAACAGTTTCTCGGTTTGCTGTTCTTGACTGTCCGCGGCGGAGGAATGTGGTGCTGAGATGGGCTCGGTCATGTAACGACTTTAGACGGCAGTGTTCAACCCGCTCAAATAGCGCCCGGCGAACTGCCAAAATGGATGGATGACTGATCAAGTACACCAAGGTCTCAGCTTCCCCATCCAAATTCGGTTTGGCGACATTGATTCGTATGGGCACGTAAACAACGTTACGTACCTCTCCTATTTGGAGGATGCACGCGTTCAGCTCATCCATCAAACGCTGGGGCAGGCAGCCGGTAATGGCGCCGCCGAAGAGGACACCTTTGACGACTTAGTGGGAGTGGAGAACTTCACGCTTGTTGGCCGACACGAGATCGAATATCTGTTGCCGTTGCACTTTCGCACCGAGCCAATCTTTGTGAATATTTGGGTGACAGCTATGGGTGGATCGAGTTTTGAATTCGGCTACTCAGTGGCTGAGGCTGATGGGTCGAAGACTTATGCTTTGGCGAGTTCGTCGATGGTTTTGGTCAATCGCGAATCCGGCCGGCCGGTGCGCTTGACGCCGGCCCAACGCCACGCTCTGGGTGTTTGGTCCGGGGAGCCGGTACCGTTCCGGCGCCGCCGCGGCTAATGACGCGAAAGTGCCTGATTACCCAAAAGTTCGTGTCTGCCCGTAAACCTCTGGTTCCTCGAACGCTGGTTACGGCCTACTTCGCGTCTGGCTGCTGTACTCGGCTAGAGTCCTATAGTGCCAATCGACGAGAAATTGCCATCCGAATCCTTGATTTTTAGCGATGCTGGCGACCTTCGGGACCTGCAGACTTACATGGCCCGCGCCCGAGCCGTAGATGACGGTGCTGTACGTCTCTTCGCTCAAGGACGGGTTTTGGCCTGCTACGTATGCGTGTTGAAACCCACGCTGTTGGGAGAAGGTACCCCGACTATTTTGGGTTTACGCACGATGGCGCTCACCTCTGATGCCCAAGTGGACATCACCGTACCGATCTCGGCTGTCCTGGACCGTTTGGCGCGGCTGGGGGAGAACGACGTCGAATTGCCGCTTCCCGTTGTCACAGCCGCTGCGTCGTGGGCTGGCGTGTCAGCACCTCGCGGTCCGTGGACGCCCCAGGGCGCCGTAATGTCTGAGGACGTCAAAGCCCTGGCTATGGCGGGCATGAAAGAGGTTGCCGAGATCATCCCCGATCAGCCTGGGGCGCTAATCGTGAACAATGCCCGCGCCACAGTGTGGAGCCGGCCACTCTCGGAAACGAGTGAGCTACCGCTCGGCGCTGCGTTCGCCGCTTTCTCGCTGGGCTTCTTGGTACCCGGCACAGAGTTGAGCATGCTCAGCTCTGGCAGGTGGCAGCGACTGAGCAGCCCTCAGGGTCACGTGTTGGTGCGCGGCGCTGCAGCATTAACCATGGACAACGCAGCACGGTCCATATAATCCCTCAGGGTTGCATCGTGCAGTGGCGAAAGCTCTAAAGAATCAATGGCATGGTGCATGTGCTTGAGCCATCGGTCTTTCGCCTCGGGCGTGACCTCAAAGGGCATATGCCGCATACGCAATCGGGGGTGGCCACGTTCCTCGCCGTACGTTGTGGGCCCGCCCCAGTATTGTTCCAAGAACATCAAAAAGCGGCGCTTGGCGGGAGCTAGATCTTCCTCCGGATACATGGGTCGCAACAGCTCGTCATCGGCCACGCCGTCGTAAAAAACGTCGATCAACTTCACAAAGGTGGGGTGCCCGCCAACGGCATCGTAGAAGCTGTCGGTGTACCCAGGCTTGCTGAACGGATCGTTTTGCATCAGGTTCGGCCGTGCAGGGGTTCCTTGAGGTTGGATTGGCAATTGCTGGCTCATTCGCTGGCCTTCTGTCCTTCATGGGGTTGGTTATCTGTGGCTTCAATCACCGGGGAGTAGGTTCCTTGCGAACGGTTACCCACTCGGAGGATTTCGCCGTTGCGCAGATACCAGACAGCACCGTCTTCGCCACGAACGCGTGTGATGCGGAGACCCACCGCTTCAACAGTTCCCACTACTTCACTGGTCTCGATAAGGTCCCCAATGCCGTATTGGTCCTCAATGGTGATAAAAATTCCGGCGAGGAAGTCTCGGATCAACTGCTGGGCACCAAAACCAATTGCCACACCCAAAATGCCGACGCTGGTGAGTAGGGGAGCAATGTTTACACCTAGGGATTGCAAAACGTAGATGATCACAATGATCGAGATAAGAACGCCAACAACGCTGCTGAGCAACGATCCAATGGTCTCTGCTCGTTGAACCCGACGCTCGTGGTCAAGCGCACGTAGCGCCGGAGCTGCCCAGCGAAAATGCCGCTTCTTGAAGAACTCCGTGCCGTTGGCCGCCCGTTTGGTAATGCGTGCGATCAAAAATCTTGCTATCGCCCACACCAGAAGTCCAGCAACGATCGCAATCACTGCACCCACAAAATCAGCGGATGCGGCACCGAGAGCGGTCATTTGTTCGGCTTTGAGTACGGAATGCATTCCGGGCAGCAACTCCTCAAGTTTGTCTTCAGTCTTGTGTTCGCCGGGCGGGGAGAACCCGTCCAATATCAACCCTAGCGCCGTGGCGTTCGCCCAGGCACATCCTGATAATTGGAGACCAGTCCTAGCCCTGGACGGGAGCCGAAGCTACGTCAGTGGTGGGCTCGTGATGTACGGGGAAATTTACACTGCGGGCAATAAAACACAACTGATTGGCCCGCGTATGCAAAGACTGCGCTATTTCCGCGTGGGCCGGGTCAGCAACGCTTACCTGCGGATGAAGGGTTACTGAGGTGAACTCGCCACTGCCATCACGGTTCAATCGCATGACGCCTTCAGCGCGGTCGCTATAAGCGGTGACCACCACACCATTCTGAGCCGCAACATGCAAGTAGGAGAGCATGTGGCATTGAGCCAGTGCCGCGAGCAAGAGCTGCTCCGGGTTATAACGGTGAGGATCGCCCCGGAACGTGGGATCGGCCGATCCCTTGAGAGTGGGAAGCCCCGCGAATTCAATGTCATGATCCCGCCCGTAGTCGCGGTAGGAGGAGGTTCCCGTTCCACGATTACCAGTCCAAGTTACGGTTGCCGCATAGTAGTGCTGATCAAGACTCATGGGGACAGTCTAGAACTATCACCAGATGCCAAGAGCCAGACGCTAAGAGCCGTTGGTCGCCGGAAGATTCCAGTGGCCAGCGGCTCCTGATAAGTCAGCCGTCAGGCGGCCTAGACGTCAGCCGCGCGGGCTCGCAAAGCTCGGGCAACGCCGTCGCGGTTCTCAAGCATCATGCGACGCAACGGTGCCTGATCAGCGCTGAGGCCAGCGATAAAAGCATCTGACGCGTCCACGGTTTCCTGAGTGGTCAGCTGTGCGGGATAAAGGCCCACCACAATTTGCTGTGCCAGAGCCAGTGTGCGGTTCTTCACGATTCCCTCGATCGAGGCAAAGTACTTGCCGGCAAACGGCTCAAGTAAAGCAACGTCTGGTACCCGAGTGAAGCCGCTGACCGCTGAGGCCTGGAAGGCGTTGGAAAGCTCGCCAGTAACAACAATTGAGTTCCACGCCTTGGCCTTGGCCTCGGCTGTGGGGATAGCCGCCGTGGCCAAAGCTGCAGCATTCTGGCCGCTTGCCGTGTTGTCTCGTGTGAGCTCTTCGGCAATGTCCGCTTCGCCTAAGCGCCCGCCAACCACCAAAGAGGTCAGCAGTTCCCACCGCAGGTCCTGCTCAATGTCTAGGCCCTCCAGAGACTCCGTGCCTTCAAGGAGCGCTGCAACAGTATCCAAGTGAGTGCTGTTGCTGGCCAGTAGCGCGAAGTTCTTGACGAACTGGAATTGGTGATCCGAACCAGCCTTAGCCGCCCGTGCCAGATCCCAAAGCGCCCCCGCCGCCTTGTCCTTGGTTGCAGCCCGGTGCTCGGCAGCAACGTAGAAGGTCAAGGTGGTCACAAGCTGCCGCAACTGAACCATAACTACTGAGGAATCAGACTCGTGGGCGATGTTGGCCAAGATCAGGTCAACATACTCACGTGCTGGTGTTTCGCCGTCGCGGGCTGCATCCCAAGCCGAGGCCCATACCAGGGTGCGCGGCAACGGATCAGCAAAGTCCTTTAGATGTGCCTTAGCCACTGTCAATGATTCAGGATCTAAGCGAACCTTCGCGTAGGCGAGGTCGCCGTCATTGAGCAGAATCAGTTCGGCACGCTTGGTACCGATCAGCTCGGTGACGGACGTGCGCTCGCCGTCAACGTCCAGCTCCACCCGGCTCACCGAACGCAGCTTGCCCTTGGCATCAAGGGAGTAGCCGCCCACTGCCAAACGGTGCGGCCGGATGGTTGGCTGATCCGCCGTCGCGCTCTGCACAATGTCAAAGGCGGTGATGGTGCCATCAGCGTCAACGGTGATTTCAGGTGTGAGTGTGTTAACACCAGCGGTTTCAAGCCAGAGTTTGCCCCAAGAATCCAGGTCGCGGCCGCTAGAAATTTCTAACTCGGTCATCAGATCGCTGAGTTCAGTGTTCTTCCACGAGTGTTTGCGGAAATACTCGCGCACACCAGACATAAACTCTTCCGGTCCAACCCACGCAACCAACTGGCGAAGCACTGATGCGCCCTTAGCGTAGGTGATGCCATCGAAGTTCACTTCAACGTCCTGCAAGTCGTTGATGTCAGCGAAAATCGGGTGCGTTGTGGGCAACTGGTCCTGGCGGTAGGCCCAAGACTTCTCCACGGAAGCGAAAGTAGTCCACGCGCCTTCAAACTCTGTATTCTCCACAGCAGCCAAGTGGGACATGTACTCGGCAAAGGATTCGTTGAGCCACAGATCGTTCCACCAACGCATGGTGACCAGATCGCCAAACCACATGTGTGCAAGTTCGTGCAGGACGGTAATGGCGCGGCGTTCCACCTGAGCACCAGTAACTTTTCCGCGGAATACGTAGCCCTCAAGAATGGTCACGGCACCAGCGTTTTCCATGGCTCCAGCATTAAATTCCGGAACAAAAAGCTGGTCGTATTTCTCGAAGGGGTACGGGGTGCCGAACTGCTTTTCGTAGAATTCGAAGCCTTGGCGGGTCAACGTAAAAATGTTTTCGGCGTCGAGGTACTGCATGAGTGACTTGCGGGCGAACACGCCCAAGGGAACGGTGCGGCCGTCCGCGCTGGTGACTTCGCTGTGAACACCCTCATATGGACCGGCAATCAACGCCGTGATGTATGAGGAAATACGCCGGGTAGGTGCGAACTCCCACGTTGAGTAAGCAACGCCGTCGGCCCGTGCCTCGGCGCCTACTGGCTCTGGAGTGGGGGAGTTGGAGATGACATTCCAGTAGGAAGGCGCCGTAACGGTGAACTGGAAAGATGCTTTGAGATCGGGCTGTTCAAACACGGCGAACATGCGGCGAGAGTCCGGGACTTCAAATTGTGTGTAGAGGTATACCTCTGAGTCCACGGGGTCCACAAAGCGGTGCAGGCCCTCACCGGTGTTCATATACGGAGCCTCAGCCACAATGGTCAGTTCATTCTCGGCAGCCAAATCAGGCAAAGCAATCCGCACACCATCGGAAACCACCGACGGGTCCAGCTCGCGGCCGTTCAACGTTACCGAGGCAACGGAATCGGTCACCGCATCAATGAACGACGACGAACCAGCCACTGCTTTGAACCGAACCACCGTGGTGGAACCGAAAACACGGTCGCCGCGGCTCAAATCGAGCGTGACGTTGTACTGCTCCACGTTCAGTAGCTCGGCGCGCTCGCGGGCTTCCTCGCGGGTCAGATTCATTCCTGGCATTAAGGCTTCCTCCAATAGTGGGAGTGGGGCCGTAGTCAAGTGATCTGCGGCACTATGAAATCATTCTTTCATTGATCGGGCGCCAAGCAAGCCCGGCTGGAATAACGTGGACATATGAGCTCTCCAAGCATCAACAGCGCACCCCGCTGGGATCACCGTGCACTGCGTTTTGCCATCGGGTTTCCGGTGGTGTTGAGTGCGGCGTTTGTTATTGCGACCTCGAGCCTTTCCTCGAGGCTGCCCTCACCCGTAGCCATCATGTGGGACGGTGCTGGCGCGCGTGCTTTTGTGCCCTTTGGAACATACATGCTGGTGGCTGTTGGCACGATCCTTCTAGTGGGGGTGGCACTGCTTTTGCAGACCGTCTCGCTAGCCAGACCAGTGGTCATGAGACGAATACTGATGGCCCTAGGGATTGCTGCTGACCTCTTCCTGGTGACAGTTTTTGCCGCCGGACTGGTAGGCCAGCTCAATGTGGCAGATGCCCGCAACTCCCACGTTGACACCATGGTGCTGCTGCTCGGTAGTGGAGCCGCCGTGACCCTCGCGCTGGTGATGGGCATGCTCTACAAACCGGACGAGAAATGGAGCCCAGCGGATGACCGCGCACTGGAACGTGAACTCCTTTTGGAAGCGAATCCAGAAGCAGAAGATGACCAATGGTCATCTTGGGTTCATGCGCGCAGCTCAATCTTTGTGATGCTGGGGATTGGTTTTTTGATGCCAGCAGCCCTGCTTGTCCCGCTGGTTCCCTGGCTTTCGGGGCTACTGGTCGTGGTAGCGCTAGTGATTGCGGCCTGTTTGTTCTACCGCATTTATGCGGATCAGGATCGTCTGCAGATTCGTATTGCCGGGGTGCTGCCGTTTCTCAAAAGCCAAGCCGGCCATCTCGACTCGGCCACGGCTACAACACTGGATGCCAACAATCACGGCGGGTGGGGGCCGCGCTTACACCACAACAGCCGCTCCATCCTGGTCAGCAGCGGAGCTGGAGTGATGCTGAACTTCACAGATGGACGCAGCGCTGTCCTCGGCACCAAAACACCAGAGGACGCAGAATCCCTCGCCGCGCATCTGAATGCTTGGCGCTAGTAGGCTATAGACCAACACCACAGGCTTCAACGAATGGATTGTTCCGTGACTTCAACTGCCACCACACCCCGCGTACACATTGCCACTGACCACGCAGGGATGGAGCTTAGCGCCCACCTCATGAGCCACCTCAGTGCCAAAGGCTACGAAGTGGTTGACCACGGACCCACCGAATATGACGCATTGGATGACTACCCGGCCTTCTGCATCAACGCTGCGCTCGCAGTGGTTGCTGATCAAAGCGCCGGAGTCCACGCCCTCGGAATTGTTTTGGGCGGATCCGGTAATGGCGAACAAATCGCCGCAAACAAGGTCAAGGGAATCCGTGCAGCGCTGGCTTGGAATCTGGACACGGCACGTCTGGCTCGCGAGCACAATGACGCAAACGTTATTGCGGTTGGTGGGCGTCAGCACACTGTTGAGGAAGCTACTCAACTGATTGAAGCGTTTTTGGTAGAACCGTTCAGCCACGACGAACGCCACATGCGCCGAATCGGCAAGATTGCCCAGTATGAGACCACTGGCGAGGTCATCGCTTAGTGCCTGAAGGGCATTCAGTCCGACGCTTGGCCATTCAGTTTGCAGACGTTTTTGCAGGTGAGCAGCTAGCCGCCTCCAGCCCGCAGGGCAGGTTCAAGGACGGCGCGCGACTCCTTGACGGCCAGCGTCTAGTGGACGCTCAAGCGCACGGCAAACAACTCTTTTTGGGCTTCGAGAACCAGCTGGTTTTGCACGTGCACTTGGGACTTTACGGTGCTTGGGAGTTTGGTGGTGACGCCACTTTCAGTGGTGCTTCAAGTATCGGTGCGCCGCGGAAAATCGGTGAGAGCGAATCTTTTGAGGACACGTCCAGTGCTCCTTATAAGGGGCCACCAGAACCGCGGGGTGCTATTCGTGTCCGGTTAGTCTCTGAGCACGGCTGGGCGGATCTGCGCGGTGCCAGCCGTTGTGATGTTATTACTGAACCGGAAGCCTCGGAGCGCCGGGCCAAGCTGGGGCCAGATCCCTTGCACAGCCAAACGGGGCTGCATGGTCAAACTGGTGACGAACAGCGGTTTGTGGGCGGTCTCCGGCGGCGACGTACCGCCGTCGGACAGTTGTTAATGGACCAAAGTGTGGTCGCGGGTATCGGCAACATTTACCGGGCAGAGCTGTTGTTCCGGGCCGGTATTAATCCGTTTGTGCCAGGTACCGAGGTGAGTGAAAGCGCCGCCTCGGCGCTGTGGGCAGATGCCACACGGTTAATGTCCGACGGCGTCAAGGACGGGCGGATTATCACCACACCACCGGACTTTTGGTCACCTGAGTTGCTGGCGGTTGACGGCCTTGCCGCGCCAGAAGACTCCCACTTTGTCTATAAACGCATCGGGTTACCGTGCAGAAAGTGCGGCACAGCTGTGGCACTCACTGAAGCGGCCGCCCGGAAACTCTACTGGTGCCCTAGCTGCCAGCACTAGTTTTAGTACCTGGGAGCTGCTGGCAAGCTGAAACGTTGTTCAAGTGTGGGAATCTTGCGGATGTGCATATCCGTAGACAATGGCGTGCCTACGTATCGCAAATGCCATGGTTCGTAGGAATATCCGGTGATGTTGGTATAGCCGTTGGGGTAGCGAACAATAAAGCCGTACCGCCACGCATTGGCCTTTGCCCAAGCACCGGAACGGGTGTTTTCAAAACACGGCAACAGCCCACACTGGCCGCTCGAATCGCCGATGTCTAGGACCAGCCCGGTTTGGTGTTCGCTATAACCAGGCCGGGCTGAAATCAGGTCAGCCTGTGCCTGACCGTACATGCCCACATAGTTGTAGTAGAGCGATTTCTGCGTGGCGTAGCTGCGGTAACCACTAACCGCTGTCATTCCAGCACCAGCGGCACGGGCGGCAGCAATGAGTCGCTGCATAGCTAAACCAGCAGTGCGCTCCATCGTGGCACCGTAGACGTTGATAGTGGCTGCCGGCCCATAAGTGATGGGGGAGAGCGGACGGCGTTTGTTGATCACAGGCACGCTGGGGGCAGCAGCGGCATTGAAATGCGTGCGCGCCCCAGCCTTTGCAGTCCAGTCGACGTATCCGCCTTCAAAACTCTGTTTGCAGTAGCCGTTGGTGCAGTTCTCGTTGGTCTTGGGGTAACCAAGGCGGCCCTTCTCGCCGCCTTGGTTGATCCAGGCTGTCTGGATCGCACCACCATGAGTGCTCCACGCGCCGGTCCCGGACTGCCACCAGATCACACCGCCTTGAAATTGTTGCTTGCACCCGCCGCGAACCAAGCGACAGTTCTGTGTGGCAACGGGGTAAGCGAGAAAGCCGTTGTGTAGCTTGAGGGAGGCATAGCGTGTCAACATGGCGCCATGGACGGGGACTGCCCCAGACGCGGCGCTCCAATACAGGCTTCCTTTGGCAAATTTTTGATAGCAGCCTGAATTCCGCTGGCCGCAGTATTCAGCGGTGGTGGGGTAGCCCAAAGTACCGTGTTCTGAGCCCTCTGCCACCCAACGAGTATGGATGGCTCCTCTGTGCACTATTTGCGCACCGGTGCTGGAGCTCCAGATGATGATCCCCATGGTGAAGGAACGATAGCAGCCGGAGTTCACCAAGTTACATGCGGTGGGGGCCTTCGAGGCGCCGAGTCTGCTGGCAACACCCGGCTTGGCGTAGACGGCGGCAATGGCGGCTGGTCCGGCTGATGCGGCCTCTGCGGTGCTGATCATGGCAGGGCCGGCTATGAACCCTGCGCTCAAGAGCATAGCTGTGCCAAGGGTGGTGAGTGTGCGAGTAAGTTTTCCAAGCGAAGACATGGCGACCCCCGGGCCACAGAATCCAATGAGTTTGCAATCCTCAAGCTACGCCGCTGACTACGGGGCGTAAACCCTTTTGCCCGCTGAAACGTGTGCCAGCTCAAACTTGTGCCAGCTGAAACCAAGGGCGGAGGATCGTGCGCAGACGAGCCGAAAAACGAAAATAGTCATCCCGGATAAACCGGAATGACTATTGAGCAAGTGATTCAAATTCCTCAATACTGCATTATCTCAACGATTCGATAAGGCAAAAGAGGGGACGACGGGAATCGAACCCGCGTAATCAGTTTGGAAGACTGAGGCTTTACCATTAAGCTACGTCCCCGAGCGCCAGAGCCTGGCTCGCGGCAACCCCCTGAGCATAGCAACGTCTCAGATTCCCGCGCAAATCCACTCTGATGGTGTGGCTGTTACGCAGCCGCTGAAATCCTCCGGTATTTCCGCTGACTTCATTCGAAGCGGCGTTGTAGCGCTCTCGCTGGGACGCAATGGATGGGTCAAAGCAAGCTGCTTTACCGTGTAAAGTTGATGCTCGTAGAACACAGATGTGCATTTGCGGCCAAATTGCCCGTAGACTGTCCTGTGCACTTACGGGGTGTAGCTCAGCTTGGCTAGAGCGCCTGCTTTGGGAGCAGGAAGTCGCAGGTTCAAATCCTGTCACCCCGACTCTGCGAGGCATTATTGCCGCCGGTATCGGATTGCGGTCCGGCGGCGCAGAACCTTATCCCAGAAACCAATCAGGAGTTCTACGCTGTGAAGAGCGCTGTCGAAAACCTCACGCCCACTCGGGTCAAGCTTGACGTTGAGGTTCCTTTTGAGGAATTGAAGCCAAGCATTGACGCGGCCTACAAGACTGTTGCAAACCAGATTCAGGTGCCGGGTTTCCGTAAGGGCAAGGTTCCCTCGAAAATGATTGACCAGCGCGTGGGTCGTGGCTACGTGTTGGAGACAGCTATCAACGACGGCCTCAACGGCTGGTACCAGGCTGCTGTCGAAGAAACCGCAATCCGTCCGTTGAGCCGCCCTGAGGTTGAAATCACCGAAGTTCCGGACCCCACCTCCACCGATGGCGTCTTGAAGTTCCACGTAGAGGTAGATGTTCGCCCGGAAATCGAACTCCCGGACTACGCAGGCATCAAAGTTGATGTAGCTGCAGCAGAGTCTTCCGACGCAGACGTCGACACCGCTTTGGACGAACTTCGCGGCCGTTTCGGTACCCTGAAGTCCGTTGACCGTCCCGCTAAGGATGGGGACTTCCTCACCATCGACATCACCGCAACCATCGACGGCGAAGATGTTGACTCAGCAACCGGCCTTTCCTACCAGGTCGGTGCGGGCACCATGCTGGACGGCCTCGATGAGGCCGTAACCGGCCTGTCCGCTGACGAAGACGCAATCTTCGACACCACTTTGGTAGGCGGCGAGCACGCTGGTGAAGCAGCTCAGGTCAAGGTTGTAGTCCAGACTGTCAAGGAGCGCGAGCTTCCCACCGCTGATGACGACTTTGCTCAGCTGGCTTCCGAATTCGACACCCTCGCTGAACTGCGCGAAGACTTGGCCAAGCAGGCTGCTGAGTCCAAGATTGTTGAGCAGGGCGTAGAGGCTCGCGACAAGGTCCTGGACAAGCTCGTTGAGCTGGTTGAGGTTCCGGTTCCGGCTTCTGTTGTTGAAGAGCAGCTCGAGTCCCACTTCTCCTCTGAGAACGCACACGGCGACACCGAGCACGACACCGAAGAGCACCGCGCAGAGGTCAAGGCCAACACGGAGCGTGCTTTCCAGAACGAAGTTATCCTTGACGCCATTGCTGACAAGGAAGAAGTTGGTGTCAGCCAGAACGAGCTCATCGACTACATCGTGAGCACTGCAAGCCAGTACGGCATGGACCCGAACCAGTTCGCTCAGATGATCGACCAGTCCGGCCAGGTTCCGATGATGGTTGCTGAAGTTCGCCGTCGCAAGGCTCTTGCAGTTGTTTTGGGCAAGGCTGAGGTTACTGACTCCGAAGGCAACGCTGTTGACCTGAGCGACTTTGTACGCTCCGGTGAAGAGATCGCCGCTGAGGCTGCTGCAGCCGAGGCAACTGATGAGGCCAGCGAAGAGTCTGAGACTGTTGCCTCGGATGATCCTGCATCCGCCAAGTTCTAGTAGTCCTGTGGAAGGCTAGTTCCTTCTAGGTCTAAAGTGCCGCCCCAGATCCTTTGATCTGGGGCGGCACTTTTGTGTTTGGCCAATCGTGCGCCGTCAGCGAACAGGGGCTTTTTGGCGAACAAATGCGCGGTCAAAACAGTTAGTGTCCAAGTAGTGAATTTTCGTGATGAAAGCATCACCAGCGAGAGGTAAGCACTCATGACACAGCAAGCATCCAGCCCCCGGATGGCCAGCGTAGATCCGGCCGCCCAGGATAACTACATCTACAACCGCCTGCTCAAGGAGCGCATCATCTGGCTTGGTTCAGAGGTTCGTGACGAGAACGCCAACGCCATTTGCTCGCAATTGCTGTTGCTCTCGGCTGAGGATCCTGAGAAGGACATTTACCTCTACATCAACTCGCCTGGTGGATCAGTGACTGCCGGTATGGCTATCTACGACACCATGCAGTTCATTCCGAATGACGTTGTCACAGTGGCAACAGGTCTTGCCGCTTCCATGGGACAGTTCTTGCTGTCCTCTGGTACCAAGGGCAAGCGTTACGCCACACCGAATGCTCGTATCCTGATGCACCAGCCTTCCGGCGGCATTGGCGGTACCGCCTCTGACATTAAGATCCAGGCCGAACTTATTTTGCACATGAAGAAGGTTATGGCCGAGCTCACTGCAGACCAGACTGGCCAGACCGTGGAGACCATCCTCAAGGACAATGACCGCGACAAGTGGTTCACAGCAGAAGAGGCCTTGGCTTACGGCTTCTTCGACAAGATCTCCGCAAGCGCTGGAACGGTATCCGGTGGCGGCGGTACGGCTGCTAAGTAACCGTCCGAAGCGAAACTTTTAGATTCAGGAGTAATGAACATGAACCACAACTTCGGATGGTCCGCTGGCAACTTGCCGACGAGCCGCTATGTATTGCCGCAGTTCGAAGAGCGCACACCCTATGGCTTCAAGCGCCAAGACCCTTACACCAAGCTCTTTGAGGACCGCATCATCTTCCTCGGTGTTCAGGTTGACGACGCTTCGGCAGACGACATCATGGCCCAGCTCTTGGTCCTTGAGTCCACTGACCCAGACCGCGACATCACCTTGTACATCAACTCGCCCGGTGGTTCTTTCACCGCGATGACGGCAATTTACGACACCATGCAATACATCCGCCCTGAAATTCAGACGGTGTGCTTGGGTCAGGCTGCATCGGCTGCAGCGGTACTGCTCGCAGCTGGTACTCCGGGTAAGCGACTGGCACTGCCGAACGCTCGCGTTTTGATTCACCAGCCGGCACTCTCAGGTGGTCAGGGAGGTCAGGCTTCTGACCTGGAAATCCAGGCCAACGAAGTAATGCGTATGCGCACCTGGCTTGAGGACACTCTTGCCCTGCACTCCGGCCGGACTTCGGAGCAGGTCAACAATGACATTGAGCGCGACAAGATCCTGACGGCGGCAGAAGCCCTCGATTACGGTCTGATTGACCAGGTTCTCGAGACCCGGAAGATCAAGCCGACGGCGATCAGCAAGTAAGAACTGTAAAAACTTAAGCCGGTGGCGTCCTTCATCTGGACTCCACCGGCGTTTGTTTACCAGACGCCCGCGTCATGGTGTCTTAGAGTAGAAATAGTCGTCTACGAGGTGGACGGTAAATAGCAGTAGTACACGAAGGGATTCATTTATGGCTCGGATCGGCGAAAGCACGGATCTGCTGAAGTGTTCCTTTTGTGGCAAAAGCCAGAAGCAAGTGCGCAAGCTCATTGCTGGCCCTGGTGTTTACATCTGTGACGAATGCATCGAATTGTGCAACGAGATCATCGAAGAGGAGCTCGCGGAAGTAGCGGACCTCGGAAACTTCGAGTTGCCTAAGCCGCGGGAGATTTTCGACTTCCTGCAGGAATACGTTATTGGTCAGGAACCAGCCAAACGTTCACTCGCCGTCGCCGTGTACAACCATTACAAGCGCATTCAGGCCGGTCATGCTCCTAAGGGCGGCGCTTTGGCCGAGGGCCATCACGACGACGTTGAGATCGCCAAGTCCAATATCTTGCTGATCGGCCCCACCGGTTGTGGAAAGACCTATCTTGCACAAACCCTTGCCCGCCGCTTGAACGTTCCGTTCGCGGTAGCCGATGCGACGGCGCTCACCGAGGCCGGTTATGTGGGCGAGGACGTTGAGAACATTCTTCTCAAGCTGATCCAAGCCGCAGACTATGACGTCAAAAAGGCTGAGCAGGGAATCATCTACATCGATGAGATTGACAAAATCTCGCGTAAATCTGAGAACCCTTCCATCACCCGTGACGTTTCAGGAGAAGGTGTTCAACAGGCACTTTTGAAGATCTTGGAGGGCACCGTTGCTTCGGTTCCGCCGCAGGGTGGGCGCAAGCACCCGCACCAAGAATTTATTCAGATCGACACCACCAACGTGCTCTTTATTGTGGCTGGCGCCTTCGCCGGTCTGGAAGAGATCATTGGCTCGCGCTCGGGCCGTAAGGGAATTGGCTTTGGTGCCCCGCTCAATGAAGCACGGGACCAAGTGGATTCCTACGCGGAGGTTATGCCCGAGGACCTCCTCAAGTTCGGTCTGATCCCTGAGTTTATTGGCCGGCTTCCCGTGATCACGACCGTCTCCAACTTGGACCGCACAGCGCTGATCCAGATCCTCTCGGAGCCTAAGAACGCACTGATCAAGCAATATAAGAAAATGTTCTTGCTGGACGGTGTGGAACTTGAATTTGAAGACGCCGCCTTGGACGCGATCGCTGATCAAGCACTCGAGCGGGGGACCGGTGCTCGTGGTCTCCGCGCCATTTTGGAAGAAGTGCTGTTGCCGGTGATGTTTGACCTCCCCAGCCGTGAGGACATCGCTACAGCAGTTGTCACCGAGGATGTTGTTCTGAACAAGGCCCAGCCCACGCTGATCGCCCATGATGTGGTGGCCAAACGGCGGAATAAGTCCGCGTAATCTTTTGCTGTGATTGACGACGACGGAGGTCAACGCCGTCGTGCCCGCACCGCTTTTTGGTGGTGAAGAACTGAACCCAGGAGCTGTTTTGACTCTTCCAGAATCCAACACTGCCGATTTTTGGTTTGACCCGGTTTGCCCCTTTGCTTGGGTGACATCGCGGTGGATCGGCGAAGTGGAGAGTGTCCGCAACATCACCACCAATTGGCACGTAATGAGCTTGGCTGTGCTCAATGACGGCCGCGACTTGGACGAAGAGTACCGCGCATTTATGGACAAGGCATGGGGACCAGTTCGTGTCATCATCGCAGCTCAGGAATTGCACGGCGCCGAGTACATCAAGCCGCTCTACGATGCCATGGGCACGGAAATTCACAACAACGGCAACAAAGACCACGCTGACGTGATTAGCAAGGCCCTGGCCAGCACCGGACTGCCGGCTGACTTGGCACGCTTTGCTGATTCCAACGAGTATGACGATGCGTTGCGGGCTAGCCATGAGTCCGGCATTTCGCTTGTGGGCCAGGACGTTGGAACACCGGTGGTGTCTTTCAACGGCACTGCATTCTTTGGCCCCGTGCTGACCCGTATTCCGCGGGGTGAAGAGGCGGGCAAGATCTGGGACGCTACGGTCACCTTGGCGCAGTTCCCGTACTTCTTTGAGATCAAGCGCAGCCGGACCGAGATGCCGTCCTTCGACTAAGACGTCCGCTGGAACACTACTCCAAAAGCCTTGATCAAATAAAGCTGAGCACAACAAAAACCCCGCACCGAACTAACGGTGCGGGGTTTTGTCTAGTGTGCCTAGCTCTGTGCGGCTTCCTCGGCCGGGGCCAATTCAACAGCCGAGACGCTCAGTTCACCCTCGCCTGCAACGAGCATGATTTCCCGGGCGTTGCTGGCGGCCTTGAGGTCAACCAGCCCTGCTTCGAGTTGCTTGACCAGCTGCTCCGGCGCCGTGATCGTCGCTGAGAGGACCTCGGTACGTTGCTTCACCTTGGCCTCGGACTTCGCCTTGCGGACACCGCTGAGCGCCAGTCCCACGGTGGCAAGCATGGACAGATCTCCGTCAACACCCTGCAAGGCCGTGGGCCATGCTGCGCGGTGAACGGAACCGGTGCGCCACCAGCCCCAAACCTCTTCGGTGGCGAAGGGCAAGAAGGGAGCAAAGAGTCGCAACAAGGTGTCCAAGGTGGTGGCTAGGGCAGCCAAAACTGAAGCTTGTTCGGCTTCGCCTGCAGCACCGTAGGCGCGGTCCTTGATGAGCTCAACGTAGTCATCGGTGAACTGCCAGAAGAACGATTCGCTCAATTGCAAAGCGCGGGCGTAGTCGTACTTCTCGAAGGCCGCCGTGGCTGCCGCCGTGACGTTGGCCAGTTGGGTGAGCAGTGCGCGGTCCAAGGGGTTGGTGACTACTGAGAGATCGTTACCCAAAACGGAGTTCTCGGTGGCGCCCAGGTTCAGCACAAACTTGGAAGCGTTCAGGAGCTTGATCGCCAAGCGGCGGCCAATCTTCATCTGTGCAATCTCGTAAGCGGTGTCCGCCCCCAATTTGGCCGAGGCTGCCCAGTAACGGACAGCGTCAGAACCGTATTCGTTGAGCACGTCCGTAGGAACCACCACGTTGCCCTTGGACTTGGACATCTTCTTGCGGTCTGGATCCAGGATCCAGCCGGAGATGGCGGCGTGCCTCCACGGAGCCGAGCCCTGCAAAGCATCGGCACGCACTGCGGAGGAGAACAGCCAGGTGCGGATGATGTCGTGGCCCTGAGGACGCAGATCGAAGGGGTAAACCTTGGAGAAGAGTTCTTCGTCGCGGCTCCAGCCACCCACAATCTGCGGTGTCAGGGATGACGTTGCCCAAGTGTCCAACACGTCTGCGTCGCCAATAAAACCACCGGGTGCGTTGCGCTGATCTTCGGTATAACCGGGAGCTGCGTCGGCAGCGGGATCCACGGGAAGCATCTCGTCGCTGGGGACAAGGGGGCTATCGAAGTTCGGGTTACCCTGAGCATCCAGCGGGTACCAAACTGGAACGGGAACACCAAAGAAGCGCTGGCGGGAAACTAGCCAGTCACCGTTGAGGCCGGAGATCCAGTTTTCGTAACGTGAACGCATAAAGGCCGGGTGGAAATCGATCTCCTCGCCACGGCCAATGAGGCGTTCGCGGCGGTCCTCGTCGCGGCCACCATTGCGGATGTACCACTGACGCGAGGTAACCACTTCGAGCGGCTTGTCACCCTTTTCGAAGAAGTTCACCGGGTGCATAATCTTCTTCGGTTCCCCGTCCAGCAGGTCCGCAGCGGTTAAGAGTTCAACCACAGCTTCCTTGGCTGAGAACGCGGTTTTACCGGCAATTGAGGCATAAGCCTCGCGTCCAGCAGGCTCAGTGATCCATTCGGGAACCTCGGCGATGATGCGGCCGTCGCGGCCCATAATGGCGCGTGTGGGCAGCTGAAGTTCGCGCCACCAGGTGACGTCGGTCAGGTCACCGAAGGTACACACCATGGCTATGCCGGAACCCTTGTCCGCCTTGGCCAGCGGGTGAGCCAATACTTCTACTTCTACGCCGAAGATCGGTGAGGTGACCTTTTTGCCGAACAACGGTTTGTAGCGCTCGTCATCCGGGTTGGCAACCAATGCAGCACAAGCCGCGAGGAGCTCCGGGCGAGTGGTCTCGATGAAGATCTTCTCGCCGTCCTCGGTGAAGAACGGATAGCGGTAGTAAGCGCCAGCAACTTCGCGGTCTTCCAGCTCAGCTTGAGCCACAGCGGTGCGGAACGTCACGTCCCACAACGTGGGGGCTTCAGCCATATAAGCGTCGCCAGTGCTTAGGTTCGCCAAGAAAGCGCGCTGAGACACAGCACGGGAGACATCATCAATGGTGCGGTAAGTGAGCTTCCAGTCCACGGAAAGCCCCAAAGTCTGGAACAAGTTCTCGAAGATCTTCTCGTCCTCAACGGCGAGCTCTTCACACAGTTCAATGAAGTTTCGGCGGGACACCACATCAAAGTCGCGCTGGTTCTTCGCAGCGACCGCGGGCGGGCGGTAGTCGGCGTTGTAGGGCACTGAAGGATCGCAACGAACACCGTAGTAGTTCTGCACGCGGCGCTCAGTAGGCAGACCGTTGTCATCCCAACCCATCGGGTAGAAAACGTTTTTGCCGTTCATTCGCTGGAAGCGAGCCAACACGTCCGTCTGAGTGTAAGAGAACATGTGGCCCACGTGGAGTGAACCTGATGCTGTTGGCGGGGGAGTGTCAATCGAGTAGACCTGCTCGCGCGTGGTCTCGGTGTCGAAGTTGTACGTTCCTTCGCTCAGCCAACGCTGAGAAAGTTTGGTCTCCAAACCCTCCAAAGCGGGCTTGTCTGGAACATTGATAGGGGCGGTGGTGGGCGTGTCTGTACCCTGCGTGTCTTCAGCCATGGGTCAATTCTTTCATGTTCTGTAGCCGCCATTTGCAGTAGCATCCGAACATGAGTGACTTGGGCCAAGAACTGGTGGTTAAGCGTGTCTACGAGCCCGCCGCGGATGAGGATGGAACGCGGGTTTTGGTAGACAGGCTTTGGCCCCGCGGCGTGAGTAAGGAACGCGCCAAACTCGATCTCTGGCTCAAGGAGATTGCGCCGTCACCACTGCTACGCAAGGAATTCGCTCACATGCAGGATCGCTTCGCTGATTTCAAAAGCCAGTACTTGCACGAGTTGAGTCAAGCTCCGGAGCAGAGTGCCGCCGTCGACCTTCTCCTGGCGCATGTCCGCAACGGTGAGCACGTGACGTTGTTATATGGGGCAAAAAATCCAGACGTGAACCATGCAATTGTTTTGAGTGAATTCTTGCGCGCTAGGCTTGCATCATGACTTTGGCAGCAAGCGGTAGAGCGGCAGTAGTAACCGGTGCAAGCACGGGAATTGGTGAGGCCACAGTCCGCCGTCTCACCGCTGCCGGATGGCGCGTTTTCGCTGTAGCGCGCCGCGCAGAACGTCTCGCTTCGCTGGCCACTGAAACCGGCGCCGTTCCCGTAAGTCTGGACATTACTGACGACGCCGGAATTGCAGCTTTGCTGGCACAGGTCACCGAAGCGGGAGGAATTGATACTTTGGTCAACATCGCCGGCGGTGCCCGCGGCGTTGACAGTGTTGCCAACGCGAAAACGGAAGACTGGGAATGGATGTTCCAAGTCAACGTGGTGGGCACCATGAAGCTCACACGTGCGTTTTTGCCGATGCTGCGTGAAAACGGCGAGGGCACCGTTTTGAACCTCACCTCAACTGCGGCGCAGTCAGCCTATGAGGGTGGCGGCGGATACAACGCCGCCAAATTCGCTGAGCACGCCATGACCGGTGCGCTGCGCCTCGAAGAAGCCGAGCACAACGTGCGCGTGATTGAAGTTGCGCCAGGTATGGTGCAGACCGAGGAATTTTCGCTCAACCGCTTGGGTGACGCCGGTGCTGCCGCGAAAGTCTACGCCGGCGTGGATAAGCCACTGACCGCGGACGACGTTGCCGAAGTTATTGAGCACGCTGTGTCTTTGCCGCACCACGTCAACTTGGATCTGATCACCATCCGGCCGGTGGCACAAGCCGCCAATCACAAGGTGATCCGCAAATCCTAGCTAGCTGTTAGACTAGTAATACATGCATTGACCCGGCCATCACCGGTGAGCTTCCGGAAGAACACAACCACACCAGAACATCTTTTATGCGTGGATGTCAGTAGAACCGGACGGGTAAGCCCGTTACAGCAGATAATGAGCGGCCAAACGCGCTTCCCCCGGGGCGCACGTTTGGTAAGCGAGGTGGTACCGCGGTTCTGTTTTTTGGCCAAGTGCTGAGAAACAAATTCGTCCTTGCATCCTGTCAGTCACGTTGCTCATACCAGGATGTTAGAGATGCCAAAGTATCCCAAGGCCACCACTTCCCCCGACGCTTCAGGCGTGTCCACCTCAGTGAAGTTCCCGCACATCGAAGAGCGGATCCTCAAGTACTGGGACCAAGACGGCACCTTCCAAGCGAGTATCGATCAGCGCCCTGCACAACTGGACGGGGAAGCTCCTGGAACCAACGAGTTTGTGTTCTATGACGGCCCGCCCTTCGCCAACGGCCTGCCTCACTACGGTCACCTTTTGACCGGTTACGCCAAAGACCTCGTGGGCCGCTACCAGACTCAGCGAGGCCGCCGGGTGGAGCGACGCTTCGGCTGGGACACCCACGGTTTGCCTGCTGAGCTCGAAGCCATGAAGCAACTGGGTATGACTGACAAAACCCAGATCGTGGCCATGGGCATCGACAAGTTCAACGATGCTTGCCGTTCCTCAGTGATGAAGTACGCGGATGAATGGAAGAACTACGTCACCCGCCAGGCCCGCTGGGTTGACTTCGAAAACGACTACAAAACACTCAATGTTGAGTACATGGAGTCCGTGTTGTGGGCATTTAAACAGCTCCACGAAAAGGGACTGACGTATAACGGGTACCGCGTCCTTCCGTACTGCTGGAAGGACGAGACACCGCTGTCCAACCACGAGCTGCGGATGGATGACGACGTCTACAAGGACCGTCAGGACCAGACAGTCACAGTGATTTTCCCGCTCAAGGCTGGTAGTTCGGCGCTCTCCCAAGAGCTCGCAGGGGTTCTCGCCTTGGCCTGGACCACCACACCCTGGACCTTGCCTACCAACCTGGCCCTCGCCGTCGGGCCTGAGGTTAATTACGTAGTGGTGCCGGCCGGCCCCAACGGTGTTAAGGCCTCCGCTGTTGCAGCTGACGCTAAGTTCCTGATCGCCGCTGACTTGCTGGGCGCTTACGCCAAGGATTTGGGGTACGACGACGGCGCTGCCGCGACTGCCGCCGTGACGGCAACTCACCGTGGTGCAGACCTCGCCGGAATCAGTTATGAACCACTGTGGAACGACTTCGCGGACACCGAGAAGTACGGCACCGAGAACGCTTGGCGGATCCTCGTGGCTGACTACGTCACCACCACCGACGGTACGGGTATTGTTCACCAGGCTCCTGCCTATGGTGAAGATGACCAGAAGGTCTGTGAAGAGGCTGGCATTCCGGTGGTGCTCTCGGTAGATGAGGGCGCAAAGTTCTTGCCACTTTTTGCTAACGGCCCGCTTGCCGAGATTGTGGGCTTGCAGGTCTTCGAGGCCAACAAACCCATCACCGCTTTGCTGCGCGCTGAAGGCCGTTTGGTACGCCAGGCCAGCTACGAGCACTCCTACCCGCACTGCTGGCGTTGCCGTAACCCCCTGATCTACCGCGCGGTGTCCTCGTGGTACGTCTCCGTCACGGCTTTCAAGGACCGTATGGTGGAGCTCAACCAGGAGATCAACTGGATCCCGGATAACGTCAAGGACGGCCAGTTCGGCAAATGGTTGGCCAACGCCCGCGACTGGTCAATCAGCCGTAACCGTTTCTGGGGCAGCCCCATCCCCGTGTGGCAGTCCTCTGATCCGGAGTACCCGCGCACCGATGTGTACGGCTCTTTGGCTGAGATCGAAGCTGACTTTGGCCGGATCCCGCTCAACCACCAGGGCCAGCCCGATCTGCACCGTCCCTTCATCGACGAGCTGACTCGCCCCAACCCGGATGACCCGCGCACGCCAGAAGAAGGTCAGTCCGTGATGCGTCGTGTTGAGGACGTACTGGACGTGTGGTTTGATTCCGGATCCATGCCGTACGGCCAAGTGCACTATCCCTTTGAGAACCAAGATTGGTTTGATTCTCACAACCCGGCTGACTTCATTGTGGAGTACATCGGACAGACTCGCGGCTGGTTCTACATGCTGCACATCCTCTCCACTGCGCTCTTTGACCGTCCAGCTTTCCGCAATGTCATCAGCCACGGCATTGTGCTGGGTTCCGACGGTCAGAAGATGTCCAAGTCTTTGCGGAATTACCCTGACGTTTCAGAGGTTCTGGACCGTGACGGTTCAGACGCCATGCGTTGGTTCTTGATGTCCAGCCCCATCCTGCGTGGCGGCAACTTGGTAGTGACCGAACAGGGTATCCGCGACGGTGTTCGTCAAGTGATCTTGCCGCTGTGGAACGTGTACAGCTTCTTTACCCTGTACACCAACGCTGCCAATGGTGGCGCTGGCTACGAGGCTACGCTGCGCTACGACGGCTACCAAGACACGATGGATCAGTACCTGTTGGCCAACACCGGGGACCTAGTCCGCGATGTCACCGAGGCTCTGGACAGCTACGACATTTCAGGGGCGTGTGATGCCCTGCGCAGCTACTTGGACATGCTGACCAACTGGTATGTGCGCCGTAGCCGCCAGCGGTTCTTTGACGAGAGCACTGACGCCTTTGACGCTTTGTACACGGCCCTGGAAGCCGTGTGCCGTGTTGCTGGCCCGCTGTTGCCGCTGGTGACTGAGGAGATCTGGCGTGGACTCACCGGTGGCCGTTCGGTTCACCTCACGGACTGGCCCAACGTTGATTTGTTCCCGGCCAAGCCTGACTTGGTCCAGGCTATGGACCGCATCCAGCAGATCTGTTCGGTTGGTTCGAGCTTGCGAAAAGCCGCGAAGTTGCGCGTTCGTTTGCCGCTCCAGGAACTCACTGTGGTGGCACCCAACGCTGCATCACTGGGCGACTTTGCCTCCGTCGTCGGGGAAGAGTTGAATATCCGTTCGGTCAAGCTTCTGGACGCGGAGACTGCCTCCCCTGAAGAGTTTGGGATCGAGCAGAAACTGGTGGTGAACGCACGGGCCGCGGGCCCGCGTTTGGGCAAAAACGTTCAGCTCGCCATCAAGGGTTCCAAGTCGGGGGACTGGTCAGTGTCCGACGCCGGTGTTGTTACCTCGGGTGGTTTGGAACTTGAACCGCAGGAGTACACGCTAGAAACGGTGGTGGCCGGCGCTGGTGAGGGTTCGGGCAAAGCAGTTGCAGTACTGCCCGGTGGTGGCTTCGTGGTGCTGAACACCGAGCTGACCCCGGAGCTCGAAGCTGAGGGACTTGCTCGTGACATGGTTCGCACAATCCAACAGGCCCGTAAGGATGCTGACCTCAACGTCAGCGACAGGATCCGCACCACTGTGACAGCCGCTGCAGCAGTTATCGCAGCGCTTGAATCTAACGCTGAGTTGGTCAAGGTTGAGACTCTCACCGAGGAGTGGGAGCTGGTTGTTGCGGATTCTTCCAACAGCTCTGATGCAAGTGACGCGCACGTTGTAGTGGAGAAGGTAAAGGTATGAGCGACGAATTCTCAGTAGAGAGTGTCTACGCAGAACTGTTGAGCCGTGCCCCGGAGAACAAAATGGAGCCGCGTTTGGCTCCGTTGTTCCGGGCCATGGAGGTTTTGGGTGAGCCTAACAAGGCATTCCCGATCATCCACGTCACGGGCACCAATGGAAAGACCTCTACGGCCCGCATGATCGAATCCGGCTTGCGTGCGCATGGCTTGAGTACTGGACGGTACACGAGTCCGCACCTGGCCAAAGTGACGGAGCGCATTTCGATTGATGGCGAGCCGGTAGCCGATGAAACCTTTGTGCGAATTTGGGATGAGATTCACCCCTATTTGGACATTGTTGATGCCGAATTGGATGGCAAGGGCGAGCCGAAACTCACCTACTTTGAATGCGTTACCATTCTGGGCTTCGCTATCTTCGCCGATCAGCCGGTTGATGTGGCCGTTATTGAGGTGGGTCTTGGCGGCATCACCGACGCTACTAACGTTGGTGATGGCCAAGTCTCGGTGATCACACCAATTTCCTTGGATCACACCGATCTTTTGGGCGACACTACGCAGGACATTGCCCTTGAGAAGGCTGGCATCATCAAGCCTGGTGGTTTTTTGGTTAGCGCCGTTCAAGACGTTGAAGCAGCCCAAGTGCTTTTGGAAAAAGCGCGGGAAGTGGACGTCCCGTTCCGCTTTGAAGGTGTTGAGTTTGGGGTGGAGTCCCGCCAGATCGCCGTTGGTGGTCAGGTGCTCTCCATCCAAGGCCTCGCTGGCCGCTACCAAGACATTCTTCTGCCACTCCATGGTGCGCACCAAGCGCAAAATGCTGCGGTGGCCGTTGCCGCCCTTGAAGCGTTTTTTGGTGCCGGAGAGCGTGAACTGGATGCTGAGATTGTGGCGGAAACCTTTGCAAACGTCACTTCTCCAGGGCGTCTAGAAGTTGTTCGCACAGCTCCAACCATCATCGTGGATGCTGCCCATAACCCTGAAGGAATTCGAGTTAGTGCAGAGGCCATCACGGAGGCCTTTAGCTTCAGCAAGCTAGTGGTGGTTTTGGGTGTTCTGCGCGAGAAGGATGCCGAGGAAATCCTCAAGCAATTGCGTGAGTCTTTGGGCGAGCTATTGGGCGAGATCTGCTTTACACAGTCCACCTCACCGCGTGCGATTCCGGCCGGGGAACTCGCTGAATTGGCAATTGACCTTGGCTTTGGTGAAGAGAACGTCAAGATTGCTGAGTCTTTGGACGATGCTATTGAGTGGGCTGTTGAACGCTCTGAATCCAATGAGGATTTGGCTGGCGGTGTGTTGGTCACCGGTTCAATCACGCTAGTTGCTGAGGCTAGGATGCTCCTCGCCAAGGCAGGGGAGTAGGTTATGGCTAAGTTGACCAAGGCTCAGCGCGAGTGGCGCCCCGGAATGCCTAAAAAACGGCGTTCCACCAAAGTGATGTTTGCCTCTACCGTGTTGTTGCTTGAGGCGTTTGTGGCGTTCTTTGCCACGCTTGTGGTGTTTGGTCTCAAGCGCAATGAACTCAACCCCGCTTTGATCCTCACGGTTGGTATTGCTGTGGCCGTGATTATGGTGGTGGCTTGTGCTTTCTTGAGTAAGCCCTGGGGCGTTGCGCTGGGGTGGCTGCTTCAAGTGGTGTTGATTCTCACCGGCTTTGTTGAGCCAATGATGTTTGTGGTGGGTGTTCTGTTTGCTGTGGCCTGGTGGTACGGCATTCGGACGGGCATCCGGATTGACACTGAGAACGCCCAACGCGAGCGTGAGCAGGCCGCGTGGGATGCCGAACATCGCGACGTAGCACCCGGCGGAACCGCAGCCAGCTAAGCAAGAAGTGGCTGAAAGCACGTAAGCTTTTGTTGATATCCCAAACCCAACTTTTGGAGCGATTGTGAGCATTGAACGCACACTAGTACTCGTCAAGCCCGACGGTGTGGCACGCAACCTGAGCGGCGCCATCCTGGCCCGCATCGAGGCCAAGGGTTACACCCTTGTGGAGCTCAAGAAGGTCAACGCGAGCCGCGAATTGTTGGAGCAGCATTACGAGGAGCATGTAGGCAAGCCGTTCTACGAGCCGCTTGTTGAATTTATGCTCAGCGGCCCGGTAGTGGCAGCGATCTTTGAAGGCCACCGCGTTATTGAAGGCTTCCGCTCCTTGGCGGGAACCACTGATCCAACCACAGCAGCGCCGGGCACCATTCGTGGTGACTTTGGCCGCGACTGGGGCCTGAAGGTCCAGCAGAACTTGGTTCACGGCTCGGACTCAGTAGAGTCAGCCGAGCGCGAGATCGGCATCTGGTTCTCCTAAAACTTTCCACTAAAAAGCTGTGGCCGGGTTGTCCCCGGCCACAGCTTTTTTGTTTATGAAGTTCTTGGCTCAGTAGCCGGAGGTGCCGATGAAGACGGCGATGAATCGGAAGAACACAGCGGCAATAACACCGACGTACAGCAGTACCACAACGGCCCAGCCCCATTCGCCGAGGAACTTGGTCAGCGCGGCAGGTGCGGGGATCACGCCGTGTATCAGGTTCCGGGTGGTCACCCAAATAAACATGGGGATCATCATGGCCCAGACCACCATGCAGAACGGGCAGAGAATTCCAATTGCGTAGAGCGCTTGGCTAAAGAGCCAGCAAACAAAGATGAATCCAAGCGTTACGCCAGCTTGAAGACCAAGCCAGTACCAACGCGCAAACTTGGCTCCGGCCAGAATCCCCATGGCGGTGGTGATGATGATGGCAAAAGCCACAATCCCAATAAACATGTTGGGGAAGCCGAACAATGAGCTCTGCCACGTCTTCATCACCTGGCCGCAGGAAACCCAAGGGCTAACGTCGCACGCTGTGATGTGGTTAGGGTCTTTGAGTACTTCGAGCTTCTCCAAGACCAACCAGCCCGAGGCGATCCATCCGACGATTCCGGTGATCAGGAGAAGCCAAGCAAACGGTTTGTCTCGAGTCATGGTGGGAATGGTTTGTGGTGCTGGGGAGGGCATGGGTTATTCGTCCTTCGTTGGGATTACCTTCGGTGATTGTAGCGCCCGTAGATGGGCACTTCCCTGAATAGTGTTCTGGGCTAGGGCACCGGCTACCGTGCCGTGACGCGCTGAAGCGTTCGGCTTGTGAGAGAATGTGCTTGTCTGGTTACCGATCCACACTCGGTCTCCAGTCCGGCAATACGTCAAGAAGACTGCTGATGAAGAATCGGTCCGCACACGAATCCTCCGGATTTAGCAACGGACCTGATAGCCATCAGGCGGCACCTGGCTATAGCACGTGGCAAGTTTGCTACACGTGACATGGCGGGTTGTGATGCGATTGACGGTCTTAGGGACTTGCCGCACCCAGATGATGGTGCGAACCCAAAGACAAACCACTGACTTCTGTTAACGCCTGCGGGTTTTGACAATTATTGGCCCTATGGGGCGCTGGCTGTGGGGCGGCTACCGGGGCAGGAGTATTGCCACTATGGACAGTGACCAAATAACAACGGGTAATGACGAATCAACGTCAGCACCACAGCAAAACACCAACGCTGATACCAATGAATCAGCCAAAGCGCCCGCAAAGCGCCCCACGCGTAGCCGCCGCAAGCCAGCCGCAGCAGCCACTAATACCTCTGAAGCTGACGCCAGCGAAGCAATCGACGCTACACCGGCCGCTGTAACGAATGCAGCGGAAGCTACCGCCGAGCCAGCGCCCAAACGGACGCGCAAAGCCCCAGTTCGCCGGACACGTAAAGCAGCTGCTCCGGGTGAGTCAGCGGCTCAGCCAACCACTGAAGCAGCGCCAGTGGAACCTCTGCAGGTAGAAAGTTCGACGTCGGAAGCCGCAACTGCTGCCCCGGCCCGCCGCACCCGCACCACCAAAATGAAGGCCCAACCGGCCGCTAGCCGCCAACGCGCCAGCCGCGCAGCAGCCACTGTAGAAGCCGCTGCGCCTGAAGTTTCAGAGCCTGAAGCTTCAGCCGCCGTCGTTGAAGCCCCTGTTGTAGAAGCACCTGTGTCTGAAGCACCTGTGCCTGATGCAACTGTGTCTGAAACACCGGTTGCTGAAGCCACCACCAGAGGAGCTAGTCGCCGAAATTCAGGACGCAACACCTCACGTAATTCGCGCAGCAAAAAGCCAGTCACCGATGAGGCAGCTTCCCAGCCAGCCGAAGAACCCCAGCTCACCGAGGAAACCCAGCCAGCTGGAACGGCAACACCTGAGGTCAAGGAAGCTGCGCCGTCTGTCACCACGGAGGACGGAGCAGTTCCGGCAGAAGAGAAACCTGCCCCGTCTATTACTTCGCTGTTTATGGAGCCCGTCTCGGCGAGCTCGGTGATTTTCCAGGCCCCTGACTTGAGCGTGGTTGTTCGCACCCCCGCCGAGGTCAGTGCCGACATTGATGAAGCTGAGGACCTCGACGAGGAAGAGGGCGACGCCGGTTCACGCCGTCGTCGTCGTAGCCGTAGCCGCCGCAACCGCTCCCGCGGTGGTTCCCGGAACGAATCCTCTGAGAATCCGGACACGGACGAGTTTGAGGATCCCAACGAGGAAGAGGTTGAGCCGGACAACGACAGCAATAACGACGGCGTGACCTCACGTCGGCGTCGGCGTCGCCGCCGCGGTGACCAGGATCTTGAGTTGACCGGTGGTGGAGACGACGATCCGCCTAACACGGTGACCCGTGTGCGTGCTCCGCGTGCCGTCACTGAGTCTGCACCGTCAAACCGGGTTACCAGTGTCAAGGGTTCCACTCGTTTGGAAGCTAAGAAGCAGCGTCGCCGGGAGTCTCGCGAGACTGGCCGTCGCCGCCAAGTCATCACGGAAGCCGAGTTCTTGGCTCGCCGTGAATCCGTAGACCGCCAAATGATTGTTCGTCAGCGCGACGACAGGATTCAAATCGGCGTCCTCGAAGACGGCGTATTGGCAGAGCACTTTGTCTCCAAAACGCAGCAGGACTCGCTGATTGGCAACGTTTACTTGGGCCGCGTGCAGAATGTTTTGCCGTCCATGGAAGCTGCATTTGTGGACATTGGACGTGGCCGTAACGCTGTCCTGTACGCAGGCGAAGTCAACTGGGATTCAGTTCATCTCGAAGGAAAAGCTCGCCGCATTGAGAATGCTTTGAAGTCCGGCGATTCCGTTTTAGTTCAGGTGTCCAAGGACCCGGTAGGGCACAAGGGTGCTCGACTGACGAGCCAGATTTCGCTGCCGGGCCGCTACTTGGTGTACGTGCCGGGCGGTTCAATGACGGGCATTTCCCGTAAGCTCCCGGACGTTGAGCGTAACCGTCTCAAGCGCATTCTGAAGGACCGTTTGCCGGAAAACGCGGGCGTTATTGTTCGCACGGCTGCTGAGGGTGCTTCTGAGGAAGAGCTCACGCATGACATCAATCGTCTGCGCGCTCAGTGGGAAGGTATCGAGTCACAAGCCACCTCCACCAAGATCCTTGCTCCTGAACTGCTCTACGGCGAACCTGACCTCACCATCAAGGTAGTGCGTGACGTTTTCAACGAGGACTTTTCCAAGTTGATCGTCTCCGGTGAAGAAGCGTGGGACACCATTGAGGCCTACGTTACGTACGTGGCGCCGGATTTGGTGGGTCGTTTGGAAAAGTGGACCGAGGACCGGGACATTTTCTCCGCATGGCGCATTGATGAGCAGATCCACAAGGCTCTGGACCGTAAGGTCTTTTTGCCCTCTGGTGGTTCCTTGGTCATTGACCGCACCGAGGCCATGACCGTGGTGGACGTCAACACTGGTAAGTTCACCGGCAGTGGCGGAAACCTTGAAGAAACGGTGACAAAGAACAACCTCGAAGCCGCTGAGGAAGTTGTTCGTCAGCTTCGCCTGCGTGACATCGGTGGAATCATTGTGATCGACTTCATCGACATGGTTTTGGAGTCTAACCGCGACCTCGTGCTGCGTCGTATGGTTGAGTGCTTGGGCCGGGACCGGACTAAGCATCAGGTGGCCGAAGTGACATCATTGGGCCTAGTGCAGATGACGCGTAAGCGTATGGGCACAGGCTTGCTTGAGGTATTCGGTGAGCAGTGCGAGGTCTGCGACGGTCGTGGTGTGGTTACTCACGACGAACCCGTTGAACACCGCCGTTCCAGCACCTCGTCCGCTGATCACCAGCACCGGGATCACAGCCGGGAGGCCCAGCGTGATCAAAACCGTGAGCAGAATCGGGATCAAAGCCGCTCGGAAAACCAGCAGCCCAGCGTACGGAGCGAACGTCGCCGTCGTCGTGGCAAGGGTGGAAACGTGGCAGGCGAGCAGCAGCAACAGCAGCAGCTCGAACTGATCCCGGCGAACCCGGTAGCGGTTGAAGAAGAGTTTGACGAGGATCGCCAGGCTAAGGCTGAAGCGGTTCGCCACGCGCTGGCTAACATCGCCGCTGCAGCTCACGCAGCCCATGCTCATTACGACGATGCTCAGAGCGCCGACTCTCATAGCGCCGACGCTCATAACGCGGACGCTCATAGCGCGGACGCTTATGAGAGCGACGCGACTGCCGCTACTCAGGCGACAAGCGCTGAGAAGGGCACGGAAGCTGTGGAGAACGAAGGTGCCGCTCGCGCTGTGCTTCGTTTTGACGGTGAAGAAGTAGTCATTCCGGTGGCAACAAGCACGGCAGCGGCAGTCAGTGCTGCACCGGCTCTGAGTTTGGACGTGCTCAACGCAGCTTTCGCTACGCTTGGCGGTAATGACTCTGCGGCCACTGAACCGGCGGACCTCGAAGCAGCTACTGACGAACCGGCTACAGCTGTGGCAGCACCCGTTGGTAGCAGCACCAGTCGTGGACGTCGCCGCCGTAGCGCAAGCCGTGCACAGGGCGCAGCGTTGGAAACAAACGTCGAGCTCCAGAGCAATGTTGCACCAGCAAGCTCCGGAACTCACGAAGCTAAGGCACCTGAAGCTCGAGAGCTCACCAAAAGCGTTCAAGCGCCGGCTAAGCAAGCACCGGTGATCTTGGGTGTTGGTGTCCCGGCCTCTGAACTCTAACGGCTCGGAACTCTAGAGGTTCGGGGCTGGTTCTGAGCTAGCGTCACAAGAGGAGCATCCCTGCTAGGGGTGCTCCTCTTTTGCTATAGATTGGGGGCAAATCTTGAAGGGGGTTCCACGGAATGGCAACAGAATTGACTCAGCCCAGCATTTTTCCGCACCACTTTGCCCTAACGGATCATCCTGCCTCGACGCCTGAGGCGGCACACAATGGGCAACAGCGGATTCCACGGGTGTTAAGCATTGCTGGCTCAGACCCTTCGGGCGGGGCAGGAATTCAAGCAGATCTCAAAAGTATTGCAGCCAACGGCGGCTACGGAATGGCTGTGATCACCGCGCTCACGGCACAAAACACTCGAGGTGTTCAGGGTGTGCACGTGCCACCAACAGTTTTTTTGAATCAACAGCTTGAATCGATTTCCGCTGACATTGACGTTGACGCCGTCAAAATCGGGATGCTCGGCAACGCTGAGGTGATCCGTACGGTCGCTGCTTGGTTGACGAGAACGCAGCCAGCCGTCGTCGTACTGGATCCTGTTATGGTGGCCAGCAGCGGTGACCGGCTATTGGATCCGGACGCCGAAGCAGCCATGCGTGAGCTTTTACCGTTGGCGGATTTGATCACCCCTAATATTCCTGAACTGGCAGCGCTTTTAGGCGAGCCTGTGGTGCAATCGTGGGCGGAGGCCCTCGAGCAAGGAAAGCGCTTAGCTGCAGAACTGGGTTCTACGGTGCTGGTCAAAGGCGGCCATTTGGACGGTCCGGTATGCCCTGACGCACTAATCAACACCGTTGGTTTTCTTGCTGAAGAGGTGGTGCTCTTTGAATCGGCGCGGGTAGATACTCGCAACACCCACGGGACCGGATGCTCCCTCTCCTCAGCCTTAGCCACCATCTTTGTCTCCACACAGGATTGGGTACTTTCCGTTCGGGAAGCCAAATCATGGCTGGTTGACGCCCTTGAAAGTGCCGACCAGCTCAACGTTGGGAGCGGCCACGGACCGGTGAACCACTTTCACGCCCTATGGAATGGCCAGGCTTGGAGCGGTCATCAACCCACGTCAACACCGAACGGGACGGCGGGGGAGCACGCTCGTGAGTGGTGGCGGCTCGCAGCGGAGTCCTTGAGTGCCATCTACAAGCTCGGCTTCATCAAGGAGCTCAGCGATGGTTCCTTGAGTGCCAAAGACTTCGCCTATTACCTCTCGCAAGACGCCCTGTACCTCAACGGGTATTCACGAGTGTTGCAAAGAGCCAGCGAGCTTGCGCCACACCAAGGGGCAAAAGACTTCTGGGCTCATTCGGCTGCTCAGTGCATTGAGGTCGAAGCAGAACTTCACCGCAACTGGTTGTCCTCCTACGCAGATGGTGGTTTCGTCGGCTCTCCAATCGGTATCACCCCACCCGGGCCCGTAACGCAGACCTATTTGGATCATTTGGATGCGGCTGCTGCCCAGGGCAACTATCCCGTGGTGGTTGCGGCAGTTCTGCCGTGTTTCTGGATTTATGCCGAGGTGGGCGCAGTACTCTACGCACAATTTTGTGATGCGGGGGAGCCGGCCACACATCCCTATGCCCAATGGTTAAAGAATTATGCGGATGAGGAATTTGCCGAGGCAACCCGGACGGCAATTACTCTGGCGGATGAGGCTGCAGTTGGTGCTTCAGCGCCCGAGCGGGAAGCTATGAAGACTGCTTTTGCGGCGGCTTGCCAGTATGAGGTGGAATTCTTCGACGCGCCACGCCGCCACGGATAGGTTTCTGGCCATAGAGTCAGGCTAGAATAGTCAAGCGCGGTTTCGACGTGCACTCGGATGAAAGTTGGCTTCGGCCAACGGATTAGGTCCGGAAAGAATGTGGTGTCTACCACGGGAAGCGTGTCGAAGCCAGCCTCATTTGCAGCGAGTAGCGGAATTAGCGTATTCTAGTTCTTCGGTGCTTACGCCAACACTTGGGTTTGATCCTGGTGGTATTTATCCACGGATTCCCACACGGAGCTCTTTTGAGTTCCACGGCGTTGAGGCACAGCAAGGGTCAACAGCATTCAATGCAGATCCTTCACGCAAACTTTAGTAAGAAACGTCGAGAGAAGTGAGTTCCCAAGTGGTGTACGCGATTGTCCGCGCCGGCGGCCGCCAAGAGAAGGTCTCCGTTGGAGACTACGTAACCCTTAACCGCGTCGCCGGTGGAGCAGGTAGCACCATTGAGCTGCCCGCACTGCTTTTGGTAGATGGTGACAAGCTCACCACTGCTGCAGCTGACCTGGCCAAGGTTACGGTTACTGCTGAAATCCTAGAAGATTTCCGTGGCCCGAAGATTGTCATTCAGAAGTTCAAGAACAAGACCGGCTACAAGAAGCGCCAAGGTCACCGTCAGGAACTGACCAAGGTAAAGATCACCGGTATCAAGTAACTTTCGGGTTGCTTCCAGGTTTTCACATAGTCGTAAAGGTAGGCATTTCAAATGGCACATAAAAAAGGCGCGAGCTCCACTCGCAACGGTCGTGACTCCAACGCCCAGTACCTGGGTGTAAAGCGCTTCGGCGGCCAGGTTGTTTCTGCAGGCGAAATCATCGTTCGCCAGCGTGGCACCCACTTCCACCCGGGTGCCGGTGTGGGACGTGGCGGCGACGACACCCTGTTCGCACTCGAGGCAGGTTCGGTTGAGTTTGGTACTCGCCGTGGCCGTCGCGTAGTGAACATTGTTGCTGCTGCTGCCGCAGAGTAATAAATAGTTTTTGCCAGTGGAGCGGGCCCTCGGGTCCGCTCCACTGTGCTTTTAACAGCATTAGAATCGAACAAGGTGCCCGCAGGGTATTGAGTTCTAGAGCATTGAGGAGATCCACGTGGCCAGCTTTGTAGACCGGGTAGTACTTCACGTATCCGGCGGTAGCGGCGGCCACGGTTGTGTTTCCGTCCACCGCGAAAAGTTCAAGCCTTTGGGCGGACCCGACGGCGGTAATGGTGGCGATGGCGGTGACGTGATTCTTCGCGTTGACGGCCAAACCACAACGCTTTTGGACTACCACCACGCACCCCACCGTCACGCCAGCAACGGCGGACCGGGTATGGGTGACTGGCGCGGCGGAAAGAGCGGTGAGACGCTCATCCTGCCCGTACCAGACGGCACGGTAGTCAAAAACAAGGACGGCGAAGTACTCGCTGACCTGGTAGGTATTGGCGCCGAATACATGGCCGCAGCAGGCGGTCTGGGTGGTTTGGGTAACGCTTCGCTGTCATCACAAAAGCGCCGTGCGCCCGGCTTTGCACTCTTGGGTATTGAAGGCGACGCTCGAGACATCGTTCTAGAACTCAAATCCATTGCAGATATTGCGTTGGTTGGTTTCCCCTCGGCCGGTAAATCCAGCCTGATCGCTGCGATGTCCGCGGCCCGGCCCAAGATTGCCGACTACCCCTTTACTACCTTGGTCCCGAACCTGGGCGTGGTCCAATCGGGTGACGTTCGCTTCACCATTGCAGACGTCCCGGGCCTCATCGAAGGCGCCAGCGAAGGAAAGGGATTGGGACACCACTTCCTGCGCCACGTTGAGCGTTGCGCTGCACTGGTACACGTTCTGGACTGCGGAACGCTTGAAGCTGACCGCGATCCGCTCAGCGACTTGGCAACCATTGAACAAGAGCTTGACCGTTACGCCGTAGACATGAGCTACGCGGGCGCAGACGGCGAAGTGATTCCCCTCAATCAACGCCCCAAGCTTGTTGCTCTGAACAAGGTTGACTTGCCTGACGGTAAGGACATGGCAGAGTTCGTTCGCCCCGAGCTTGAAGCCAAGGGCTACCGGGTATTTGAAATCTCGGCCACCAGTCACGAAGGCTTGCGTCAACTGGGCTTTGCCATGGCAGAGATCGTTCAGGCCGCTCGGGATGCACTAGCTTCTGCGCCGCCCAAGGTTCAGGCACCTGTATTGCGCCCGCGCGCAGTCAACGAGTCTGGCTTTAAGATCCGTCGTGAAGAGAAGAACCTCGAGCCGTTGTTCCGCGTATTGGGCGACAAGCCTGTGCGCTGGGTCAAGCAGACTGACTTCACCAACGAAGAAGCTATTGGTTACTTGGGTGACCGTCTGGCCAAGCTCGGTATTGAAACCGAACTGTTCAAGATGGGTGCCACCCCTGGAGACACAGTGGTTATTGGTGAAGACGACGGCGTTGTCTTCGACTGGGAGCCCACCATGATGGCCGGTGCAGAACTTCTTGCCGCACCTCGCGGTACTGACGTTCGTATTGCCGACATTGGCGATCGCCCCACCCGTTCACAGAAGCGTGAAGAGCAGATCGAACGTCGTGACGCGAAGGCGGCAGCACGTGCTGAGCTAGAAGCCGAGCGTAAGGCGGGAATTTGGACGGAGTCCACGAACCGCCGTCGTACACCTGCACCGTTGACCGAGAGCGCACTGGACAAAGACGATTTTGCCGACGGGGATGAGCACTAGTCCTCAGGCCCTCAGCGGCCGAGAAGTTTTAGCTGCGGCCAACCGCATTGTGGTTAAGGTAGGTTCGTCCTCCCTGACCAGTATCAAGGGTGGTATTTCCGAATCTGCCCTGACCGCGCTGGTGGACGCACTCGCGGAACGCAAAAATGCGGGAGCCGAAATCATTTTGGTCTCTTCTGGTGCCATCGCCGCGGGCTTGGCGCCGCTTGGCCTAGTCCGCAGGCCCCGCGATCTTGCTACCCAGCAAGCAGCGGCGAGCGTGGGTCAGGGCCGGCTTATGGCCAAGTACACCCATGCCTTCGGCGCGCACGGAATCAACGTCAGTCAAGTTCTTTTGACGGCCGAGGATCTAGTTCGCCGCACGCAGCACGCCAATGCCTTCCGTGCGCTCAACCGGCTGCTGCACCTTGGTGTAGTTCCGGTGGTCAATGAGAATGACACGGTGGCCACTCATGAGATCCGATTTGGTGACAATGACCGGCTTGCTGCTTTGGTAGCGCACTTGGTCCGTGCTGATGCCCTTTTGCTGCTCTCAGACGTAGACGCCGTTTACGATGGCCCACCCAAGGACGGCGCGCAACGTATTGAGCGTGTTGATTCCTACGAGGATCTTGCAGAAGTGGTCATCGGCAAAACCGGCGCCGCAGGCGTTGGTACCGGTGGGATGGCAACCAAGATCGAGGCAGCAAGTATCGCCGCTGGATCCGGTATCAACGCCCTGGTGACCTCCACGGCAAATGCTCGTGCCGCCCTTGCTGGGGAGGATGTTGGAACGTGGTTCGCCGTAAGTAGCTCGCGCAAACCCATCCGTTTGCTCTGGCTTGCCCACTTGGCATCGGTTCGTGGGCGCCTCACCTTGGACGACGGCGCCGTCCGCGCGATCCGCGATAGGCACAAGTCTTTGCTTCCGGCTGGCATTGTTGCAGTCACTGGGGACTTTGAAGCTGGCGACCCAGTTGAGTTGGCCAGCAAGGACGGCGAAGTGGTTGCTCGTGGGCTAGTCAATTATTCGGCTCACGAGCTTCCCCAAATGCTGGGCCACTCCACTATGGAGCTTGCGGAAAGCATTGGTCCGGAATATCAACGCGAAGTTGTTCATGTTGATGACCTGGTGGTTCTCTAGACTGCGCTTTGTTCTAAACTTGGGTTATGACAACTGCTGACATTTCCCTAGATTCATCGCGTCAAGATAGCTCTGAGCTGCCCGGCGCTTTGGATCCAGTGCAGTTGGAGGCAGCGGTACACGCCATCGCGGACCGTTCACGGCTGGCTGGTCGGCGTATGGCACGGGCCAACCGGGCATGGAAAGACAAGGGCTTGCGGGCAGTTGCAGCCAGCATTGTGGAGGCAGCACCGGCCATCCTGGAAGCTAACGCCGTAGACGTTGAAAACGGCAAAGCCAAGGGGATTTCCGCTTCCATGCTGGACCGTTTGAGCCTAAACACTGACCGCATCAAAGCGTTGGCTGCGGCCCTGGAAAACCTTGCAGGTCTGCCCGATCCCGTAGGAAACGTGGTACGTGGCCAGACTCTTCCTAACGGCCTGCGCTTGCGTCAGGTTAATGTTCCCCTAGGTGTAGTTGCAGCTATCTACGAGGCACGTCCTAACGTGACGGTAGATATTGCTGGCTTGGCTCTAAAATCAGGCAACGCCGTGATCCTGCGAGGTGGTAGCGCTGCTTCGCAGACCAACCAAGTGCTGGTATCCGTGCTGCGTGAGGCTTTGGACTCGGTGGGACTACCTGCCGATGCTGTTCAATCCGTGGATCAGTACGGCCGCGCCGGCGCTGACGTTTTGATGCGGGCCCGGGGCCGGGTTGATGTGTTGATTCCTCGAGGTGGCCGCGAACTCATTCAGTCAGTGGTGACAAATGCCGCAGTTCCTGTGATTGAAACGGGGGAGGGCAACGTCCATATTTACATTGATGCCTCGGCTAGCGAGGATATGGCTGTGGAGATACTCCTCAACGCCAAAACTCAGCGTCCCAGCGTGTGCAACACGGTTGAGACGCTGCTGGTGCACCAAGACTCCACGGTCCTCCCCGCCGTAGCTCGTGCCTTGCGCGCCGCCGGTGTAAGACTGCACGTGGACGAACGCGTGATGCCTTTGTTGCCTGCGGGGAATGACTTGAGTCCCGCGGACGACGACGATTGGGGCACCGAATACATGGATCTGGACCTCGCCGTGGGAATGGTTGATTCCATGGATGAAGCGCTGAATCACATTCGGCGTTGGACCACTGGACACACTGAAGCAATTCTGACCAACGATCTGGCCAACGCTGAACGATTCATCGCAGAGATCGACTCGGCAGCCGTGATTGTTAACGCGTCTACGCGTTTCACGGACGGCGGTGAACTTGGTTTAGGCGCGGAAGTTGGCATCTCTACGCAGAAACTTCACGCTCGTGGTCCTATGGGTTTGGGTGAATTGACCACAACAAAGTGGATAGTCCAAGGTGAGGGCCAAATCCGCGCCTGAGCACGCGGTAACATGGGAGACGTCTCTTGAGCGGAACGCACTCTGCTTGTGGACTGCATGAAGTGTCCGGGTTGCTAGCGCGCCCAATGAAGTTCTTGGAACAGAAGGGGTCAAAATGTTGACTCAGCTTGCCACTACCGTCCTGGCTGCCGCAGAGGTTGCCCACGAAGAGCCTGCGCCGCTTTTGGCTGAACCGTGGGTTTTTGGAATCTGCATGTTCGCAGTACTGCTGGTGATGATGTTTGTGACCCTCTCCTACACGAACTTGGGTAACCGCCATGATGTTGTGGAGGAATCCGAGGATCCGCACCGTCAGCACCCCAATAACCACAACGAACACCACGGCCACTGAGCTTCCCCAGTGGTAGAGCAACAACGCCGCTTTCGCCTAGGTGTAATGGGTGGAACTTTTGACCCCATCCACCACGGTCACTTGGTGGCAGCCAGCGAGGTTGCAGCCAAGTTTGCCTTGGACGAGGTAGTTTTTGTTCCTACCGGTGAGCCTTGGCAAAAGGTCAAAAAGGACGTAAGTCCAGCCGAGCACCGTTATTTGATGACGGTGATTGCTACGGCGGCAAACCCACGTTTTACGGTAAGCCGGGTGGACATTGACCGCCCTGGCCCCACGTACACCATTGACACTTTGCGGGATTTGTCCCGTTTACGGCCAGACGCGGACCTGTTCTTTATCACTGGAGCAGACGCAATGGCGCAGATTTTGTCTTGGAAAGACGTCAACGAGTTGTGGAACTTGGCTCACTTTGTGGGAGTCACACGGCCCGGACACGAACTCCATAACCTTGGTCGTCAAGACGTCAGCCTGTTGGAAGTGCCAGCCATGGCCATCTCCTCTACGGACTGCAGAGCCCGTGTGGCTGGAGGAAACCCAGTTTGGTACCTCGTGCCAGACGGTGTGGTGCAGTACATCGCAAAATACGATCTATACGGGGCGGCGAACACCACGGAGAATCATCCGGTGAACGCCGAACGGACAGCAATAACAGCCAGTACTGAATGAGTTTTTGATGAACCAGGAAGACAAGCCACTTCGCAGCCGCAGGGAACTGAGGGCAACGAGGGCACAGACCGAGGTCCAAGACGGCGAAACACCGTCCGGCGATGCGCCGACCCCGGTTACTTCTCAGAGTTCTGCTCAATCAGATTCTGTTGCTACGGGGCGAATCCGTCGTGTGGCTGATGTGCCAGTTGATGCAATTCCAGAGCGCAAGCCTGCTGAACGTTCCTCGCAAATTCGGGCGAGAGACCGTGCTGCTTTGCGGACCATCAAGCAACTCGCTGAAAAGGAAGAGCAACTCAGCGGGGGACTACCTACCCGCCGGCAGCTGCGCCTTCAACAGCTCAAAGCGCAGGCCGCCACGGCAGGTACCAACCCTCCAACGGTAGAACCACCGTCGATGGGTGTTACCGCTGGGATAGGCCTGGTTTCTCCCGCGGTTCGGGGTGCGGACAGCCCAGCACCCGCGCCCGGCGATGCTGTGAATCCGGCGGACATGAGCGTGGAAGAGGCTCTGGCCGAACGTAGCAAGCTTGAGAAAGCTGCGCAGGAACACTTTGCTGCGCTCGAGAACCTGGGCCCGCAGGATCCGGAAACCGTGGATCCAGAAATCTTGGCCCAGCAAATTGCTCTGGCAGAGCGCGCCGCCATTTTGAATCGGCGGGCCCGGGCTAAGCAAAAGCTTGCCGAAGAACATCAGCAGCGTACTCAGCCCAGCCATGACCCAACGGCTACCAATAACTTGGCCATGATGGCGCCGCAAGAGACGGTACAGGTCCCTGGTGTGGGTCACCCCGTGCTTCGACGGCCGGCCACCTCACATGTTCCGGTGGTCCCAGCATTGCTCCCGAGAACTGCGGCACCAAAGCGTGGAGCCGATACGTCAAGTACGGATAAACCAGGAACTCCGGTATCTGGCCGCTCAGAAATCTTGGCTCGGGCCGAAGCAGTAGCCCGTGCCAATGGTGAGGTTGTGGACGAACCGGCAAGGGACGGCGCTGAACCTCACAACGACGCCGAACTGCAGAGCCCGCGCGTAGCGGCCCGCGCTGCCTACGGGCTTGACCCCTTGGACGCTGCCACGGCCGGATTGGCCCACGCGCAACGCGTCCGTTTGATGCAACTTGCGGTATTCGCGGTAGGAATTATCACGCTGGTCGCTGGCATCATCATGCTCATTACCGGCCTCAACTCTTGAGCCGGATCCAACAAAGCTTGACCAAACATTAGGAGAACCATGACCGCCACGGAAGCATCCGTAGCCCTCGCCCGTACAGCAGCCCGTGCTGCGGCAGACAAGATTGCCCAAGACATTGTTGCTCTGGATGTGAGCGAACGATTGGCGCTCACAGACATCTTCCTCATTGCCTCGGCTGACAACGAACGCCAGGTCAACTCCATTGTTGATGGCATCGAAGAAGAACTGAGCAAGCTGGACCGTCGCCCGATTCGGCGTGAAGGCCGCTCTGGCGGACGTTGGGTCCTGTTGGATTACGCGGACATCGTGATTCACGTTCAGCACGAGGAAGACCGTGTTTTCTACGCGCTTGAGCGCCTCTGGAAGGACTGCCCTGTAGTGGATCTCCAGCTGGGTGAGGACCCTTCTGCAGCACCGGCCCGCGTTGAAGAACCAGCCGAAGCAAATGCCGACGCCGAGCAGGCAGAAGCGTAGCTCAGGCCCGCAGATTCGCCTTTCTTGCAGGTAAATGTCGATTTGGAATTAGTGGAAGCGCTGTTCTAAGATATTTGAGTTGCTTCGCGGAGAAGCAGTAGGAAACTACTGAAAATCCAAGGAAAAAACATCGCAAGTTGGGGCTGTGGCGCAGCTGGTAGCGCACCTGCATGGCATGCAGGGGGTCAGGGGTTCGAGTCCCCTCAGCTCCACCAATTGACCGCTGGATTCGGCCGAGGCAGGATTCAGCGGTTTTTTGAGAATGAATATCTAAAGTTTTGGGGCTGTGGCGCAGCTGGTAGCGCACCTGCATGGCATGCAGGGGGTCAGGGGTTCGAGTCCCCTCAGCTCCACCAAACAAGTGGCCCTCTCCCTCAGGAGAGGGCCACTTCTGTTTTCATCACGCCTGTCCTACTGGCTTACAGGCCGCAAGTGGCTACCATGGCGGGGACGGCATTTACTTTTAGGCGGAGGAACAACGTGGTCCAGCTCAGCATCGAGGACGTTTTCTCGCGGTTACGCAGATTCCCCGATGTTGAGGCTCAAAACCTCCACGCCCATGACGCCACGGACCGGCTGCTCATAAAAAAGGCCTTTGAGCTCGAGGGCATAGAAGAAAACAAGATTGCCATCATCGGAGACCGATACGGCGCTCTGACTCTGGCTTTAGCTGCGGCAGGCCACACCGGTCTACGGACCTCACAAGACCTCGCCTCGGGACAACAGGCACTAGCTTTTAATGCTGGACGCTTAGGGTTGAACGGAACTTTCACCTCGCTCGCATTGGGGGAGGAGCTGCTGAAAAATGCCAAACTAGTGTTGTTGCAATTACCCCGAAGCCTGGCAGAGCTTGAAGAAATAGCGGACGCGATTGCTCGCTACGCGGCCCCTGACGCCATACTGATTGCTGGTGGCCGGGTGAAACACATGACGCCAGCCATGAACCAAGTTTTGGCCAAGTACTTTAAAACCGTGCAAGCCCAATTAGCGCAACAAAAGTCTAGGCTCTTGATTGCGCAGACTCCGTTGCCAGTGCCGGAAACAAAGCAGTTTCCCTTCACTGAACATCATTCGGATTTGGATTTGACCGTTGCTGCATATGGCGCCGTATTTGCTGGCAACAAACTAGATATCGGAACGCGTTTTTTGGTGGATTTTCTCCCCAAAATGGCACCGGCTCAACACATTATCGATTTAGGTTGTGGCACCGGTGTACTGGCTGCGATGGTTGCGAGGCGGCAGCCGAAGGCTCATGTGATTGCCACGGATCAGTCTGCAGCAGCAGTTGCCTCAGCCCAAGCCACCATGGAAGCCAACAATTTGGCTGATCGTGTTGAATGCATCCAAGCGGACGCCATGGAGGGTTTTCCACCCCAGAGTGCTGATTTGATCTTGCTCAACCCGCCTTTTCATCTCGGCGCTAGCGTTCACGCCGGTGCAGCCACCAAGCTCTTCGATGCCTCGTCCAAGGTTTTGGTGCCCGGCGGTGAACTATGGACTGTGTTCAATACACATTTGGACTATGTTAAGGAACTTGAGCGCAAAATAGGCGCCACACGAGTGGTTGGCCGGAACAACAAATTTACGGTTACGGTTTCTCGCCAACGTTCACATAAGGAGAACTGATGGCCATGTACCGGGTTTGGTCCACAAAGTTCAAATGCATAACGGTACTATTCAGTCACCAGCCAAAATCCAAGGATTCAAGGGGAAGCATTGTCTGAGCTCCGCCCGCCAGCACCACGACGCGGTACTAACCTGCCCAAGATGGGTGACTTCAACCTGACTGTCATTCTGGACGCCATCCGCCGTTCCACGAGTGGCCTTAGCCGAGTTGAACTCGCTCAGATCGTGGGGCTTTCGCCGCAAACCATCTCCAATATCTCGCGTCGTTTGCTGGATCAAGGCCTCATTGTGGAGGCTGGTAAGTACGGCAACGGGCCGGGTAAACCACGCACTATTCTGCGGCTGAACCCCGCGGGAATGTATGCAGTGGGCGTCCACCTGGATCCGGCCGTCACCACTTGCGTTTTGCTTGATTTGGTGGGGAACGTGGTTCAACAGGAGAGTTTCGGAACGCCCGACGCCGGTGGCCCGAGGGCCGTCGTCGACTCACTTGCCGCTGCAGTCACCAAACTTGTCAGCGACTCTGGGGTTAACGCGGAAAGCATCGCTGGCTTGGGCGTCTCCGCACCCGGACCGATTGATCGTGATCAGGGAACGGTAGTGGACCCGCCGCTTCTTGACGGCTGGAACCGGGTAGCTCTGCGTGATGCCGTGGCCAAGGCCACCGGTATGGAAACCATCTTGGACAAGGACGTCACTGGCGCTGCCGTGGCCGAAACCTGGGCTGGTGGCGATACCGGCACCGGAAGCTTTGTTTTCTTTTACATCGGAACCGGCATTGGCTGCTCGATAGTTCTCGAAGATGAAGTGGTGCGTGGCATTTCAGGCAACGCCGGCGAAATGGGCCACATTATGGTGGACCCGGAAGGCGCCGAATGTGATTGTGGGCTACGAGGTTGCGTCAAAGTTGCCTGCATTCCCCCGGTTATGGTGGCTGCTGCAGTTGCCGCCGGCCTAGTTCCGGACGCACGTCAGGATGAGAGCATTGGCAGTGGGACCTGCTTGCAAGAGCGTTTCGCTGCCCTCCTAGACTTGGCCGATGAAGGTAACGATGAGGCGCTAGCCATCATTGATAGGTCTGCCGTGTTGATTTCCCGGGCGGTCTCGGCAATCACCAATGTTTTAGACGTAGAACGGGCCGTTTTTGGCGGCCCCTTCTGGTCACGCTTGGCACCGTACTACCTTGACCGGTTGCCGGAGTTGGTTAACACCTCCAGCGCTACCCGCGACATTCACGAGATTGAGATCGCCAGCTCCGGTGTGGGCGAAGACGTTGGTGCCGTAGGCGCAGCCTGCCTAGTGTTGGAACACGTTTTGGCTCCCAAAGCTCAGCGCTTGTTGCTCCAAAACTAGGTGCGGACACCCGGCCGTTTCGCCCGGGTTTTCCACATGGGTAGCTGTGCCCATTGCGGCGGGTTGCTGCGTTAGCTTGGATAGGATGGCGAACCTACGCAATTCACTGAAGCCTACCGAGGGAATATCGAGTGCTGCAGAATCCGGCCATCAACACCATTGACGCGAGCGAACTTGCCCGGGGACAGCAAGTGGTGCAAAGCATCTCTCGCAGCTTCGAGGCCAAAGTGGTGGGGCAGAATCGGCTCCGCGAAACCTTACTGGTGGGTTTGCTGACCGGTGGGCACATTCTTTTGGAGAGTGTTCCCGGCTTGGCGAAAACCACTGCCGCCCAAACGGTAGCCGAGGCGGTCAGCGCAGAGTTCCGCAGGATTCAATGCACTCCAGACTTGTTGCCAAGCGACATTGTTGGTACCCAAATCTACGATGCGGCCAAGGGCATTTTTGTCACCCAGCTAGGCCCGGTTCACGCCAATATTGTGCTCCTTGACGAAATCAACCGGTCCAGCGCGAAAACCCAAAGCGCCATGCTTGAAGCCATGCAAGAGCGTCAAACTTCCATCGGCGGTGAAATCTACCCCTTGCCTTCACCGTTCTTGGTGCTGGCCACGCAGAATCCCATTGAGCAAGAAGGCACCTACCTGCTGCCGGAAGCACAAATGGACAGGTTTATGCTCAAAGATGTCTTGGATTACCCCACACCTGCCGAAGAAGCGGAAGTGATCCGGCGTATTGATACAGGTGTGTTCACGGCAGAGCAGAAACCAGCTGCAGCAGCATCTTTGGACGCCATCAAAGAAGTCCAAGATATTGTGCGGCGGATCTACATTGACCCAGCGATTATTCGCTACATTGTGGGAATTGTTTACGTCACCCGCCATGCTGAGCAATACATTGATCCCAAACTGGCTGGCTACATTGAATTCGGCGCCAGCCCACGCGCCAGCATCGCCTTTAGCCAGGCAGCACGGGCCTTGGCGTTGCTTCATGGCCGCGACCACGTGATCCCTGAAGACATCAAGTCCTTGGCCCACCGAGTGCTACGCCACCGAATCATCTTGGGCTTCGAGGCGGTTGCTGAACAAGTCCCAGTGGAGACGGTGATCGACGCTATTTTGGCCTCCGTCCAGATTCCTTAACCCCTGTTATGGAGAGCCTGCTGCAAAAGGTTAAGTCGAAGATGTTTATCTTCGCGCACCGCAGGGCCAAGGGATTACTGGACGGCGAGTACGGTTCGGTCTTTAAGGGCCGGAGCCTAGACTTTGACGATCTGCGAGCCTATATTGCCGGCGACGAAGTCCGGGACATCGATTGGAAAGCCACGGCACGCCACGGTTCGCCACTGATCAAACGCTACGTTGCAGTCCGGAAACAAAACGTCCTGTTGGTAACTGACACTGGAACCAACATGGCTGCGCTGTCTCGCGGCGGGGAACTCAAGCGAGACGTGGCGGTGATGGCGCTGGGCGTGGTGGGTTACCTGGCGGTGCGCCACTCGGACACCGTGGCGTTAGTGTGCGGTGATTCAGTCCAGACCCGAGCCGTGCCTGCGAGGGGGAGTGAGGGGCACCTCGAACTCCTTTTACGTACAGTGCACCGGCACACTAGCGCAGACTCCGCCCCCAGCAACATCAAAAACCAGCTGCGCTACATTGCGCGCAGCGTCCGTCAGCGGAACTTGATTTTTGTGGTGGCTGACGAACTTGAAGCAACGCCGGGGTTGGAGCAAGTGTTGCGCCGCCTAGCGGCACAACACGAGATCTTGTGGCTCACGCTTGAAGACGCCGAGCTTATCGATAGCGCTTCAACCACCGGAGCCGCCCGTGCAACCAGTGGTGACGTGCACGACGTCGGACAGGGGCGGCCGCTTTTGACTCGCCTCAGCAGGCGGGAGACTATCGCTGCCCAGTACCGCGAGCACGTGGCGGTCCGTGATGCTGAGCGAAAAGCTCTTCTACGCCGTGTTGGCGTTGTTGAGGGCAGGGTTGGTGGCAGTGGCGACGTTTTGCGCGCCATTTTTGATCTTTTGGAAAGGCACCGGCGTGCAAAACAATAGTGGCGATTTCTACCCGCCACAGCTTTACGCGCAATGGTGGACGCTTCTGGGCCTTTGCGCGCTTGGTGTGGTGATTCTTTGGATCTTGTGGGTGTTTTGGTTGACGCGCAAAAAGTCTGGCCGGGCGGCTGTGCCAGCGATTCCACCGGCACCGGTATCCGTGCAGAACGCCTATCTGCAAAAAATTGATGAGGTTGAGGCGTTGGCCCGCGGTGGCAAGATATCCGAGCGTGAAGCGCACCAACGGCTAAGTTTGTTGTTGCGTTCCTTTGTCCACGAAGTTACCGGCGTGGATGCGCCCCGCATGACTTTGCAGGAATTGCGTTCAGCAGTCCCCGCGGCGGTGGCCGATGCTGTCGCATTGGTGTACCCGGCCGAGTTTGGTGTGCACGGGCGCGGAGAAGTTGAAAGCTCCGCACAGGCTTTTAGGCAGGTGATTTGGGGATGGAACTGACCTATTGGTGGATCCCCGTTATAGGACTGCTCGGCCTGATTGCCGTTGTGGTGGTGGCCGGTGCACGGAAGGGACAAAGCTCTCCCACCCTAGTAGCCCATGGCGACAGGCTCAGCCGGCTGCCGGCGTACCAAGCAGCACTGAGGGCTCAACGAACATGGTTCATCGTGGCGATAGTTGGTGCCTTGCTGATGCTTGGTGGCACTGTATTTGCTGCAGCCCGACCTGCAGAGAAAAGCACAACCCGCCCAGAGCAAAACAACCGCGATGTGATGCTGTGCCTAGACTCTTCGGGCTCCATGAGCCGGGCAGATGCCACGATCGTCTCCGTTTTCCAAGACTTGTCCCGCAAATTTGATGGCGAGCGCATTGGCTTGGTCATTTTTGATAGTTCCTCGGTGCAAGTGTTCCCCTTGACCGATGACTACGACTTCATCGAAGAGCAACTGGGTGAAGCTCAAGACGCATTCAACGGCAAAAAGGGTACCTTCAACTTTTTTGACGGGACGTGGGAGGGCGAGGGTTCGTCTTTGATCGGGGACGGTTTGGCTTCATGTGTGCAGAGCTTCCCCAAACTGGATGAAGAAAAACGCTCCCGCTCCATCATCTTGGCCACGGACAATCTCCTGTCCGGGCAACCACTGGTTTCCTTACAGGAAGCCGGAGACTTGGCCCGGCAAAAAGGCATCCGTGTGTACGGGCTAAATCCAGCAGACATTACAGTGTCAGCACGCCGGGAGAGCGCAGCTGCCGAATTGAAACGAATCTCTGAACTCACGGGAGGCGGATACTTCCCGCTGGAGCGCGCCAGCGCCGTCAACGGCATTGTGACAGGCATCCAGGCTACGGAAAAAACAAAGATTCAAGGCTCCCCGCAGGTCATCACCACCGATCACCCTCAGTGGCCATTGGGCATTGCATTCCTGGGTCTTAGTCTGTTGCTGGTGGCGCAGTGGAGGTTACGACGATGACGTTTATCCCACTGGTTCCTGGGTGGCTGCTCACCGCTGGCATACTTGTTTTGCTGTGCTTGGCAGTTTTGGCAGGACTTGGCGGCTGGAAACGTTCGGCTACGGATCACGGCGAGCGCAGAAGTCAGCTGCTCCATGTTGGTTCAGGAGTCCTCACCGTCCTGTTGCTAGCCCTAGCTGCCGCCCGGCCAGGGCTTCCAGGCGCCGGTCAGCAAGCACAGACAAATGATCTCAACGTGTTTTTTGTGGTTGATACCACCAGCAGTGTTGCCGCTGAAGATTACGACGGCGCCAAGCCTCGCCTTGAGGGGATTCAGAAGGACATCCTGGGCATTGCCGAGCAACTATCTGGTGCCCGGTACTCCATGATTACCTTTGATTCGAGGGCGCGGCTCAAACTGCCGCTGACCGTTGACGGTGCAGCCTTGGAAACGAGCGTTGAACTTCTTTCCCCGCAGGACTCTTTGTTCGCGAAGGGAACTTCCGTGACGGTGGCCAGCGAGCTGCTTTCTGAGCGGCTCAAGAAAGCTCATGAACAACACCCGGAACGCGCCAACGTGGTGTTTTATTTGGGCGACGGTGAGCAGACTAGCACCGGCAAGGCTGGCCCTATGAAGGTAGATCAGGCGCTGGTCCAAGGTGGGGCAGTGCTGGGTTATGGCACGGAGCAGGGAGGGCGGATGAAACAGTATCTCTCCTACGATTCCTCGCCCCCTCAGCGTTACATCAAAGATCTCAGCGGAGACACTCCCGGGGACGCAGTCTCCAAAATAGATCCTGCCAAGCTCAAGTCCATTGCAAGCGACTTGGGTGTTCCTTATGTTCACCGTTCAGCAGGGGACCCAGTGAGTCAGGCGCTAGCTGGCACACACGCTACGGGTGACTCGGGTAGCAGCGATTCCGGGCTCCGGGGGCGTGCGGAGCTCTACTGGATCCCGGCAGGCCTTGCCGCACTTTTGGGCTTGGCCTACGTATGGTCCTTGACCCGGTCTGGGCAGCGGTTGCGCAAGGCCTTGGGTAGCGCACCTGAGAGGAAAACCCTATGAGCCTAAAATCGGTGCCTTCGCGTTCTACTGCGGGTCTACGTAGTCGACTTCTGCTCTGGTCTGCGCCAATTGTTTTGCTGCTCCTCTTAGTGGGCGTGAAATTTCTGAGCGTCGGGTTCCTTGCCCAAGACGCAAAAAGTGCCTACGCGGTCGGCAACGCGGAACAAGTAGAACGTGATGGGCAAAAGATGGGCATTGTGAACGTCATTGAACCGTTCCGGGCTCCGTTCACCATGGGTACGGCCAAGGTGGTCCGCAAAGACTTCACGGCGGCCCGCGCGTACTTTGAAGAGTCGTTGCGGCAAGCCCCAGAATCAGAGAAATGTATGGTCAGCGTCAACCTAGTGCTGAGCATTGAACAGCTCGCAGATCAAAGAGTTGCTGCCAAAGACGTGCCCGCTTCCAAAACGCTTTATGACCAGGCGCTCGCAGTGATCAAAGCAGCCCCGGCGCAATGTTTCCAGGCCAAGTCTGAGGGTAACCAGAACGGTGAAGGGGACAAATTGCAGGAGGGGAAGAAGCGCATCGAGCAGAAGGAAAAGGATGGCGAGGCAGGATCCTCAAGGGATGCGCCCGGCTCTCCACCGGCTGAGGGGAGCGCCCCGCCGCAAACGCCGCAGGAAAAGAAGCTTGATCAGCTTAAGCAACAAAACGAGGACTCAATGCGTCAGCGTTCCAACGGACAGCAAGATGATGAGTACTTCCAACAATCGCCGTCCGTGCCGTATACGGACAAGCCCTGGTAAGCATCCCCTGCATCAAAATGGCATAAAGCCGGAATGACTCGAAGAAAATTTGTCTAGCATCGGCGGATGTCGTGTAAAAAGGCGTCTTAATTCGGTCACCGTGTTGCGCGGACCGTCTCTTGGCACCTAGAGTCGTAAACAAGTTACCGCGGTAACGTGTCAGCGATCCTCTGAGAGAGGGTGTGGGTGCCCCCATGTGGGCCTGACATTTGCACACGGAACACCTTTAGTACCAGCGTATGGAAGCTTCTGCGCTGGGTTGGGCTTGTTCACGTGTTTCCTCATAATCGTTTTCAGCGCAGTCGTCAGCTTGAGTGATTTGTTTTGTGGCCAGCCGGGTCACAAAGAACAAACCCCATAGCTCAAGCGGCCAGCTGATAAGCAACAGCCAAGGACGCAAATGTCTCCACCAAGTGTGATTGAACAACATCCATCTCTGACCCCTACAACGCCCGTAGCACTTTCTTACGAGCTTTTTCCGCCGCGCACTCCGCGGGCTGCCGAATCTTTGTGGACCACCATCAAAGAACTAGAGACCACGTCCCCGGACTATGTTTCAGTAACCTATGGTGCTAGCGGTTCCAATAAGGGCACGGCGATTGAACTGATTAGCCGTTTGCAAAGCGAAACAACGCTGCGCCCTTTGGCTCATCTGACCTGTGTGGGCAATACACCTCATGAGTTGGCGCTGGTGATCGGCGAACTCCTAGACATCGGTGTGCGTGGGATTTTGGCCCTGCGCGGCGACAAACCAAAGGACGCCCAACCGTCCCCTGCCGGGGCTTTGCGGTACGCCCAGGATCTGATTGATCTGATTCGCCGAGTAGAACAGCGCCGCTCAGCTCTACTGTGCGCCGGCAAAGTGGCGGTTGGGGTGGCCGCATACCCCTCACGTCACCCTGAATCACCCAGTGAAGAACACGACATTGAAGTGCTCTTGGCAAAGCAACGCTCGGGTGCTGACTTTGCTATCACTCAAGTGTTCTTCCATGCCGATCAATATGCTGGGTTGCTCCACCGTGCCCGCCGGGCAGGGGTGACCATCCCGATCATTCCGGGCGTTATGCCCATGACGAGTGTTCGCCGGCTCAACCGGCTCGGCGAACTGAGCGGAGTTGCGCCTTCGGCGCACTTAATGGACCAATTGGCGTCCGCCAGCGGCGAGGCTGAACAAGTACGGATTGGCATTCAAGCCACCGTCGACTTGGCCAATGCTGCCTTGGATGCAGGAGCCCCTGGCATCCACCTTTACACCTTCAATGAGCATCGGCACGCTCTGGACGTCCTGGATCGTCTTGATCTCCCACGTCCCAACCGTGCCGCAGTCCGGCCTGCTCCGGAGCTCGTTTCCTAACTGGCTTTTTGCCCCGTTAGTTCTCTTTTCACTTTTCTTACTCTGCACCTTTGTTGTGCACTTTTTAGACCACGTCAGGACACATCATGACTTTCACAGCTTTCCCTTCCGCTTCTCTTTTGGGCTACCCCCGTATTGGCCGCCGCCGCGAACTCAAAAAGGCCATCGAGTCTTATTGGGCTGGCCGCATCGATGCCAGCGCACTCGATGCGGTGTCCAAGGACATCCAGCTCGGTTCAGCCCGCCGGCTGCAAGAGCTGGGTTTGGTGGAACCGGCCGCAGTGCCGGGCACCTTCTCCTTCTACGACCAAGTGCTCGACGCCGCCACTCACCTGGGCGCCATCCCGGCCCGTTTTGGTGAACTTCTCGACGCCGATGGTCAGCTGGACATTAACGGTTACTTCACGCTGGCCCGGGGCACGGAAGAGCAGCAGCCGCTTGAAATGACTAAGTGGTTCGACACTAACTACCACTACTTGGTTCCGGAGATTGGGCCAGAGACCAACTTTTCCCTGACTTCGACGCGCCTTGTGGAACAGTTCGCTCACCTTTTGGGCGAGGGAATTGAAACCCGGCCGTACTTGGTAGGACCGGTAACGTTTTTGCTGCTCAGCAAGGCCAGCGATGACGCACCGGCCGGTTTTAACCCCTTGTCCCGGCTCGAGGATGTTCTTCCGGTCTACGCACAGCTTTTGGCCAAATTGGCTGAAGCTGGCGCCAGCTGGGTGCAGCTGGATGAACCTGCACTGGTTGCTGATCAGGACGTGAGCGAAGCGGAAATTCAGGCAGCAGTGGCCCGCGCCTACGAAGTTCTGGCCAACACAGCCCAGCGCCCTCAACTGTTGGTCTCCAGCCCCTACGGATCACTGGATACGTACTTGGGAACGCTGGCAGCTACAAACATTGACGCGCTTCACGTGGATGTATTCAAGGGAGCTGTTCCTTCAGAGGCGGCACTTGCGGCCCTAGGGGAGAAAACCCTTGTTGCCGGCGTGGTGGACGGTCACAACATCTGGATCAATGATCTGCGGGCTTCTGCTGACAAGATCACAGCGCTTAAGTCGGCAGTCAAGAACCTCGCCGTGAGCACCTCGACCTCAACTCAACACGTCCCACACGATGTTGAAGAAGAGCAACAGCTCTCCGCCGAACTACGCAGCTGGTTGGCATTCGCGGATCAGAAAGCCACTGAAGTCCTCACCCTTGCGGGGCTACTGGGACAAAACCCAGAAAGCGTTCAGCCAGCCATTGACGCAGCTACCGCCACCATCGCGGCCCGCGCCCAAGCTACCGGTGTCCGCCGCGCCGAGGTGCGGGACCGTATTGGACAGTTGAGCGCAAAGGACTTCAACCGCTCCGCTTATGCGCAACGGGAAAGCGCTCAGGCCGAGGCGCTCAATTTGCCGGCACTGCCCACCACCACCATTGGATCTTTCCCGCAGACTAGTGAGATCCGCTCCGCCCGGGCCCGGAACAACAAGGGTGAGTTGAACAATGAGCAGTACACGCAGCTGATGAAGCAAGAGATCAAACGCGTCATCGACCTGCAGGAAGAGCTTGATTTTGACGTTTTGGTCCATGGCGAACCCGAGCGCAATGACATGGTCCAGTACTTCGCCGAGAACCTTGAAGGCTTTGACGTCACAGTCCACGGCTGGGTGCAGTCTTACGGTTCACGGTGCACACGTCCTTCCATCTTGTGGGGTGATGTCACCCGTTCGGCACCGATCACCGTCGAATGGGCCAGCTACGCACAGTCATTGACCAATAAGCCCGTCAAGGGAATGCTCACCGGACCGGTGACCATCCTCGCGTGGTCCTTCGTCCGTGACGATCAGCCGCTAGGGGAGACCGCCAACCAAGTTGCTTTGGCACTGCGGGATGAGATCACGGACCTGGAAGCTGCAGGCATCAAGGTCATCCAAGTTGACGAGCCAGCCCTGCGCGAACTCCTGCCGTTGCGCCGTGCAGATCAGGCCGCCTACCTTGACTGGTCAGTGAATTCTTTCCGCCTGTCCACTGCAGGTGCACAAGATGCCACATCGATCCACACGCACCTGTGCTACTCAGAATTTGGTGCCATCATTGACGCCATCGACGGGCTCGACGCCGACGTAACCTCCATTGAAGCTGCGCGCTCGCGGATGGAAGTTGTGCATGACCTAGAAGATCACGGCTTTGGTCGTGGTGTGGGCCCGGGTGTGTACGACATTCACTCACCGCGTGTTCCCAGCGAAGCGGAAGTAACCGAGCTGCTGGAAACAGCAGTCAAACATGTTCCTTCACGCCAACTGTGGGTCAACCCTGACTGTGGACTGAAAACCCGCGGCTACGCCGAGACAGAGGACTCCTTGCGGAACTTGGTCAAGGCAGCTCAGCAGGTTCGTGCTTCATTGCTGGATCCAGCAGTCTAGGACGTCCACTCAATCTCGTCGTCAACCACGCCGTCCTGATCGGCGGAGGCCACAAGGACCTCATCAGTAAAGTGACTCCCCAGCGTAAAGTCCAGAACAAAGTACCGTTCAGGATCGCCTGGGAAAATCCCCACATGCCCCAGCTTGAGGGCATTGAGGAAAACTTTATTGGTGAGGTCTTTGGTGTCTTCAACCCCAAAAATCTCTTGAAGTTTCTCTGGCGCCAGTTCACAACAGTGAAAGTCCCGGTACTGGCGGGGCGCTGTGCCTTCTTCTTCAAGCTCGGTAGCGATCATTTCGCGCACCTCGTCAACGAGCTCGGGCAGGAAGCGTAAGCGGTAATCCACTTTGTGCATACCTGCTTCGTCAAAGTGGTCGTGCGCCTTGATGCTCAGATCAAGTTCCACCGGCTTCCCGGACAGCTGATGAACCGTGGCGAGATTGTGGTCCCGGCCGTGGTTGAGCTCGACTTCTCCAAAATGGGTGCTCGCTACCTTGCTCATGTCTTCAACATAGACCTAGCAGCGCAGCCATTCCAGCATCCAGAGCATTTTCTCTCTGATGTGATTGCCAGATCAGGAATGTAGATTTAGAGACATGACTGCGAACAGTGTTGTAAGCCAAGCCCGGACCATCTTCAACTCGGGAGTGAGCAGAGCGCTGCCGTGGAGGCTTGAAAAGCTTGAAGCCATGCGCAAAATGTTGGTGGAGCACAGCGATGACTTCGCAACTGCACTTCACGAGGATCTGCACAAGGAAGCCACCGAAGCGTGGTTGACTGAAACCGGCTTTGTCACCTCGGAAATCACCCACCTCGCAGACCACCTTGAGGATTGGCTCAAACCGGAAAAAGTGTCGGTCCCTTTGGCACTTCAGCCGGCCACTGCCCGAATCGAACGCGAGCCCCTCGGCGTTGTACTGGTTATTTCGCCATGGAACTACCCACTGCAGCTGGCGCTGGCTCCGGCTGCCGGTGCGCTCGCAGCGGGAAACACGGTGGTGATTAAGCCCAGCGAACACGCACCGGCCACGGCCGCAGCTCTCTCGCGTTGGGTGCCGGAGCATTTAGGTGATGCGGTTCAGGTGGTGGAGGGCGCTGTAGAAACTACGACGGCGTTACTGAAGGAACGCTTTGACCACATCTTTTACACCGGCGGACCGGCCGTGGCCAAGATTGTGATGCGTGCTGCGGCAGAGTATTTGACTCCAGTCACGCTTGAACTGGGCGGAAAGTCGCCCGTGTACGTGGACGAATCCGCAGACTTGGCCATTGCGGCACGTCGAATCGCGTGGGCTAAGTACTTGAATGCGGGCCAGACGTGTGTTGCCCCGGATTATGTGTTGGGCACGGCCACCGTATTGCGCCGTTTGGAACCGTTGTTAGTGGATGCGATAGCACGTCAGTTGGGCCAAGATCCGGCGGCGGCAGATGCTTATGGTCGGATTATTAATGCGCAGCATTTTGAGCGTTTGTCTGCGCTGATCGCGGGCAGCGAGGTGGTGCACGGTGGCACAAAGGATGCGCAGAGTAAGTACATTGAACCCACCGTGGTGCGCGCCTCAGGGGATGCTGAAGTGATGCAGGAAGAGATTTTTGGCCCGGTGTTGCCGCTGGTTGAAGTTGCCAGCGAGGATGCGGCAATTGAGTTCATCAACCAGCGCGAAAAACCATTGGCCTTGTATGTTTTTAGCGGACAGGACTCAACGCGGAAGTCATTTACGCAGCGAACGTCCTCCGGCGCTTTGGTGTTTGGTATCCCGGCGGCACATCTTTTGGTTCCGGGGCTTCCCTTTGGGGGAGTGGGCAATAGCGGAATGGGCGGTTATCACGGGGAGCATTCCATCCGGACGTTCTCCCACCACAAGTCAGTTCTGGACAAGCCGTTGTTCCCAGATACGCTCGAGTTGATTTACCCGCCGTACAACAAGGTCCGCAAGGCGGCCATTAAGGCTGTTGTTGCACCGGCGGGCAAATTATTTAGGCGCCGGACTTCTGTGTAGTTGTCGCAGCTGGCTCAAGCTGCATTGTTTGAGCCAGTAGGTCCATAAATAGCCGGACTCGCGCTGTTTGTTTGTCATTGATCAGGAGCGCAAAAATGTTCCTTGCCAGGCGGATTTCCGGAACGTCCAGAACCACTAAACCCTCTGGGCGTTTGCGCAGCGCTAGATCTGGGACCAGTGCTGCGCCTAGGCCTGCCGCAGCGAGTTCTAGGCTTGCTTGGAAGTCATCGCTGTAGGCCACTACACGCGGATGCAGATTGCAGCTGGCAAAAAGCCGTTCGATCACTGTGGCGTCAGAGGTACCGGGGTGGTGCATAATCCATGGAGTGTCAGAGAGATGGTGCGCCGCCACGGGAGCGCCTTCGGTAAATCCCCATGAGGCAGGCAGGACTACTCGGAACTGATCGTCGCCAATCCATTGCCGGTCCACACTGTGCGGCCAGGCAAGCCCTGATTGGCCTACCTGGTACACCAGTGCAACGTCGAGTTCTCCACCTTCGCGTAGGCCTTGGATGGTTTGGGCTGGCTCAGCTACGGAGACTTTGAGGCTAAGCCCCAGATCCCGCCACGGCTGGCCCTGCATCAGCGTGGGGAGGATATGGGTGGCAAGTGAGGGAAACAGGCCGAGGCGAAGTTCTTGATGACTTGCGGTTTGGGTTCTGGCTGCTGCGGCCAGTAAGGCGTCTAGGTCTGTTAGTACTTTGACGGCGTGGCGGGTCATCACCAGGGCAGCGTCAGTGGGTTGAATGCTGCGGGCGGAGCGGTCAAAGAGCACCACGCCAGAGTCACGTTCTAGTGCTGACATTTGCTGCGAGACGGCGGAGGCTGTGTAGCCGAGCCGGTTTGCTGCTGCCGCAAACGAGCCCAATCGCGTCACTTCGAGCAAGGTGCGCAGATGAAGCGGGTTGACCATAAGTATTCCTTTGCCTCTCGGATGGGGCTGGTGACCACCTTACTGCCCACCACTACATGTAGTGGTCACCACCCGGCGTCGTAGTTTCCACAGCTGTGGGCGACACGCCGCGCGGCCGGCGACACGCAGAGTTTTAAATGTGTCTAACTACTCCACAGGGTGTGGATGACGAGGGTAAAAACTGCAGAAATCCGGACAATTTACCCCTCGCTGCCTGTGGACTACCGGTGCATTAAATGACATACTTGTAATACATCATCTAGGGGTCCGCTCGGGGCCCTTGCACTACATGTAGTATCTAAATACAGATTGAGTGGGAGTCCTCACCGGGGGTGCCGCAGCTAGTACAGCAACTAGTTTGGGCGGATTCGGGTAGGAAGCGGCCAGCCTGAGGGCCAACCGTTCTCACCCGGGTCAAACAGTACAAAAGACGTCAACAAAGGGGACATCGATCATGACCGTCACGGTTTACACGAAGCCGGCTTGTGTTCAGTGCAACGCAACATACCGAGCTTTGGACAAAAAGGGCATCGTCTACCAGAGCGTGGATATCTCTCAGGATGCCGAGGCTTTGGAGCGTTTGAAGGCCTTGGGCTACATGCAGGCTCCCGTGGTTGTCACCGATCAGGACCACTGGTCAGGTTTCCGTCCGGACAAGATCGCCGAGCTGGCTGGCCAGGCCGCTAGCTCCGTAGCGTAATCGCTAGCTCTGTAGCTTAATTTCAGTTTCAGTATTTTCAGTATTAAGTATGTGAGGTGGCTCCGATGGCATCGCTGACGCTAGACGGTGCTAGTGCTCAGGCCCAGGGTCTGAACACCACCGGGAGTCACCTCATTTACTTTTCATCCAGCTCTGGCAACACTGCTCGTTTTGTGGCCAAGCTGGGCCGGGATGCTGCTCGCATCCCTTTATATACAAGGGAAGATGCGCTGCTAGCGCAAGAGCCGTTTGTTCTGGTGTTGCCCACGTATGGGGGCACTGGAGGCGAAGGTTCGGTTCCTAAGCAGGTGATTCGGTTCCTCAATAACCAGCAGAACCGTTCACTGATTCGTGGAGTGATTAGTGCCGGCAACACTAATTTTGGTGATAACTACTGCATGGCTGGGCGAATCATTTCCCAGAAGTGCCAAGTGCCGCACCTCTACAAATTTGAACTTATGGGGACTCCGGAAGACATCGACCGGGTCAATCAAGGATTGGACATGTTTTGGACACGACTGTCGCAGACACCGAAGTAAGAGAATCCGGCGTGCAAACCACTGCACCGGGCATGGAGGTCTCAGCTGCGGCGTCTCCTTCACAGGTCAAGGGCGCTGAGGTGACTAGCGCTGTTGATCTTTTGGAACAGGCGAAAACTCCCATGCCAGAAGCATTTAAGGGTTTGGGTTACCACGAGCTGAACGCCATGCTGAACCTTTATGGTCCGGACGGCAAGATTCAGTTTGAGGCTGACCGCGAAGCTGCACACCAGTACTTCTTGCAGCACGTTAACAACAACACGGTGTTCTTCCACGACTTGGAAGAGAAGCTCGAATACCTGGTAAAGAACGAGTACTACGAGCGCGAAACGCTGGATCAGTACACCATGAACTTCATTCGTGGCCTGTTCAACCGTGCGTACAAGGCTAAGTTCCGCTTTGAAACCTTCTTGGGCGCCTTCAAGTTCTACACCTCTTACACACTGAAGACTTTTGACGGAAAGCGTTTCTTGGAGCGCTACGAGGACCGTGTGTGCATGGTTGCACTGCACTTGGCTCGTGGCAACGAAGAGCTCGCAACCCAGTTGGTTGACGAGATCATCCAGGGCCGTTTCCAGCCGGCAACCCCCACCTTCTTGAACGCTGGCAAGGCTCAGCGCGGCGAGCTGGTTTCCTGCTTCTTGCTCCGCATTGAAGACAACATGGAGTCCATTGCCCGCGGTATCAACTCCGCTTTGCAGCTCTCAAAGCGTGGCGGCGGTGTTGCTCTGTCCTTGACCAACATCCGCGAGCACGGTGCACCGATCAAACAGATCGAGAACCAGTCCTCCGGTGTTATCCCCGTGATGAAACTTCTCGAGGACAGCTTCTCCTACGCAAACCAGCTCGGTGCCCGCCAGGGTGCAGGCGCCGTGTACTTGCACGCTCACCACCCGGACATCTTCCGCTTCTTGGACACCAAGCGCGAGAACGCCGATGAGAAGATCCGTATCAAGACACTTTCCTTGGGTGTTGTTGTTCCGGACATCACCTTTGAACTGGCCCGCAAGAACGAGGACATGTACCTGTTCTCGCCTTACGACGTCGAGAAGGTTTACGGCATTCCGTTCACTGACATTTCGGTGACTGAGAAGTACTACGAAATGGTTGACGATTCTCGGATCAAGAAGACGAAGATCAACGCTCGTGAGTTCTTCCAGACTCTCGCAGAGATCCAGTTCGAATCCGGTTACCCGTACATCATGTTCGAGGACACCGTAAACCGGGCTAACCCGATCGCCGGCAAGGTCACCATGAGCAACTTGTGCTCTGAGATCCTCCAGGTTTCCACCCCGTCCGTTTACGGCGAGGACTTGAGCTACGAGACCGTGGGCAAGGACATTTCTTGCAACCTGGGTTCGTTGAACATTGCCAAGGCCATGGATTCACCGGACTTCGGCATGACCATCGAGACTTCCATCCGTGCTTTGAGCGCCGTCTCTGACATGTCTTACATCAACTCGGTTCCCTCCATTGCGCAGGGTAACGCTCAGAGCCACGCCATTGGTTTGGGTCAGATGAACTTGCACGGCTACTTGGCCCGCGAGCGTGTTTTCTATGGCTCTGAAGAGGGCATCGACTTCACGAACATCTACTTCTACACGGTGCTCTTCCACGCTTTGCGTGCTTCTAACCGTCTCTCCATTGAGACCGGTCAGAAGTTCGGTGGTTTTGAGAACTCGCAGTACGCATCGGGGGAGTTCTTCGACAAGTACACCGAGCAGGAATGGGTTCCGGCAACGGATCGTGTGAAGGAACTGTTCAACCACATGCACATCCCCACACAGGATGACTGGCGTGAGTTGAAGGCTTCTGTCATGGAGCACGGTATCTACAACCAGAACCTTCAGGCTGTCCCGCCGACCGGATCCATCTCTTACATCAACAACTCCACCTCCTCGATCCACCCGGTGGCGTCCAAGATTGAGATCCGCAAGGAAGGCAAGCTCGGCCGCGTTTACTACCCGGCGCCGTACCTCACCAACGACAACCTCGAGTACTACGAGGATGCCTACGAGATTGGCTACGAGAAGATCATCGACACCTACGCTGCTGCAACCCAGCACGTAGATCAGGGCTTGTCCTTGACGTTGTTCTTCAAGGACACTGCCACCACGCGTGACATCAACAAGGCCCAGATCTACGCATGGAAAAAGGGCATCAAGACCATTTACTACATCCGTCTCCGCCAGCTCGCGCTGGAGGGCACGGAGGTGGATGGTTGCGTTAGCTGCATGCTTTAGTTGATCCTTCAACTAAATAGCGCATCAACAAACTAAACAGTACGACGGCGGGTACGCACCCGCCGTCGTGCGCCTTACTCCCAGAACCACACACCAAAGGGGACGAGATGACCGAGAAGGTCAAGCTGCTTCACCACGTTGAGGCCATCAACTGGAACAAAATCCAGGACGATAAGGACGTGGACGTTTGGAACCGACTGGTCAACAACTTTTGGCTGCCGGAGAAGGTGCCGCTTTCTAACGACATCCAGTCCTGGAACACGCTGACGCCGGATGAGCAGCGACTCACCATGCGCGTGTTCACCGGCTTGACCCTCCTGGACACCATCCAGGGAACCGTCGGCGCTGTAGCCCTGATTCCGGATGCGATCACCCCGCATGAGGAAGCCGTTTACACGAACATCGCGTTCATGGAATCCGTGCACGCCAAGAGCTACTCTTCGATTTTCTCCACCTTGTGCTCCACCAAGGAGATCGACGAGGCATTCCGCTGGTCGGTGGAGAACGAGAACCTGCAGCGTAAAGCGCAGATCGTTATGGACTACTACCAGGGCGATGACCCGCTCAAGCGCAAGGTTGCCTCCACGTTGTTGGAGTCCTTCTTGTTCTACTCGGGCTTCTACCTGCCCATGTACTGGTCTTCCCGGGCCAAGCTGACAAACACCGCTGATTTGATCCGTTTGATCATCCGCGATGAGGCAGTTCACGGTTACTACATTGGCTACAAGTTCCAAAAGGGTCTGGAAGGACTTTCCGAGGAGCGCAAGCAGGAAATCAAGGACTACACCTTCGAGCTGCTCTTTGAGCTGTACGAGAACGAAGTTCAGTACACGCACGATCTTTACGATTCTGTTGGCCTGGCCGAGGACGTTAAGAAGTTCCTGCACTACAACGCCAACAAGGCGCTGATGAACCTCGGCTACGAGGCCATGTTCCCGGCCTCCGTCACCGACGTGAACCCGGCCATCCTCTCGGCACTGTCCCCGAACTCGGACGAGAACCACGACTTCTTCTCCGGCTCGGGCTCCTCCTACGTGATCGGCAAGGCCGTGAACACTGAGGATGAGGACTGGGAGTTCTAGTCTTTCGTTTTCTAGAGAACGACGGCGGGAAGTCGGCTTCGTTTAGTTGAGTTCAGTAGTGCCCGGCGCTTTTTGAGCGCCGGGCACTGCTGGTTTTTCGGCTGGGGCAGAATGAGGCCATGAACTTATTTGCAGACGTTGCTGACCAGTACAGTGCCTTCGCTCATGACGCTAGAGATTCGCCATGTTTTGAAGAGTGGGCCACTTCGGTTGCTAGCGATACTGAGGTCAAGGCCTGGATTGCTACCTTGCCTCAAATCAAGCAGCAACCGAACTTGGTATTTGCTGCGGCACGGTGGAACGGGGTGGCCGCGCCCGGCCCATATTCCGGTTTGCGGTCGGCGCTCTTGGACAATCCAAGTCCCATTCGCAGGACCATCATGGAGCGCGCAACGCAAACAAATGAAGTGGGACGGCTGGCAACCCTGACGCCTGTCTTTTCGCAGATCGGGACTGAATCTGGCAGACCGCTGGCTCTTGTTGAGGCCGGTGCCAGCGCTGGGCTGTGCTTGTATCCGGATAGGTATAACTACGACTGGAGTCCGCATCATCGCCTTAAGGGTGCAGACGGCCCGCTGCTTGTCTGCCAGGTGAGCGGTGAGCCGCCGCAGCCCGTCAGGTTGCCAGCCATTGCGTGGCGCAGCGGCCTCGATCTCAATCCACTCGATGTCAACGACGACGATGCCATGGCCTGGCTCACGAACCTCGTGTGGCCGGAGCAAGAGGAACGCCGCAGCAGGCTCAAATCAGCGATCGATATTGCTCGGAACGATCCGCCATACCTCGTGAGGGGAAACATTCTCAGCGATCTCCGCGCGCAGATTGACGCTGCTGCACCTTATGGCGAAGTTGTCGTTTTCCACAGTGCTGTGATCGCCTACCTCACTGCGGAAGAGCGGGGTCAGTTCCACGCGCTCATGACGGAGCTGGTTGCCGAAGGAGCGTGCCGCTGGGTTTCAAACGAGGCCAGTAACGTCTTGCCCGAGATCACTGCAACAGCCCCAGAGGCCCCGCGGGACCGGTCCACGTTCGTCCTTGGGCTCAATGGTCAGGCTGTCGCATGGACGCACGGTCACGGAGCCTCGATGGCGTGGTTGTAAGACTGAGTAGCTGGCACGGGGGTTCTAATCTTGCACCGTTTGGACGCACGTCTTCGGACTCTAACGATGACCTGAGGTTGCAGAGCCGACTTGAGCGCCACGGTTGATTGGTATGTTCGATCAATCCGACGTGCGAAAATCGAACTGGACGGCAGACAGGGGTCCTATCGAAGGTCCAGAGTGGTTTCGACAGGCGAGTGTTGATGTCTCACCGGCGGCTAATCCGTCCACAAAGCGCGTCTCACACTTGGATGCTAGGTGTCGGCTAAACCTCGGTGCCCGTGGGTTTAGTTGGCCGGCTGGTGGTTACGACATCATGGATCCAGCAATCAACATTTGGAAAAGGGGAGCCCAATGAGTGCCGATACAAATCCAGCGGCGCGCTCAGCTCAAATGAGCGATTATGAATCGCAGACCTGGCACACGCTAAACGACCACTGGCGGCGCCGGAACAACCGCCACGGTCTGCCGAACTGGGCGAGCAGTAGCCTCCAGCGAAGCGGGGAGTTCGCCTTTGATGTGGCCGACAGGGTCAAGGACGCAGTGCCGGAGGTCGTCAAGGAACCCATGCGTCGCGCTGGCGATACGGTAAGTGATATGGCAATGCGGCCTGCGATCAGCGCCGTGACAGGGCTACTTGATCTCGTCAACGACTGGGCGCTTGAGCTCAACGATTCGACGGGCGTAGAGACGCTGGCTCGGAAACGGGGGATCCAGATTAATAACTTCAAGGAATTGCAGTCTCAAGATCTCAAGGTTTGCGATCGGCTATTGAGCCAGAACACCCTCAAATGGCGGACGGCTGGGGCGATTGAGGGTGCGGGCATGGGCCTCTTGGCCACTGTTCCTGTCGCCGGGTCGTTCGCGGCAATGACCGCCGATATCTTGGTAATCCAGGTTCTGAGCACGGCTATCGCAACTCGCATCGCCTATTCCTACGGCTTCGACGCAAAGGATCCGAGTGAGCAGGTCTTTATCCAAAGGTTGGTACGGAGGTCGTTCGTGGCACAGGCGACAAAGGTAAAGCCGCTCCGCGACGCAGCCCGTGCCGCTGGCGCCATCAAGGATCGCGTCCGTTGGTCCCCGAAGCTCCGACAGGACCACCGTCTCTTGGCAGCCCTTGAGAAGTTGATGCAGCAGAGCGGCAAAGCCGGCGCTGCGGTCCGCGTTCAGGACGTTGCCAAGGCCGTGCCATACGTGGGTGTCATCATAGGCGCGGGGGCAAATTCCATAGCCCTCGGCAATGTAGCCGCAGACGCGCAACGTTACTGCCAGACACGGTTCCTATGCGACAAGTATGGGATTCCACTTCCTGAGGCCTTGGTGATCGATCCGGAGGATGAATCGGTGATGGCGACTGTGAAACCCGACTAGACGGAGCCCAATACGGCAATTCCGGCTGCCCGATACTTCCGACATTCATGGCCGGTGGCTTCACTGCCACCGGCACTCTGGGCCCGAGCGAGAGCCCTGCTTTCGGACGTGGGCAAGTTTGAACGGCTCGGGCGGAACATGCTAAGTCTCCTCCCAAGGTTTCCTTGGCAGTTTGGGTTGATATTTTGGCGGCCGGTTGCTCTGTCTTGTTTATCGTCTCAAACTCAATCGGTGTCCGAGGCCATCTTCTCGCCATCAGCTGATTTGCACCTCCGCCCAGGAAGCAGCGCGCTGGCCGCTGGGGCGCTGTGGGCTAGATTAACCACGATCAGGGCGACCGGAACACGGCAGGAGTTACGTCGGGTGGGTCAACTAAAGCTTCAGCAGACCCGACCGGTGGATGTGGATTTGGCAGTCGAGCTGCGCGCGCCCGTGAGCAACTGCCTGCACGCGACCGCTGAGGTACTTCAGCAATGGGGCGACTGCGAAGCTACCGCCGTGTCCGTGGACACGGCTCGCGCCGCAGTCACCAAGCTGTCCAAAGCCATTTCGGAGGCCCCGAGGACGGATGGTCATGGAATCGCCCCGGGCGCTGTCGTCGTACTTGATATTGAACGAATTTTGGCAGCACTCAGTCGGAGAATCGTTCAGTCGACCTGAGATTAGTCACAATTGAGGCCGGACACTGGGCCAGCACAGTAGTCTGAACTGGCCCAGCTCCTTTCACATGGTCTATGGCAGGAGGGCCTCCACGAAATTCGTGGAGGCGCCTCAATAAGAACCAACGGCAAAGCCGTTTTGCTAGCGTCGAGCGCGCTAATTCGCTGAGGGTCCCGACTCAGGCAATTGTGGCGTTTGTGTTGCCGCCTTCAAGGCGGCCGCATTCAGATGCCCGACGAACTCCCGCCCCTTTGCAACGGCTTCGCCACGCAGCCCGGATTCAATGACGAAATCATCGAACGCACTCTTGGCGGTCGTGACGGCAAGCCCGATTATGTCGTCGCTCGGAAAATTGGGCCGCGTGGCAACTGGCTTGAGTGAGCCGAGAGACTCGACAACGCGTTTTGACATCAAAGTTGTGGCAACGTTCAAAGCATGAAATCGGAGGTTATTCCGCATCGCTCGTTCTTCAACTTGGTTAGCTAACTCGCGATCGATAGCTGCTTGACTTTCTATCACCCAGAGATAGAGCTCTAGAGGAATGCCCGCGTCAAAAATACTCCGGTATACCTCATCTTTCTTGATGAGGCTTCCTGGACGTGCCCGAGCATCATCTGGACGATTAAGACCAGCTGCCATGAGGGACTGGGCCAAGGCGAGGATCCCAATAATTCTACTAACCTTTTTCCCGGAATTCTTATAAAAATTCTTGCGTCGATCGTAGAACCAGTCTGCGCTCAGGAGGAATTGTTCGATGTCGCGTTGGATAGTCTCCGTTGCGTATAGGGAGGCATCTGTCACTGCAGTCTGTCGGTTCGTTGCACGGATGACTTGATCTCGTTGGTCCTCGTCGTCTGTCATTAGTATCCTGATGAGGACTTTTTGTTGGAATGCAAAATGATCTTTCGGCAGTCTCTTGAGCGTCTCGAAAATCGTGTTTGACGTTTGGAGTCCGTTCACCACTTGGGGATCCACGACGGACACTATTCTGTCCACGATATTTACCCTCGTGGCGACAATCGTTACACCGTTGTTTTTCCACCAAAAGGGTGCACCCGTTTGACTGAGGAGAGACTCATGTATCTCGCGATTTACCGCTACGTCCCCTTGGTAGTCTCGTACATTCCATTCAAATATTCTGCTCAAAAGCTTTGGGTCGTCAGCCGATGCTTCGGTATCTCCGTGCCCATCAGATTCTGTAAGAAAATTAAAGTAGTCAGCAAGGGAAGCGAGGACGACCAAACCATCTCCGCTCTTGGAAGATTCTTCTACGGTTAGCTCAAACGCGGTTTTTGGTCGCTCTCTGTATAGTTCCAAGAGCTCGGTCGCACCCAGAAGCGACACCGCGCCGGTCGCTCCTGAAACAACAGAAGCGAAGTCCCTTTTCAGGATTTCGGCCTTGTTCATTATCTGGGGATAAACGTTGGTCGTGGATCCGAGCGTCGTGAACTTGAACTCGATGCATACGTTCGGGATTTGGGGGGCCAAATTTCGGAGTAGTCGCCGAAAGATGTCAATCTGTTCCACTACATCCTCGTTAAAGTGAATGCTGAGGTCCTCCGTGGTTTTGGAAAGATCCAGAAATGCTCGACATGAAGACACCACCTTATCTATGGCTGTCTCTTCGAATCCCTTCTTCTGCTTTGCTTGAATTAATACCAAAGTCAATTTAGGTTGTTCGAAATTTCGAGCGTTTTTGCGATCAAGTGCACGATGGTCTATTCCAACTAGCTCTTTATCTAAAAAGGTATAGACGGCATCGATTCCACCATCATTTCCTCCACCAACTATACCTTGAACGACATCGGGTATGCTTAAGTCCCAATGTTTCATCACAAGCTCGGCGCTGAAAATCTCAAAAGCACTTCCAACGGTCTCGTTCGGATAGTTATCCTCGTGCCATGCCGTGAATATGTCCCCGACCAAGATAAGGTCATTTGCGTATGCCATTCAAGTCCCCTTTTCTGAAATGCCAACTCTTGAAATGTTGTTAATCTAAATCGCGGACGTTGTTAAAGGTACTTTGCCATAGCGGCCGGTGTCTATGCAGGCAAGGTCATTCGCGCTTGTGCCTCCACAAACCGCGGCGCCATCGATTCCATCTGCTCCATCACGAGCTTAATGGCCTCCGGCTGCTTGTCCGGCGGATACCCGAAGCGGACCAGTAAACGTTTGATGGATGAGCGAAGTTTGGCCCGCACGTCGTCGCGCACAGTCCAGTCAGTCCGAACATCGCGCCTCATTACCTCAACCAGTTCGCGAGCAATGTCGGCCAGGATGCCTTCACCCTGAACTTCCACCGCCGATTCGTTGGCTGCCACAGCGTCATAGAACGCCAGCTCGTCAGAGGTCAGTGGGGGAGTGAAGTGCTGACCCCGGGTGGCCTCAGCTGCAACTTCCTTAGCCAACGCCACGAGCTCAGCGATCACCTCGGCCGAGGAGAGCTGCTGGTTGGTGTACTTCTTCATGAGCTCCGCAATGCGCTCGGAAAATGCACGCTGCCGAATCACGTTGTTGCGCATCGCCGTGGCGGACTCGTCAGCAATCAGCTTGCGCAGCGCCTCAATAGCGAGGTGCGGGTTCGGTGCCTTCTGGGTCCTGCTGATGAACTCCGGGGTCAGATCGCTCAAGGACGGCTTGGGCATTCCGGCGGCTTCATAAATGTCAAGAACACCGCCCGGAGCCGTGGCAGAAGCAATCAGCTCGCCAAGGAGTCGCTGAATATCCTCGGGGACAGGCTCGCCGCGGCCCTGCCTCTCGGCAGCATCGAACTTAGCCATCCAGACCCGAATCTCCTCGTAGACCTGAATCTCAGGACGAAGGTCAGCCAGCGTTTCGGAACCAGAGGAAACAGCCCAGGCCCGCGACAACTGACCGGAATACCGCCGGTACTTGGACGCCAAAGACTCCTCGCCCTCAGCCGGCTGGTTCCCGGCTGTGGAGGCAGACCGGAGATAATTCACCGAGCTGGTCACGGCATTGATAAACGACTTCGGTCCGCCCTTCATCAGGACGCCTTTCCAATCGAACCCAGCCAACAGCCCGCGCAACTCATCAACAAGGGTCCGTGTCATCCCGGCAGCCTCGTCGATATTCTTACCCACAGGTTTGTGCTCTTGGTCAGTCTTGCTGTACTCACTCAGCGCTTTGGCAAGGTTGTCCGCCAGCGGCGCGTACGCCACCAACAGACCATCCTGCTTACCGCGGAAGGTGCGGTTCACCCGGGCGAGCGTCTGCATCAGCAGCGCGCCCTTCAGCGGACGGTCGAGGTACAGAGTGTGCAGCGGCGGCGCATCAAAACCAGTGAGCATCATGTCCTTGACGATCACCAGCTCCAACTCATCGTCTACGTCTTTGAGGCGTTCCTTGATCGTCGCATTCTGAGAATCACGGCGAACATGGTCGGACACTGGCGGCGCATCGGAGGCATTGCCGGAGTACACCACCTTTATCTTCCCCTTGCCCAAATCGGCCGAGTGCCAGTCCGGACGCAAGGTCACAATCGCCGTGTACAGATTGGCGCAGATCTCGCGGGTGCCGCCCACGATCATCGCCTTACCCGGCGCTTCGATGAACTTGCCCATGCGTTCGCGCCGGTTTTCCCAATGGTCCACAAGGTCTTGGGCCAGTGCGGCAATGCGCTTTGGCGCACCGTAAACTGCATTAACGACGGCGACACTCGCCTCGATGCGCGAACGTTCAGTCTCGTCCAAACCGGCAGTGTACTCATCAGCCGCCGCGTCCAAAATCTGTTCAGTGAGCTCTTCCGCGAGGCTGATCTTGATGAGCCGGGGTTCAAAGTAGACAGGAACCGTGGCGCCATCGTCTACAGCCCGTGTGAGGTCGTAGATGTCGATGTAATCGCCGAAGACATCCTGCGTATTGCGGTCGTCGAAACTGATGGGCGTTCCCGTGAATGCGATGAGCGTTGCGTTGGGCAGCGCGTCTCGAAGGTGCCGTGCGTACCCGTCGAGATCGTCGTAGTGGGAGCGGTGTGCCTCGTCCACCACCACGATGATGTTGCGGCGATCTGACAGCAATGGGTGCTCGGCGCCGGATTCTTTCTCGGCCTGGCTGCGTCCGAACTTCTGCAAGGTGGTGAAGTAGATGCCACCAGTGGTGCGGTTGCTGAGCTCTTCGCGGAGTTCAGCGCGCCGTTTAATCTGTTGAGGGGATTCGGCCAGCAAGAGGCTGCGGTCAAAGCCTTCAAATAGTTGCCCGTCGAGTTCATTACGGTCTGTGATCACCACCACGGTGGGGTTCTTGAGCCGCGGAGTTCTAGCGACGAGGTTGGCGTAAAGCTCCATCTCCATGGACTTACCCGAACCCTGCGTGTGCCAAACTACGCCTGCTTTACCGTTGCTTTCAACGGCAAGAATGGTGCTGGCTACGGCCTTATTGACGGCAAAGTACTGGTGGGGTTTGGCGATGCGTTTGGTCAGCCCGTCCGCTCCGCCGTCGAAGGCCGTGAAGGATCTGGTGAGTTGCAGGAATCGTTCTTGGTTGTAGAGACCATCCAGCGTGGTGTCCAGTGCAGTGATGGCGTCGCCGGCCACGACCGTTCCGAGCGGAACGGGTGTGCCGTCGTCGTCCACATTCCACGGCGAGAAGTGATTGAGGGGGGTAAAAGGCGTTCCGTACTTCGCCTGAATTCCGTCGGACGCCAGAGTCATCACGCAGAAGCGAAAGGCCATGGGGAACTCACGCAAGTATGTCTGCAGTTGAGCGTGTGCCGCGGGAAGGTCGGCGTGCTCGTTGCCGGCCTTCTTGAGCTCGATGATGCTGACGGGCATCCCGTTGCAATAAAGAACGACGTCGAAGCGGCGCTTGTAATCGCCCTGGGTCACCGTGACTTGGTTGACGGCAAGCCAATCGTTCTCGTCTGGGTTCTCGCTCAGGAGCCGGATGGTGGGGTTGACCTCGGCGCCATCGGAGTCGATGTAGGTGAGCCGGTATCCGTCCACAAAATAAGTGTGGTTGCGGTGGTTCTCAGTGAGAGCGTCATTGGATTTTGGTGCGGCGATCTCGGCGAGCGCCTGCTTCAAGTATTGCGCCGGAACCGTGGGGTTGAACTTTTGCAGAGCAGACAAGAGACGTGGACGGATCAGTAGTTCATCCCATGAATCGCGTTCACCTGATCCCGGTGCGATCTCCTGCCCGGGGCGCGTGCGCCACGCCAGATCGCCCAGACGGTCGAGGGCCAATGCCTCCCAATCGTCTTCTGAGAACGTCATTGCCGGTGCTGCTGTCATGGTGATTCCCCCTGGTTGACCGTTGGGTCTGTGATGTCTTGCGATAGTTCGGCTTCGATGGCCTCGATGCTGGGTAACGTGGACGCGAATTCTGAAGGTAGCGACCGGACGATTTGAGACTCCCATTCGGCGATGCCGATCGGTTTGGAGAATCCGCGAAGAGAGTATTCGGCCACCACGTTGTTTTTGGTCTTGCAGAGCAAAAGCCCGATGGTTGGCTGATCGTCCGTATGCGCCAGCAGATCGTCCACGGCCGACATGTACATGTTGATCTGGCCTAGGTATTCAGGCTTGAATGCAGTGGCTTTGAGCTCGACCACCACGAAGCAGCGAAGTTTGAAGTTGTAGAACAGAAGGTCAGTGAAGAACTCGTCGTTGCCGATGCTCAACCTCACCTGCCTGCCCACGAAGGCGAAGCCTTGCCCGAGTTCCAAAAGGAATTTTTCCACGTGCTGAATCAGCTGGTTTTCGAGCTCACGTTCATTGCGCCCATCCGTCATGGACAAGAAGTCAAAGACGTACGGGTCCTTGAACGACTGTTGTGCCAGTTCAGATTCCGACGACGGCAGAGTCGCATTGAAATTGGTGACCGCTTTGCCGGAGCGTTCGAGTAGCTTCGTCTCGATCTGGTGGGCAAGGACGCTGTGTGACCAGCCTTCGTCAATGGTGCGGTGTATGTACCAGAGCCGGTCTTCAGGGGCCGAAACTTTTTCTATAAGAAGCACATGGTGGCTCCACGGCAATGTTGCAGACAGTGTCTGCAACATTGCAAACTCAGGCCAGGCCGCGGCAAAGGACTTCATGTAGCGCAGGTTTCGTGGGGAAAACCCGCGGGCATCAGGGTATTTGTCCCGCAAGTCTGCAGAAAGCAGTGTGACCACTTTGGCTCCCCAACCCTCTTGGGTCTCGCGGATAACCAACTCACGTCCGATGTTCCAATAGGCGCTCACAAGTTCCTGATTGGCCGCAGACACAGCACGGGATCTACCCGCATCTACTTGTTGTGCGACCGATGCGAGTAGCTCCGGGTACCAATGCGGCATGCCGGACTTGGTGGGCGTTGCTTCAAACGACGCTGATTCTGACATGCTGATCGGTTCCTTTCCTGGCGGTCATTTCACCATGAATCTAGCGGTTGCCACTGACAGTCCTAGTTGGTGGATGGTCTACACGCCGAGGGATTCAAGTTGCTCCGTAGCTTCCTTGACACGGAGCTTGCCAGACATAAGCTGGGGGAGCAGCGAGTCCCTGATGGATCTAAGAGCCGTTACCTCGGCTAGAGCGGAGCTGATCGAATCTTCGATAGCCTGAAGTGACGATTCGAGCTTCATGACTGATTCGTCCTCAACTTGAGGTAGCTGGATACTCTCCAGTTGTTTCTTGTTAATGGAGCCAAAAACAGTGCCTTCTGCTTCGAAAGGTTCCCAAATCGATTTGGAAGCATTCAGCAGGTGGAACAGCAGATTCGGATGTCCCGTCTTGCTTGTCGCGGCCGCTACGCCACGGCCGATACAGACGTCTTCATTCGCCCTGTTTACGCGCCCAACGGGAGCCCTGACACTTATCAGAGTGTCTCCGGCCGTTGCCATTCGTACGGGACTGGTCGTCCAAATTCGGTTACTCGGAAAACGGAAGCCGAAATCTCGGACGCCTTGGTAGAACACCACGCCTTCGCCGGATTCATTGAGTGTCGTTCCCGCCGGGGACGACCCCATCACAAGAGTCGCGATTTCGACCAAGGAAATCGTTTCAGCACCGTCTGTAGCCCGCCGAACCAGCGACGCGGCCAGTTCGTCGGCGGTGGCGGCGAGTTTGGTGTTGGCGGCGATCTTGTCGTCGAGAGCGCCCAGCACCTCTGCGATGGCTTGCTGTTCCGACAATTCGGGCAGGTTGATAGCCAAGGCCAGTATCGCGGAATTGCTTAGATTGGGCTGTGCTGAGCCGTGCGCCCGTGCAATGAGCTCGTCTTTAATCGAGGTCTGTCGCAAAAAGTAGAAGAGGAATTGCTCGCTCAATCTATCGGGGGATGTTACGACGAAGCGGCCGACGCGTTGATTCAAAAGGGCTTTCCCAATGTTGCCAACGACTGCAACTTCGCCGACGTAGCCGGTCATAGCAATAACGATGTCACTACTGCTTACTTCATATTCTCGAGCTTGTTCAGCTACCTGCTCGTCCACATAAGAGCAGCCGGATAAGTCGACAAATCCAGCCTTTACGTTTCCGATCTTGATGACGGGCACGCCCTCGGGCCTCCAGTCAGTGCTCTTGAACATGTATCCGGAATTCACCCTTGCGACGTCGGAAAGATTCACGACACTTCTAGAAGTCACAACACCCTCCCCAACTGCTCACGAACAACCTGAGCCAAGCGTTCAGACTCGTCGAACTGGGCGAAGAGCTCAGAAGACAACCTCGCGATCTTCTCTTCGATGGGCTCGCCGTCGTCCTCAACCTCAGCGGCACCCACGTAACGGCCGGGAGTGAGGGCGTAATCGGCTGCCTTGATTTCCGCAAGGGTGGCCGAATAGCAGAAGCCGGCTTCGTCGTCGTACTTCAAGCCTTTCGCCACCGCAGACTCGGATCCGCGCCACGCATGGAAGGTGTCCGCGATCTTTGCGATGTCCTCATCACTCAAAGCACGCTCGGCACGGTCCACCATGTAACCCAGGTTCCGGGCATCAATAAACAACACTTGGCCGGTGCGGTCCACCGAGCCGTGCTTACCTGTTGTTTTGTCCTTAGCAAAGAACCACGTGCACACCGGAATACCAGTGCTACGGAACAACTGGGTCGGGAGCGCCACCATGCAAGAGACCAGATCGGCCTCCACGATCTGGGCACGAATATCTCCCTCGCCACCCGAATTCGAAGACATAGAGCCGTTCGCCATCACCACGCCCGCAGTGCCACCGGGCGCCAGCTTAGAAATGATGTGCTGAATCCACGCGTAGTTGGCGTTACCGGCCGGGGGCACACCGTACTTCCAGCGCGGATCGGACTCCGAGCGGGCCCAGTCCTTGATGTTGAACGGCGGGTTGGCCATGATGTAGTCGGCCTGCATGTCCGGGTGCTGATCGCGGGCAAAAGTATCGCCCCAACGGCTCGCCAGATTCGCGTTCAGGCCATGGATAGCCAAGTTCATTTTGGCCATACGCCAGGTACGCTCATTGAGCTCCTGGCCATACACCGAGATCGCAGTGCGGTCCTCGTTGTGCGCATCCAAGAACTTCTCAGTCTGGACGAACATGCCACCCGACCCACAGGCCGGGTCATACACGCGGCCACTGTGCGGTTCCAAAACCTCCACCAACACACGCACCACACCAGCAGGGGTGTAGAACTCGCCGCCGCGCTTACCCTCAGCGCGGGCGAACTTCTCCAAGAAGTACTCGTACACCTCGCCCAATAGATCCCGGGCACGGCCAGCACCCATACCGGTAAAGCGTGCCGAGTTGAATAGATCGATCAGCTCGCCCAAGCGGCGCTGATCCACGCTGTCCCGGTTGAAAATTCGGGGGAGTGTTGCCGCGAGGGTGGGGTTTGAACCCATAATCAGGTCCATGGCGTCGTCTACCAGTTGGCCAATTGATTTGGCCGGTTCGTCGCTAGAGGCCTGCGTGCCCTTGGCATGCTCGGCGAGGTAAGCCCAACGCGCCCGGGCAGGAACCCAAAAGACCCCATGGCCGGTGTACTCGTCCAAGTCGTCGATCAGCTGCGCCACCTGATCCTCACCCAAGCCGTCGGCCTCAAGCTCCGCGACAATGATCCCGCGGCGTTCATCAAAAGCATCCGAGACGTACTTCAGGAACACCAGACCCAGAATGACGTCCTTGTACTGGGACGCATCCATAGACCCCCGCAACTTGTCGGCGGCCTTCCATAAGGTGTCCTTGAGCTCCTTCATGGTTGAAGGGGCCGCGTTGGCTGCAGCCTTAGATTTTGGAGGCATTATTTGGGTCCTTCGGTGGGTGAGTCATGGGTGGTCAGCGTAATCTTTCCGCTGGCCACACCGTCTGTGATTAGCGTAGTCAGTTCTTCGAGCTGACCAAGCCTGCGGCGCGCGCTGTCTTGTTCTTTACGGAGCAGGTTCAATGCTTCAGACAGCGGATTGCGGTCAGCGTCAGAGATTTGGGGAATTATCCAATGCCGCCAGGCTTTATCCCCGGGCGGAAGCGCATTGATTTCTGCAGCAAGAACCTCCGCATGGACACCGCCGGGGTCCGCGCCGTTGATAGACAAGGACCGGGCGGGGAAAGCCACCACAGAACCTCCCTGGCGATCAACTATTGCCGCCGGCCGGGGTGTGGTGGAAAAGACAACGTCGCCGGGGTCCGTGAGGCGAACACCCGGATGCGCTGCCGAGAGTGTTAGTAAATCAAGTCTCAAAGGTTCCCTGCTTTTGGGGCCCGTGAGGTCCGTGACTCGGATGACCCGAGGCCCGGTACCGGGCTCCAAAGATTCGGTACTGATGCGGTTTCCCTGCCGGTAACTCAACGTTCCAGCCGAGATGAGGTCCTGAATGGTCAGAGAGTTCTTTGCTTTTCCGGCTGCACTTTTGCTGACCGGGGTGGTAGAGATACCGCTCACGGACACACTTGCCGAGTCCTGGGTAGAGAGGTTCTGAATCAGATCCGTCACTCGAACTGCGAGCGCAGCGGCACTTTCTGGCTTTGCCCGGGCAGCTGTCTGGCCAGCTGCCCGGCGCTTGCCGCTAGATGCCACCAAAGAATCATGACTAGCCAAAAGGGCACTGGTGCGGACGAGCCGCGCAAAACGGAAGGAATGCCGCCGGACGCTCACAGCACTGTCCATGGCAGCGACCACATCGCTGATCAAGTCCTGAATGACGTCCCGAGTTAGTGTCGCCGTGCTGAGATCAGCAACCACCGTCCACTTGTCAGCAATAGCGACGTCCTCAAAAGACGGTCCGAGCACCCACAAGGCTTGGTGCTCGCGGGGCTTGGTACGCAGTAAACCCTGGGGCAGACGAACGATGGCCCGGACCCGGCCTGCCCGCAACAAGCCATCCCGCACGGCGGAGTCTTCGTTGACAGCGAGAGGATCACACAGCGCAGATGCCGGCGCAATGATGACCGCCCGCTGGGAATCGTCCATGTCCAGTGCGATGGCATCTATTGCTTCGAGAATGCTCTGCGCGCTCATCACTGGTGTGCCGGGCGAAGGGAACTGAGAGATGTGGATAGCCGAACTACTCAGTCCCCAACCGCCGTCCTTCACTTCAAGAAGTTCCGTAGTAGGGATGCGATGGACTTCAAAACGCCGTCGAGCTAGCCGCGAAACGGGATCCGCCGCATAAGGGATACGGAATTCAACATCCTGCGTGTCATTGAGGACATTGGCGATGTTTATCAGCAGGTCGCTGCCTGCAGCTGACGAGTCCACAAAGCAGAGTGGCTGAGGCATAGAAACGGCCAATTCGGTTGCCGTTGAAGTCACCAGTTCGATGGCCACCTGGTTCAACGACGTGACGGCCAGCTGCTTCAAACCAGAACGGAAACGCCCTTCAAGGAGCTGTTCGAATGCTGCGGGCGCGTTGTAGGCGCTATCAACTAGGGCATCGGTGAATGCTGCCAGATCGCCTATGGTTTCACCTATGGATGCAATTTCTGAATAGAGGAACGCATTGTCCGGGTCCACTTCATCCGCACTATCAAGCAACTCATCAGTAGATGCTGATGCCAGTGCCAATCCCGTTTTGGCCTTGAGAACAAGGAGTGCTGTTAGTCCGGGAAGATGCTCTGGCTCGGCGCCGATTCCCGCGCTTGCGGCGGCAGGGCGTGCGAAAGCTGCGACGTCTGCCGCGGCCTCAGGGTTATTGCCGCGTTCTGTTGCCTGCAACCATTCGCCGACCTGGCCGGCGTCGAACATTTCAACGCCCCGCACCAGTGAAACGGGAGCCGGAAACGGTAGCGGACCGCCAGCACTACGTGTCCGCCACATGGAGACCACTGGGCGCTGAACGCGAGTCAACGCCGCCACGTCCGCCAAAGTCATGTGGAGTGCTTTGCGGTCTGCCATTATGGCCTCCTTTCTCGGTGTGGCTCCAGCGTATAGACCGCTCAGGACACTGACTTCGAATCGGTTGATAAGGGGTGTTATCAGAACATTCACACTATATGTTCCCTGAATCGATCTACCTTGATGGAGCAGCCCACGGAGGAACCTCCTGCGGTTGAAAAGTTGGCGGGAGAACGAGTCCTGGGGGGCGATCTCCCGCCAACCCACAAGCGCCATCCAACAACGGAGGAACCCACGATGTTCGCAAAAGACCAGCAACCGGCACCGGAACAAGCCGAGCTAAGCACTCTGAACTTTCCACCGTTGCCCGCGGATGCGCCGTCCCTGCCATCAGCCGAGCGGAACCGCACCGCTCCGAAGCCCAGGAAGCCACGGAAGAAAGCGCTCTGGCTGAGCATGGCCGGGGTGGCACTACTGGCCGGCGGTACGTTCTTTGGCTCGACGCTTCCCGACCCGAAAGCAAGCGCCGCATACCAACAACTATCCGGCGAAAAGGCCACACTTCAGTCTGACTATGAACACCTGAATTCCCGCTACGACGAGCTATACGGCAGCATCACCGACCGCGAAGCTACCCTAGCCACACGCAACGCAGAACTCGATGCCTCCAGCGCCGCCGTGAAAGCTGCAGAGGCTGCTGTCAAAAAGCGCGAAGACGCCGTAACGGCAGCGGAGAAAACCAAAGCTGCGAATACCATCAGTGACGGCACGTGGACGGTGGGCAAAGACATCACTGCAGGAACGTACCGGGCCACCAGTGATGTAGGGGGAAGCTGCTACTGGGGCATCTACACCAGTGGAAGCAACGGTGACGACATCATTGAGAACGACATTCCCGGCGGTGGCCGTCCATCTGTGGTGCTCACCCAAGGTCAAGACTTCAAGTCAAGCCGCTGCGGCACCTGGGAAAAACAGCAGTAACTCGCACATTTAGTCAGGGGAACAGCATCATGAGTGAACCCACTCCAACGAATAACCAGCCGCAATACCCGGCTGGCCCGCAAGGTCAGCCGCAGTACCCGGCCACGTACCCAGCCCAGGCGCCATTTGCGCAGCCGAATCAGAACCAGCTGCCTAGCTGGCTAGGGCCGCAACCCGAACCCAAGAAAAGTAAGAAGTTGCTCTGGATTGGGTTAGCCTCGGGCTTCGCCGGAGGGGTTTTGTTCAGCGTTTTGGTGGCTGGAATTGCTGGTGTCATAGCTACATCAACCGTGTCCACTGTCCTTCCTGATGCTGTCAAAAGCTGCAATCTGACCGATCAGTCTGGTGTGAGTCTGGGCGATAAAAACACTTCTCTCAGTGTGGACACCAAAGGCCAGGATGATTCGGACGGAGCATCTATCGCTGACTATGCATGCATCGTCAAGGCACTCCATACGCCCGATGCCGTCATCGAGCAGATGGACTCAACGAGCTCCCTGCAAGGACGCCAAACCGCCGAATGGGACGGATTGGAAGCATCATGGACTTATCACCCGGACTCAGGTGTGAAACTCATCGTTACGTTGGCTAAGAAGTAAGGGAAACATCAAAGCCATCCAGCAACAACAACCAGGAACTTTGTCTTCGGGGCCAATCCCGGGCACCAGATCTACGAGTTCCACGGCCGGGCCGCCGCCTAGTTTGCACCACAACTTTTGGGTCTACCCGCGCCTGACCCGCTGGAAGGTCGAGAACACCGTATTGGCCTAAGCCGATTCGTGGCTACGCCTGGCTGGGTCTTGCCCAACAGCCCACCCAGGCGTAGACATATTCTTTGGGTACTTCACCGACGCCAAAGGCAGGTCAGACAATGGTTGAGCACGTCACCTCCTCTGATGGGAGCTCGATTGCCTTTGAGGCTGCCGGAAGCGGTGATCCGTTGCTAATCATCGGCGGGGCGCTCAGCAACCGCCACGCCGTACAGCCCTATGTACCGTTCCTCCAGGACGCATTCACCGTCTACGGACTGGACCGGCGCGGCAGGGGAGAAAGCACCGATACTCAGCCCTACGCCGTCGACCGTGAAATTGAAGATATCGCCGCAGTTGTCCAGGCAATCGGCGGCAACGTTGCAGTCTACGGACACTCTTCTGGAGCAATTCTTGCTCTCGAGGCCGCAGCCGCAGGCGTTCCGTTCAGTGGCATACTTGCCTACGAACCGCCCTATTGCACACCGCAGGACCCAGATGAACCGTGGGATGCCTTCGCCCAACGTGTACAACAACTAGTGGAAAACGATCAACGAGACCAAGCCGTCCAAGCATTTATGGCACACGTTGGAGCGCCCACCGATCCTGACATGGTCAAGGCGCCGTGGTGGCCCCAACTCACTGCCGTTGCTCACACCTTGTTCTACGACCTTCACATAGTCGGCGACGCGGTAGTCCCTCAGGAACGGCTAGCTCGCATCAAGGCCCCGGTATTAGTTGTCCACGGCGGAAATAGTCCCGCGTGGGCCCAACAATCTGCCCGGGAAGTTGCCGCTGCCGTTCAACACGGCTCCACAGCGGAACTCGAAGACCAGACCCACAACGCCGACCCCGCTGCACTGGCGCCGCTTCTGCTCGAATTTCTAGCACCCAACACCAACTCAAAGGCGAAACACTAATGCCCCGACTACGCGCCCACAGCCTGGCCACGTCCCTAGACGGCTACATGGCCGGACCGGAACAGAGCCTGGAAGCCCCGTTAGGCATCGGCACCGAGAATCTCCACGCATGGGTGTTTGAAACCTCCTTTGGCCGGGGCATGATGGGCCAAGAAGGCGGAACCACAGGCATTGATGATCAGTGGCTGCGCCGGGGAGAAGAAAACATTGGGGCCACCATCATGGGCCGGAACATGTTCACCCCATACCGTGGCGCTTGGGACACCCCTGAATCAAAAACCTGGGACGGCTGGTGGGGCCCAACCCCACCCTACGGGCACCCCGTATTTGTGCTCACCCACCACGCCCGGGACCCGCTACCCATGGAAGGTGGAACCACGTTTTACTTTGTCACCGAAGGCATCCAGAGCGCCTATGACCAAGCGATGGAAGCCGCAGCCGGAAAAGACGTGCGCCTAGGCGGTGGCGCGGAAACAGTCCGCGAATACCTCAACGCCGGACTCTTGGACGAACTGCACGTAGCCACAGTCCCGGTGATTCTAGGCGGCGGCGCCAGCCTGTTCGACGGCGTGGACACCACAGCGCTGGAACTGGCCGAATTCGCCACCTCAGAGAAAGTAGCCCACTCGCTTTTTGTGCGGAAGAGCTAGTCGCCGAATTCGGCCGTCACCATAATCGGCAAATGATCTGACGCGCCACGAGGCAGCGTCTGGACCTTACTGATCTTCAAACCCTGCGAGGTTGCGAAGTCGAAGTGACCCTTAAACACCCGGTATCGTGTGTACGTTTTCCGGTCACTGAGTGAAAGATCAAAGCCGGTGTCCCGCACGTGCCGCGTCAGGCTATTGGTGAACAGCGGATAGTTGAAGTCGCCCACCATCAGTGTCATCTTCTCGCCACCCAAACCCAAAAGTTCCGCATGCGCGGCATGGATCTGCTTACGCCGCAAAGAGTTCGATGCGGTCAGCGGTGCGGCGTGGAAAGAGCCCAGCACCAGTTCATGGCCCGTGGCGATATCCACCAGCCGAGTCCCCAAAAGCCGCTCATGGGCGGGGGAGAGGACATGGTCATGCATGGACTTTTTGAGTGAAAAAGCCTTGGTGTGCGCGTCAGTGAAGCGTTCGGCGTCGTAATAAATCGCCAAACCCAAACGATTCCCACGGGTGGCATCCGCCAAACGCAAGTGGCCAATCGCCTCAGGCATGTCAGCGGTGGTGCATTCCTGAATGCACAAAGCATCGACCTTAAACGTTGAAACCAACTCTTCAAGCTCGCCGCTGGCCGCATGTTTGCGCAAGTTATAGCTAATGACCCGGATCAGCTGGCCACCTCTTCCCGTTGTGTGTGAAGGACCGCTTTTGAGTCTACCTACCTCAGTGTCGGTAGCCTGTATTGGTGGATCAGATCATGTCCTTGCCCTTCGAAGTGGCAGTCGCAGCGCTCTTTGTGATTGTGATGCTGCGCGCCAACGCCACCTATTGGCTAGGACGAGGCGCCACCGCCGGGGCTGCACGCAGCAAACTTGGCCGTCACCTCACCGGTCCCAAAGCCGATACGGCACGCAAACTCATAGCCCGTTGGGGGCCCTGGGCCGTGATGTTCTCGTTCCTGACCATCGGCATCCAAACCGCGGTGAACCTCACCGCCGGGGCAGGGAAGATGCCACTCAAACGCTACGTGCCAGCCGTCGTCGTAGGTTCACTCATGTGGGCGTTTCTGTACGCCACCGTAGGGCTGGCCGCGATCGACGCGTGGATCACTTTGGCGGGCAAATCGCCGTGGACACTCGCTGGCTTAGGGCTCCTGCTAGTAGTGATTGCGCTGACCATTATTGTCCGCCGCAGACGCGCAACACCTGCGGAAAGAAGCGAACCACTTGACGCTAGAGTGGAGCCGTAAATACTGCACAAGCGAAGGAGCAAACGGTGGATTTGCCAGAACTGGCCGAAGGTGACTTCTACTACCAATCGCTGGGGGACGGAAAATATCGCTCCACGATTCACGTTCAAGGCGCGTGGAATCCCCACGAACAACACATGGCTCCCGCTTCCGGTTTGCTCGCCGAAGCGCTACTTCGTCATGAGCCTCGCGAAGATCTGCGCATGGCCCGCATCAGCTACGAAATTCTAGGTCTCATCCCCGGCGGCGAATTCCACCTTGAAACCACCACTCTGCGGCCCGGCAAAACCATCGAACTCATCCAAGCAGAAATGATCGCCAACGGGCGCACCGCCATCCGCGCCACCGCATGGCGCATGATGACCAGCGACACCAGCGAGGTTGCAGCTGTGGAGGACACCACCATGGCGCCGCGCAGCGAATGCGAAGTTTGGGACGGAAGCACCGTGTGGCCAGGCGGATACATCCAATCCCTCGAGATGGCGGTGGCTCCCAATCACCGGCCAGGCAGCGGCCAAGTGTGGATCAAACCCGGATACCCGCTCACCGACGCTGCAGATAGCACCGATCTCGCGCGACTCATCGGCCTAGTGGACACCTCTAACGGCATCGCTGCCCGCGTTGCTCCGGGCGAAAACACCTATGCGTTCCCCAACTTGGACCTGCAAATCCACATGTACCGGATACCGGAGGGCGAATGGTTGGGCTTGGATAATTCCGTTACCTTTGGCACCGATGGAATTGGCCTGACCTCCACTGTCCTGCACGATGAGCAGGGACCCTTTGGCCGTTCCGAGCAAATTCTTACCGTGCGAAAGGTCTAAGTAACAGTGCTCTCCATCGTTCGTCAGGACCGGAGCCTGGGTGCCGAAGCCGACCTAGACTTTGCCTTGGAAATGCTGGCCGCCGCCCGGCAAGAAAAGTTGGGCCCCACCGTCCGGCTCTACCGCCCCCAGCCAACGTTGGCGTTTGGGCAGCGAGACACCAAACTTCCCGGTTTCCCCGCCGCCGAAATTGCCGCACGCAACGCCGGATTTGAGCCACTAGTCCGGCGCGCCGGCGGCCGCGCTGCCGCGTACCACCAAGGCTGCCTAGTGGTGGACCACGTGGAACCCAGTCCGGATGCTATTGCTGGAGCACGACGACGGTTCGCCCAGTTTGGCGAACTGCTCGCCAACTCGCTGGTGGCCACCGGAGTTGTGGCCGGGGTGGGGGAGATCCCGGGCGAATATTGCCCCGGTGAGTTCAGCGTTCACGGGGTGGACCCGATATTCCCCCAGCACCGGCTCAAACTTGTGGGCACTGCCCAACGTGTTGTTTCCGGAGGGTGGCTGTTCAGCTCGGTGATTGTGGTGGAACGCTCCCAGCCCATCCGACGAGTTTTAGAAGACGTGTACTCGGAGCTGGGGCTTGATTGGGATCCCACCACAGCCGGGTCCGTGGATGACTTGGTGCCACATGTTGGTGTGGACGATATTGAAGAAGCAGTGATCGCCGCCTACGCAGCCACCACCCAGTTGAGCTTCAAAAGCTTCGACTGGCTCGAAGGTATTCACCGGCAAACGGACTAATCACCTGGGAATCCCGCGGTGAATAGTCCGTTTGCGGGTGAGAAACGCCTGCGGATAAGAAGCAGGCTAGTGCCCGCGGGTTATCCAGTCCTGCAGATCCGGCGCCTCAGCACCAATGGTTGTTGAATCCCCGTGCCCGGTCAGCACCTTGGTATTACCTGGCAAGGTTAGTAATCGACTCTTGATGGATTCGATGATGGTGGGGAAATCACTAAAAGAACGCCCCGTGGCTCCGGGCCCACCCTTAAAGAGAGTGTCGCCAGTAATGACGGTACTCAACTCCGGGATATAGAAGCTCACCGAGCCTGGTGAGTGCCCCGGCGTAGCCAGAGCCACCAACTCCGTTCCTGCCACCTCAAACTTCTGCCCGTCACTCATCTCAGCGTCCGGAGCGGTATCTGGGTGAACCGTGTCCCACAGCATCCGGTCAGCCGGGCTCAAATACACGGGAGCATCAAAAAGCTTCTGTGCCTCAAGTGCTGCACGGACGTGGTCATCGTGCCCATGAGTGAGCAGGATTGCCGTGACTTTTCTCTGCCCGACGGCGTCACTCACCTTCTGCGGGTTATGCGCCGGGTCAATGATCAGGCACTGCGAATCGTCGCCAACAATCCATACATTGTTATCAACGTCCCACGTGCCACCGTCCAGGGAGAACGTTCCTGAGGTGACCACGTTGTCGATACGGGCACCCACTAGAGCTCCACCACCGAACGTAACACGTCGCCGTTGTGCATTTTCTCGAACGCGGCTTCAATGTCATTGATGCCAATCCGCTCAGTCACAAACGCATCCAAATCCAACTTGCCTTGCTGGTACAGGCTCACCAGCATGGGGAAGTCGCGGGAGGGCAGGCAATCGCCGTACCACGAAGACTTCAACGAACCGCCCCGACCAAACACATCCAGGAGCGGCAACTCGATCTTCATCTCAGGGGTGGGAACACCCACAAGCACCACCGTCCCGGCCAGATCACGGGCGTAGAAAGCTTGTTTGTAGGTTTCAGGCCGTCCCACTGCGTCAATGACCACGTCTGCACCAAAACCGCCGGTCAACGCCTGAATGGCCTCAACCGGGTCAGTGCCAGAGGAATCGATGGTGTGGGTGGCGCCCAAGGTTTTGGCGCGCTCAAGTTTCCGCGGATCAATGTCCACAGCGATGATGGTGGTTGCACCGGCGAGCGCAGCCCCGGCAATGGCAGCAGTGCCCACCCCGCCGCAACCGATCACGGCCACCGAATCGCCGCGTTTGACGTTTCCAGTGTTGATGGCTGCGCCGATTCCAGCCATCACACCACAACCGAGGAGTCCCACGGCAGCTGCGTCAGCTTCAGGATCAACCTTGGTGCACTGGCCGGCGGCCACCAGAGTCTTTTCAATGAAGGCACCAATGCCCAGAGCGGGGCTGAGCTCGGTGCCATCCTCGAGAGTCATTTTTTGGGTGGCGTTGTGAGTGTTGAAGCAGTACTGCGGCTGGCCCTTGAGGCAAGCACGGCAGCTGCCACACACGGCACGCCAGTTCAGAATCACACGGTCCCCGGGAACTAAGTCTGTAACGTCTGGGCCTACAGCGGCGATAACACCTGTGGCTTCGTGTCCCAAGAGGAAGGGGAAGTCGTCGCTGATGCCACCGAGCTTGTAGTGCAAGTCTGTGTGGCAGACACCGGAGGTGATGATGTCTACGAGTGCTTCGCCGGGCCCTGGATCCGGAACAATAACGGTTTCTAGAGTGACGGGAGCGCCCTTGGACTTGGCGATAATTCCCTTGACCTTGTGAGCCACGATTGGTCCCTTCGACGACAGCAATACCTCTGCTTGTCTATCACAAGAGCCCCGGCGGATGCCTTAGACGCTTCAGGCAAGTATCTAAAACAACCGCCCGGACGTGTTTGTCGTGGGGAATCGCGCTTAGACGGCGAGGCGCTTTTTGACCTCAGCCGCGGAAGGATTGGTAACGGCCGTGCCATCCGGGAACAACACGGTAGGAACTGTCTGGTTGCCGCCGTTGAGCTGCTCAACCAGGGCCGCGGTGCCTTCAACCTCTTCAATGTTGACCTCGGTGTAGCCAATTCCCTGAGCATCCAATTGCTTCTTCAGACGGTTGCAGTATCCGCACCACGTGGTGGAAAACATGGTGATGGTGCCGGCCTCTGGGGTGAAATCCATGAGAACTCCTTAGTGTTGATGGTTCGCTTCCTTGGTGCCCAACGATATCCGGCGGCTTAGTATTCCACGCAGCCACTCTTTAGGCCGGGTCTTCGGAGCGGTGAAAGCCTATGCTGGTGACATGTGTGGACGTTACGTGATGGCCCGTGCGGTAGGGGATTTGGTGGCGGATTTCGGCGCCGAACTCGAAGAAGAGTTCCAGCTGCAGCCCAGTTGGAACATTGCCCCCACCACTGACGTGCCTATCCTGCTAGAGCGCTTAGTGGACGGCGAGAAGCACCGCCAGTTACACGTTGCCCGTTGGGGTCTGATCCCTGGCTGGGCCAAAGATCCCGGCATCGGCGTCAAAATGTTCAACGCCCGCAGCGAGACGGTCCTAGAAAAACCGTCCTTCCGGGCGGCGATTAAATCTCGCCGCTGCGCCGTGCCAGCCGACGGTTATTACGAATGGAAAAAGGGCGAAGGGAAAACCAAGCAGCCTTATTACGTTCACCCGGCTACCGGTTCAGGGATCGTTTTTGCAGGGCTCTACGAATGGTGGAAAGACCCGGCCAAAGAAGACGGTGCACCGGACCGTTGGGTCTTGTCTACGTCCATTATTACGACGGCGGCGCCCAGCCCGGACTCGCAGGACCCGGTCCTCGCAGAGCTCGGCGCTTTACACGACCGGCTTCCCGTTCCGCTAAGCAAAGAGGCGCTCGGTGACTGGTTAGACCCAGAAGCCAAGGACATTCCGGGACTTGTGGAACTTATCAGAGCCCAAGCCAACGAGGTTGCAACAACGTGGACATTGGATGCAGTAGGTTCCGCAGTGGGGAATGTACGCAATAATTCCGCCGAGTTGATCACCCCGGAAGAAGCTCTTTTCTGAAAAGCCGGGTGCTCTTGTCTGACCCGAGGGGTACAGTTAACGCATTCGAACATACGTTCGAATGTATGAGTTATCTGAGACCACACGGATAGGAGGAGAAGGCCATGGGCGTCTTTTCAGAGGGACTACATGTTGAATGTGCACCCTCCGGCCAGCCGCTCACAGTGACCTGGGCAGGAACGGAATACCTCGTTTGTGCCGAACCCCTGCGATGGTTTGAACGCCGCCAATGGTGGGCAGAAGAATCACGGGCACCACTGGGCAGCGGCGCCGGGCTGGTTGACCACAAAATCTGGCGACTGCAATTACAGGCCGGCACTCAAGAAATCACCGTAGAACTAGTCCACTACGTAGCGGCCAACCGCTGGCGACTACTCAAAACACACCACACCCTCGACTCCCGCAGCGCCTAGAGGCGAAAACGTCAATGAGCTTCACCCACCTTCACGTCTCCACCGCATTCAGCGCCCACTACGGGGTCTCCTGGCCGGCAGAACTCGCCGCAGCAGCCGCCGCAGATGGTGCAAGCGCGCTCGCCTGCACAGACAGGGACGGCCTCTACGGCACAGTCAAACACCTCAAAGCATGTATGGATGCAGGGATAGACCCCATCGTCGGGGTGGACCTTGCGGTCCTAGAAGACGACGACGGTGGCGACCGAACCCGCGTAGCCGGACGCGTCGTTGTACTAGCCCACGGTGGAAACAATGGGGCTGGCTACAAGGCACTGTGCCGGCTGATCTCCGACGCGCACGCCCACACCTCAGGCAAGGCCGGTGGCAGCATCGCCGTAGCCGTCACACGAAGAGAACTGGCCTCCAGAACACTAGACCCCAACACCCTCCAGCCCGTACTCACCGTCCTCCTGGGACCAGACTCAGACGTAGGCCGCGCCATGGCAGGGCGCAAATACCTGCGCCCACGCAGCCTGTTCAAACACTGGCTCAGCATTATGCCCATCGGGACACTCGCCGCCGAAGTTGTCACACAGCTCAGCGCGCCCGGGCGCCCCTACAGCACCGCCCACGCAGTCCGAATGCTCAAACTAGCCCGCGAACACAGCACCCCAGCAGTACTCAGCAACGCCGTCCGGTACCTCGAAGAAGACGGCGCCGCCACCGCAGACGTCCTAGACGCAGCACGCGCCCTCAAATCCCTCCCCGAACTATCCCAAGCACCGCTCCTGCAACCCAACGGGCAAGCATGGCTCAAAACCAGCGCACAAATGCGTGACCTCGCCCAAGAAATCATGCACGCAGCCTCAGCCGGAACCGAAGAACTCACAGCACTCCTCAAAACCACAGAGGCGCTCGCAGATCGCTGCCGGATAGACCCCGTAACGGACATGGGCTGGAAGCAACCCCAAGTGCCCGAAGCCTCAGTACTCGGAATCACCAACCATCCACTCACCGAACTCCGAGCACGCTGTGAAGGCGGAATAGGGCGGCGCTTTGCCGGCGCATCCGCCAAGGAACTCGAACACGTCCAAGAACGTATGGGGATGGAATTAGAGACCATCGGAAAACTAGGCTTCGCCTCCTACTTCCTCACCGTTGCCGAAGTCTCCACCATGATCACGGACATGGGCGTCAGAGCCGCAGCCCGAGGGTCCGGAGCGTCCAGCTTGGTCAACTACCTCACCGGTATCAGCCACGTAAACCCACTCCACCACGATCTACTTTTTGAACGCTTCCTCTCCCGGGATAGGTCAACCCTCCCGGACATAGACATCGACGTGGAAAGCGCCGAAAGGCACAACGTTTACCGGAAGATCTTTTCCCGCTTCGGCAACGAACGAGTCACCCTCATGAGCATGCAAAACGGCTACCGCGCTCGCGGTGCTGTTCGTGATGCCGGGCTGGCCTTGGGAATGGAGGAGGAAGAAATCGGTGAGATCGCTAAACAGCTCTGGCGTTTTTCGGCCCGTAATTTCCGCGAAGCACTTGTAGAAAAACCAGAACTTCGGGACTTTGCTGCACGCGTAGGTGGTGCCGGTGTGCCCACAAGGGACGGCAACTATCTGGATGTGCGGGAGCCCCAACTGGATTTGTTGGTGGACCTCACTGAAAGGTTGGACCGCCTACCTCGCCACATCTCCATGCATCCCTGTGGGGTGATCCTGGGAAATGCTGGTCTTTTAGACCGGACGCCCGTGCAACCCAGTGGTTTAGGCCTGCCCATGAGTCAGTTCGACAAACATGACATGGACCCGATGGGCATGCTCAAGCTCGATGTGTTGGGCGTCCGGATGCAAAGTGCCATGGCTTTTGCCGTCCGGGAAGTGATTCGGTTGCACCCCTCCCGGGAAGAAGTGATGGCCGCCGGAAACCACCCCAAGGATCAACACGGAAACCCGCCAGGCTTTATCCGCGAAGACGGGCACATTGAGCTCAACGATGTTCCGCTGGATGATGAACCCACTTTTGAACTCATTCGCAGTACTCACACTTTGGGCTGTTTCCAGATCGAATCCCCGGGTCAGCGTGAGCTGGTGGGGAAGCTAGCACCCCGAAACTTTAATGACCTGATCATCGATATTTCCTTGTTCCGGCCAGGCCCCATGAAATCTGACATGGTGCGGCCCTTCTTGGAATACCGGCACGGCTTCGCTCCAGAAAAATACCCGCACCCTGATCTGCGCGAGGTGCTCAAAGAAACCCACGGAGTGACGGTTTTTCACGAACAAATCATCCGAACTTTCAACGTGATGACCGATTGTGATCTGGCCCAAGCTGACGAGTTCCGCAGGGCGCTCGGCAATGAAAATCGTGAACCCGCGGTGGAGGAATTTTTCCGTCGAGAAGCCCGCAAACGCGGCTACACCCCTGAAGTAGTGGACAAAGTCTGGGGAACACTGAAGGCCTTTGGCAGTTTTGGTTTTTGCAAAGCCCACGGAGCTGCTTTTGCCGTGCCCACTTACCAATCAGCGTGGCTTAAAGCTCACCACCCAGAAGCATTTTTGGCTGGCCTGTGGGAACACGATCCAGGCATGTACCCCAAACGGCTCCTTGTGGCTGAGGCCAGACGTTTGGGTATTCCCATCCTCCCTTTGGACATCAATTCAAGCGGTGAAGAATACCGGGTAGAACGGGTCCACACCGGCCCGGATGCTGGCAAACTGGGCATCCGTCTGAGTCTCAAAGGGATCTACGGACTCTCTGGTGCCGAGCTTAAACGGCTAGTGGCCGGGCAACCCTACGATTCTTTGGCGGACTTGCGGGTGCGGGCACGCATCTCCAAACCCAACATCAAACGCCTCGCCCAGTTGGGTGCCTTTGACGCCTTGCATAAAGAGTCCGGCGGGCGCTCTAGCCGGGCGGACTTGGTCCAGCACTTGCAGCAGCTATCCACCAAAACCACCTCCGCACGGGGGCACGGCCCCATCGAAGGGCAACTGTCTCTTCCACTGGGCGATGTTGAGCTACGCAATCTCAAAGCAGAACTGCCGGAACCTAGCCAAAGAGAAAAAGTCCGCTCCGAACTGGACCTTATGGCCATGGACGTCAGCGGCCACTTGCTGGAAAGCTACAAACCGTTGCTTGAACAGCTGGGTGTCACCACCGCAAACCAGCTTTTGGCCTTGCGCAACGGAACCGAGGTATTGGTTGCTGGTATCCGGGTGGCCACCCAAACCCCGCCCATGCGCGGTGGGCGCCGAGTGGTGTTTATCAGTATTGATGACGGCACAGGGTGTGTGGATTCAGTGTTCTTCCACGAAGCCCAAGAACAGGCGGGACCGTTACTTTTTGGCACCCGTTTGCTCCTGATTCGAGGAACCACACGCCGGACAGGGGACCGGGGGATTAGCCTGTCCGCATCCATGGCATGGGACCTTGCTGAGCTGAATAACAGCGCATTGAATACCAGCGAGCTGAGCGGCATCCGTGCCTCGAGCCCTGAACTGAAGCGAACCGCCGTCGGGCTTTAACCCGGGCTCAAACTCCGGCAATTGCTCGGTTGGTCGCCTCCAACTGGAACCGATACGATTACAGAGGCTGGCTGTGGTCAACGTATGCCACAAGCTATGAAGCCTCAACATGAATAGGAGACACCCGTGTCAGAAGTCCAGCAGATCACCCTTAACGTCGACGGCGAAGAGAAAATGGTGACTACCGGGACCACCGGCGCGGAACTCTTTTTTGAGCGCCGCGATGTAGTTGTGGCCCGGGTTAATGGTGAACTCAAAGATTTAGACCAGCCCTTGCCTGCAGGTGCAACGGTTGAAGGCGTCACCATTGATTCTCCCGATGGCCTGAACGTTTTGCGCCACTCAACTGCCCACGTGATGGCCCAAGCCGTGCAGCAATTGCGTCCCGATGCCAAGCTGGGCATTGGCCCGTACATCCGTGACGGCTTCTACTTCGACTTTGACGTTGCTGAGCCGTTCACTCCCGAGGATCTGAAAACCCTCGAGAAGATGATGCTCAAGATCGTCAACCAAAACCAAAAGTTCGTTCGCCGTGTGGTCACCGAGGACCAAGCCCGCGAAGCCATGAAGAACGAGCCGTACAAGCTCGAACTGCTGGGCAAAAAGAACAACAGTGACGACGTCGACGCCGCCGAAGGTGTGAACGTTGAGGTTGGTGCTGGCGAGATCACCATCTACGACAACGTTGACCGCAAGAGCGGCGACAGTGTGTGGTGCGATTTGTGCCGCGGCCCGCACCTGCCCAACACCAAGATGATCTCCAACGCTTTCGCGCTGACTCGTTCTTCGGCTGCCTACTGGCTGGGAAACCAGAACAACCAGCAGCTCCAGCGCATTTACGGTACAGCGTGGCCCACCAAGGAAGCCCTCAAGGAGTACCAAGAGCGTCTGGCCGAGGCCGAGCGCCGCGATCACCGCAAGCTCGGTGTGGAACTGGACCTGTTCTCCTTCCCGGACGAGCTGGGCTCCGGCCTGCCGGTGTTCCACCCCAAGGGCGGCATCATCCGCAAGGCCATGGAGGACTACTCCCGTCAGCGCCACGTTGATGCAGGCTACGAGTTCGTTTACACCCCGCACATCACCAAGGGCCACCTCTACGAAGTTTCCGGGCACCTTGACTGGTACAAGGACGGAATGTTCCCGGCCATGCACGTGGATGAGGAACTCAACGAGGACGGCACGGTTCGCAAGCCCGGCCAGGACTACTACCTCAAGCCGATGAACTGCCCCATGCACAACCTGATCTTCCGCTCACGCGGCCGCTCTTACCGTGAACTGCCGCTGCGATTGTTCGAGTTCGGCTCCGTGTACCGCTACGAGAAGTCAGGCGTGGTGCACGGTCTGACTCGTGTGCGCGGTATGACACAGGATGATGCTCACATCTACTGCACCAAAGAGCAGATGAAGGATGAGCTCACCACCACGCTGAACTTTGTTCTTGGTTTGCTCAAGGACTACGGTTTGGACGACTTCTACCTGGAACTTTCCACCAAGAATGAAGAAAAGTTCGTTGGTGATGATGCCATCTGGGAAGAAGCAACTCGCACTCTGTCCGAGGTAGCAGAAGCGTCAGGACTGGAACTGGTTCCGGATCCCGGGGGAGCTGCGTTCTACGGTCCCAAGATCTCGGTACAAGCCAAGGATGCGCTGGGGCGTACTTGGCAGATGTCCACGATTCAGCTCGACTTTAACCTGCCGGAGCGCTTCGAATTGGAGTATCAGGCTGCCGACGGAACCCGTCAACGTCCGGTGATGATTCACCGCGCGCTGTTTGGTTCGGTAGAGCGTTTTATGGGTGTTTTGACCGAGCATTATGCCGGTGCGTTCCCTGCCTGGCTGGCGCCAGTCCAGGTGGTAGGTATACCCGTGGCTGAGGCCTTCAACGATTACATGTTCGACGTCGTCGCTCGCCTTAAGGCTGCGGGTATCCGTGCCGAGGTGGATATTTCCTCGGACCGCTTCCCGAAGAAGATCCGCACCGCCAGCAAGGACAAGATTCCATTTGTTCTAATTGCCGGTGGGGAAGACGCGGAAGCCGGAGCTGTCTCCTTCCGCTTCCGTGACGGTAGCCAAGATAATGGTGTGCCGGTTGAAGAAGCCGTGCAGCGCATTGTGGACGCCGTCAAGAATCGAACGGCCTAAGTACATGGTGGAGTCCACAGGCGCACAGCAACAGTATCCGGGCGATGCTGAAGTGAGCGATGACTTTCAGCTGCCCGGCGTTCCTGACGCTTTTCAGCGCCTGTGGACCCCACACCGTATGGCCTACATCAAAGGTGGGCAGGACCAGTTCAAGGGCAAGGACGACTGCCCGTTCTGCGTTGCGCCATCACGAAGCGACGAAGATTCCTTGATCGTTTACCGGGGCAAAACTTGCTTCGTGGTTTTGAACCTGTACCCGTACAACCCTGGTCACCTCTTGGTGTGCCCGTACCGGCACGTTCCTGAATACACTGACATCACGGTGGAAGAAACGGCAGAGTTTGCAGCACTAAGCCAGACGGCCATGCGTGTACTGCGCCAAGTGTCTAACCCGGGCGGCTTTAACCTCGGAATGAATCAAGGGGCGGTGGGCGGCGCCGGAATCAAGGCTCACTTGCACCAGCACGTGGTTCCGCGCTGGGGTGGGGACGGAAACTTTTTCCCCATCATCGCCCAAACCAAAGCCATCACTCAAACACTTGGCGAGGTACGCCAGCTAGTGGCCGAGGCGTGGCCAGCTGATGCTTAATCGCTATGCGCGTGGCTTTTTCACGCGACTTTTTAGCCCTCTTGCGCGTTGGCTCCTGAAGATCGGCGTCTCTCCTGACGCTGTGACGATCGTGGGCACACTGGGGGTTGTGGTGGGCGCCTTGGTGTTCTACCCACTTGGTCAGCTCTGGTGGGGGACCCTGTTTATAACGGCGTTCATTTTCTCAGACGTCCTTGACGGCATGATGGCCAGAATTCAGGGACGCAGCGGCCCTTGGGGCAACTTTTTAGACTCAACCTTGGACCGCATTGCCGACGGTGCTCTCTTTGCTGGTGTGACCATCTGGTTTTTCACCCGGGGTGACAATCACGCGATTGCTATTGCCGCCGTCGTCTGTTTGGTCCTTGGCATGGTGGTTTCCTACGCTCGAGCCAAAGCGGAATCGCTTGGATTCACCGCCAACGTTGGTATTGCTGAACGGGCTGAACGTTTGGTTTCGGTGCTGGTGGTGACCGGGTTTACCGGTCTGGGCTTGCCGGAAGTCGTCCTGTTTGTGACACTCTGCCTGCTCGGTGCGGCCAGCTTGGTGACAGTGGTTCAGCGCATTTCTACCGTGTACAAGCAATCTCGGTAATCTGATTCAGCCCCGGAGTGTGGCGGGGACTACTATGGTTTGTGTCTGGCTTCTCGGTCAGATCATCCGGTGCGTCCAGCTTTTTGCTGCTGCTCGGCACCAGCGAAGTCCAATTTTTCTACCCATAGGGGTTTTTGTGTCTACACCTGAAGTAACCGGCGAATCCGGCAACGCCGCTGCCGCAGTTACCGGCAGCAGCCGTGTTAAGCGCGGCATGGCGGAAATGCTCAAGGGCGGCGTCATTATGGACGTTGTCAACGTAGAGCAGGCGCGCATCGCCGAAGACGCCGGTGCCGTAGCCGTTATGGCCCTCGAGCGTGTGCCAGCTGACATTCGCGCTCAAGGTGGCGTGTCTCGTATGTCTGATCCGGACATGATCGACGCCATCATTGATGCCGTTTCCATCCCGGTCATGGCCAAGGCCCGCATCGGTCACTTTGTTGAGGCTCAGGTCCTTCAGTCCCTCGGTGTTGACTACATCGACGAGTCCGAGGTTCTCACCCCGGCCGACTACATCAACCACATCGACAAGTGGAACTTCACTGTTCCCTTCGTTTGTGGCGCCACTAACCTTGGTGAAGCACTGCGTCGCATCAATGAAGGTGCCGCAATGATTCGCTCCAAGGGCGAAGCCGGTACCGGTGACGTCTCCAACGCTACGGGTCACATGCGCAAGATCCGCGCTGAGATCGCCAAGCTTTCCTCCATGCCGGAAGACGAGCTTTACGTTGCCGCCAAGGAACTTCAGGCACCGTATGAACTGGTTAAGGAAATTGCCGCCACCGGTAAGCTTCCCGTGGTGCTGTTCACCGCTGGTGGTATTGCTACCCCCGCTGACGCAGCCATGATGATGCAGCTCGGCGCCGATGGTGTATTTGTTGGCTCCGGTATCTTCAAGTCAGGCAACCCGGCAGAGCGTGCAGCATCGGTTGTGAAGGCCACCACCTTCTACGACGACCCTGACGTTATTGCCAAGGTTTCCCGCGGTTTGGGCGAGGCCATGGTGGGCATCAACGTGCCGCCGTCGCAGGCTCCGCAGGACCCCAGCCAGTTGACCAACACCGCGTTCACCCGTTTAGCTGATCGCGGCTGGTAAAAAGCCTTAAATAACGACGGCGGCCGCTCACCTCATGAGGTGACCGGCCGCCGTCGTATTTTTCTAGTCCAAACCGCGGCGGGTTAGCAGCGGCTGTAGGGCTGCGTCGCGGCCGCGGAAGGCGCGGAAGCTGTCTAACGGTTCGCGGCTGTTTCCGCGGGAGAGTAGTTCTTTGCGGAAGTGATCGCCGTTGGCCCTCGTGAGGCCGCCGTTTTCCTTGAACCATTCCACGGTGTCAGCGTCCAGGACTTCGCTCCAAATGTAGGAGTAGTAGCCGGCAGAGTAGCCGGAGCCGGCGAAGATGTGCTGGAAATAGCCCGTGCGGTAACGCGGGGCAATGAGATCGTGGGCCAACCCGGCAGCGGCGAGCGAAGATTCCTCAAAAGCAAGGGCATCGCCCGGAACGTCAGCGGCCGTGACGGTGTGCCAGGCCAAGTCCAACAGTGCAGCACCTAAGTATTCGGTGGTGCCAAAGCCTTCGCCCCATACCTGGGAATCAACCAGATTTTGAACGTCTGCAGCCGGCAAAGCCTCACCGCTCTGGTAGTGCTTGGCATAGTTGGCCAAAACCTCCGGCCACAGGATCCACATTTCGTTCACCTGCGAGGGGTACTCCACAAAGTCACGTGGCACGCTGGTCCCGGAAAACCGCGGGTAGGTGACGTTGGAAAACAGTCCGTGCAAGGCGTGACCGAACTCGTGGAACGCCGTCCGCACCTCGTCCAAAGTGAGCAAAGTTGGCTCACCGGCGGCCGGCTTGGAGATGTTCAGGTTGTTGATCACCACTGGTTTTCCGCCGAGCAATTCAGACTGATCCACCAATGAATTCATCCACGCACCGCCGCGCTTGGACTCACGGGTGTAGTAGTCACCCAAAAACAGGCCGAGACCGCTACCGTCAGCGTTAAAGACTTCCCACACACGAACGTCGGGGTGGTAGCCCTTGAGGTCCGGGCGCTCGGTGAAGGTGACACCGTAAAGCTTTTCGGCAGCGTAGAACACACCATCGCGCAGGACGGTCTCCAGCTCAAAGTAGGGCCGCAACGCCTGCTCATCCACGTTGTAACGGCTGCTCCGGACCTTGGCCGAATAGTACGCCCAGTCCCAGGCCTCGAGCGGATGGCCAGCGATTTCGGCGAGAGCCTCTGCCTCGCCGTTGGCGTTGCGGACAGCCGCCGGCGCTAAGCGCTGGAGCATTTCCTGAACCTGGTTGATGCCAGGAGCAGTTTGGTCCTCGAGGGCCAGTTCCGCGTAATTTGCGAACCCAAGAAGTGCTGCCTTTTCGGCGCGGAGCTTGACGAGTTCCAGAACAGTGGCCCTTACGTCCAAGTCCGAGTCATCAATCCCACGCCCGATCGAAGCTTGGTAGAGACGCTGACGGACCTCACGGTTGTTCAGGCTGGCCATGGCTGGCTGGTTGCTGGGCAAGATCAGCGTGAGGAGGTATTTGCCTGGGTGCCCTGCGGCGCTTGCTGCCTCGGCTGCGGTGTTTACATCGTCGGCGGGCAGACCGTCCAAGTCTGCAACGTCGTCGAGCATTAACGAAGCCTTTTTCATGGCTTCCTTGGCCCGCTGGCCGAAGTCGGTGCCAAGGTGCGAAAGCTCGGTATTTAACTCGCGTAAACGGCCCTGAGCACCGGTCTCGAGCTGGATGCCGGACTGACGGAACTCCTTGAGGTAATCCTCCACGAGCCGTGCTGACTCAGGATCAATGTTCTGGGTAGGAATTGCTGCGAACCGGTCATAGAGATCTCGATTCATAAACACTGCGTCCTGGTGCTGGGAGAACAGGGGGGAAAGCTTGGTTTCGAGCTCGCGAATCTGATCCGTAGCGTCCGCCGAAACTAGAGTAAAAAACCCTGCTGCGGCACGTTGCAACAGGGTTCCGGAACGCTCCATAGCCAGCGCAGTATTCTCAAAATTCGCGGCGTCAGGATTGCTAGTGATCGCGTTAATCTCGTTGAGATGTTCAGCAAGCCCGGCTTCCACTGCCTCGGCGTAATGTGCGGTGGTGATTTCGTTAAACGGGGGAAGCTGGTACGGCAGCGTGCTGGGGCTCAGGAGAGGATTAGTCATGAAATAAGACTTTCATACCCAAGGTGCTCGTGCCTAGAGCCTCTAGAAACCAGGACCTAAAGAAACAAGACAGTAAACAAAAAAGCTCGCGTTTGTGGCTCCACCCTAAGCTGGGTAGAGCCACAAACGCGAGCTAGTTCGGCGTAATTAGCTCTGTTTGAAGACCAAAGACATCGGGGTGGCCTGCGCGCCCTGACCCTGCGGGTTGTCCTTGAAGATCGCCTGGATGGTTTCCTTGGGCAAGTCAGTGTCATGACCCATGGCAACTACACCGAGATCGTTGGCATCCATGATTGCAGTGCCAGCGAAGGTTGCAGCGAACTCGGCCGGGACGCTCGCGCGAATCAGCTTGCTCAAGCGCTGAGCCACCAGCTCCGGATCCTTGGGAGCCAACTTCACCGAGTTAGCCGAAGATCCCAAGGAGTAGGGGGTGGCGCCGTCGATGGCGTTGATGTTGTTACCCACCACGTTGTAGAATACGCCGCTCTTGCCCTGGAACTTGCCCACAACACTGGCAGCAGCAGCTTTGACAATCAGCGGCAAACCCACCTCGTTGATGGCGATCTGCATGGACCACGGGCTGCCCAAACCGATCCCTGCCGGGGTGCGCTTCACAAACTTGCTGAGTACACGGGCTGCGGGGGAAACATTGATCTCCCAGACCGGGAAGGAACGGCCCTGAGTTATAGCTACGATCTTTTCGCTCACGAGTAGGTACCAAGGCTGCTGTGCGACGGCGGTTCGAGTCGCCTCGTCTGCCTCCGCCAGGCCGCTGAAGAAGCGCTGAACGTAACCCAAAACCTCGGGATCCAGATCCGTTTCACGCTTGAAAACACCAGTCTGAAGCGGGTAGCGGCGGAAGGTTGCCCCACCAGCCTCAGCCGGAACCGTGATGTCCAGGTTCTTGCCCGGGTTCGGTTCGTAGTCGCTCTTGTTTTCCTTAACGTCAGCCGGGGTTTCGTTCTGATCAATGAACTCACGGAACCACAACTCAACGTTAAGCAGACGCCAGAAAATCATGGTGTCGGCGTCGTTTTTGTCATTGAGGTATTCCTCAAAAGCCGTCAGAACTGCTTCGCGGTTCCAATACGGACGCTCAGCGAAGGAATTAGACATAAAGACCTGGTAAATCCGCTCCTTCATCAGCTTGAACCACTCCGCCTCGGGGGTGGTGAAACCGATCTTGTTGCGGCGGTTGCTGATCTTCTCAGGCAACAAACCACGCGTTGCGTCCCGGAGAATTCGCTTGTTCCAACCACCCTTGATGATCGCTTCATCGGAAAGGCTGAACAGGAACTTCACCACTTCCTTGTCCAAGAACGGCACACGGCCCTCCAGGGAGAAGCGCATGGTGTTTTTGTCCTCGTAGCGCAGCAGCGACGGCAAGGACTTGTGGAACAAATCGTCAATCAGGCGCAGCTTCATGTTGTCAGCAATGTTGCTGAAAGACTCGCCCTTGTACTGGCCAGTGAAGGACTTGTTCAGCAGCGAGCTCATGGCCACAGTCTTTTTGGCGGTGAGCTTGGACTGTAGGCGGAAACGGCCCAAGCGGTAGAAGATGTCCAGCGAGGACGTGGCTTCTTTCAGGAAGGTTTTGTAGTCACCCTTGGCCTTGAGCTGGCGCAAGTAAGCGAAGTAATACGGAATGTAGCCGGCCATCATCTCGTCGGCACCCTGGCCATCCAACAACACAGTGACGTGCTTGGAGGCTTCCTTCATCACGCAGTACTGCGCGTACGGGCCGGAGGAAATGATGGGCTCTTCCATGGTCCGCACAAAGTCATCCAAGTCAGCAGCAAAATTCTCTGCCTTGGGAAGGATCTTGTGGGCTTGGATGTTGCCGCTGCACTTGGCAATAGCTGCGTCAGCGTAGTGCTCTTCGTCGTTGATCGAATTGGGGAAAACAGCACTGAAGGTATTCTGCTTTGCACCAATCGAAGAGGTTGACTCGGCGTTCTCCTGCATCAGCTTGTTGATGGCGACCACCACCGCCGAAGAGTCCAAACCACCGGAGAGGGCCGAGCCCACAGGAACTTCAGATTTCAGGCGCAGGCGAATGGCCTCGGTGAAACGCTGACGGTACTCCTCGGTCACAGCCGGTGTGTATTCGCGGTTGACCGTGGAGAGCTCTTCGAGTTCTTCACGCAGGCGGGTAAATGAGCTGATCTGGAAGGTGCCAGTCTCATTGTTGATGTGCATCATCTCGCCGGGCTGCAACTTGGAGACGCCGTCAAAGAAGGTCTCTGAAGAGTCATCGTGGATGCGGTACTGCAAGTAGCGGTACAAAATGCGCTCGTTGGCTTTGCGGGCCACCTTGCCGGTCTGAAGAATCGGCTTGATTTCTGAGGCAAAAATGATCTTGGGCGCTGCATCGGTTCCGGCGTTAGCCCAGTACAGAGGTTTGATACCAAAGTGGTCGCGTGCCAGAACGGTGACGTTCTTTTTCTTGTCCAGGATGGCGAAAGCGAACATACCGTTAAAGCGGTCAAACGCTTCAGTGCCCCACTGCTCATAGGACTGCAGCACCACTTCAGTGTCCGATTGTGTACGGAAGGACCGGCCCAAAGCCTCGAGCTCGGCGCGCAACTCTTGGTAGTTGTACACCTCGCCGTTGTACACCAAAACGGTGTCGCCATCGGCGCTAATCATCGGCTCTTGGCCGTGCGCGACGTCGATAATCGAGAGCCTGCGGTGGGCCAAACCCACGTTGCCTTCGGTGAAGTAGCCCTCGCCGTCGGGGCCGCGGTGCTCGATGCAGTCATTCATAACCCGCAACATCGCTTCATCTTCACCAAAACCGTGGTAACCGGCGATTCCGCACATAGTGCCTACCTCTTCGCTCGTCTTTTGAATCCTTGTCAATGCTACTGGGTTCAGTGCTCCGCAGCTCCGGGGCGCACCACACGCCTAGAATGTTCAGGTGAAAGTTGCACACACTGCTGATCCACTTGTTGGAGTTCTTGCCCTCCAAGGCGATGTTCGTGAACACATCCAGGCCGTAGAGCGTTCCGGCGCCAGAGCCATTGGTGTCCGCCGGCCCAGCGAACTGGCCAGCGTTGACGGGCTGATCATCCCGGGCGGGGAATCCACCACCATTGACAAACTCGCTAGGATCTTTGATCTGGCTGAGCCCATCAAGGAACGGATCCGTGAGGGGCTACCGGTCTACGGCTCGTGCGCGGGCATGATTTTGTTGGCAGATGAGATCGCTGATCCCACCACTGACCTTAAAGGTGTCCCACAAGGCAGCTTTGGTGGACTGGATATTACGGTCCGGCGCAACGCCTTTGGCCGCCAACGCGAGTCCTTTGAAACGGACCTAGACTTCGCTGGTCTTGAATTCAGCGCTGGCCGTAACGGCAACCCCGAGGTAGAGAAAGTCCATGCAGTATTTATCCGTGGGCCTTGGGTGGAACGTGTGGGCGACGGGGTAGAAATCTTGGCCCAAGTTGAACCGCGAAACGCCGCACACACCGAGACTTTGCATGGAAAGGCTAGAATTGTGGCAGTGCGCTCCGGCCAATTGCTGGCTACCTCCTTCCACCCGGAAGTGACGGGGGAGTTGCGCGTCCACGAACTTTTTATTCGCATGATCAGAGGAGAAGCGTAAAGCATGTCAGGCCACTCCAAATGGGCAACCACTAAGCACAAGAAGGCCATCCTCGATAGCCGCCGCGCGAAGTCCTTTGCCAAGCTGATCAAGAACATTGAAGTTGCTGCACGTATGGGCGGCCCGGACCTCTCCGGTAACCCTGGTTTGGAACTTGCCGTGACCAAGGCAAAAAAGACTTCGGTGCCCGCTGACAATATTGACCGCGCCATCAAGCGCGGCGCTGGCCTCACCGGTGAGGTTGTTGACTACACCGAGATTATGTACGAATGCCGCGGCCCGCAGGGTTCTGCACTGTTGATTGAGTGCCTTACCGATAACAAGAACCGTGCAGCCTCTGAGGTTCGCTTGGCCATTTCCCGCAACGGCGGAACCATCGCAGATCCCGGCTCGGTCAGCTACCTCTTCAGCCGCAAGGGTGTTGTAGCGCTGCAGAAGAACGGTCTGAGTGAAGACGACGTTCTGATGGCTGTTTTGGACGCAGGTGCCGAGGAAGTTAAAGACGACGGCGACACCTGGGAAATCCTCTCCGAGCCGCAGGACCTGCAGGCTATCCGTGACGCACTCAAAGAAGCTGGCATCGAGTATGACACCGATGAAGCCGAGTTTGTTCCGTCCATGGAAGTTCCTTTGGACGTTGAGGGTGCCAAGAAGTTTATGAAGCTCGTTGATGCTCTCGAGGAGTTGGATGACGTTCAGAACGTCTACACCAACGCCGATTTGAGCGAAGAAGTTCAGGCCGCCCTCGAAGCGGAGTAGGACTTAACACAGTGCACTAATCGCAAACAATTTGAGGAGGCCCGGAGTTGACCCTGCGCGTTTTGGGAGTTGACCCGGGCCTTACTCGTTGCGGTTTGGGCGTGGTGGATGTCGAACGTAACCGCCGCGCAACCATGGTGGACGTGGGAGTTGTTGGCTCCACGCCTGACCAGACGTTGGATCAGCGATTGCTCGTGATTGCCAACGCCATTGATGAGTGGTTAGACCGCTACCAGCCCGATGTCCTTGCCGTGGAGCGAGTGTTCTCCCAACTCAACGTGAGCACTGTGATGGGTGTGGCCCAGGCGTCAGGCGTGGTGATTGCGGCGGCGGCGCGTCGTGGTATCCCGGTGGCTCTCCATACGCCGTCGGAAGTTAAAGCTGCTGTGACCGGTAGCGGTACTTCCAATAAAGAAGCCGTCACCAAACTGGTCACCAAGATCCTGCGGCTGGAAAATTCGCCGCGTCCAGCTGACGCTGCTGACGCCTTAGCCTTGGCGATTACGCACGCTTGGCGGGCTGGAAGCGGCGCAGCGATTTCGACGACGGGACCCGGCAGTGACTCGCTCACACCAGCCCAGCGGGCTTGGGCTGAGGCCGAAGCTAAGGCACGCCGCAAACACTGAATGGCTCTTTCTGTCAGGGCCGCACGCTACGCTATTCGTAGATATGTTCGGATAGCAGTTCAGGAGAAACTCTGTGATCAGTTTTCTACGCGGCCCCGTGGCGCACCTTGGTTTGTCCACTGCGGTCATCGATCTCAACGGTGCGGGTATGTCAGTGAACGCCACCCCGCAAACCCTTGGGACCTTGCGGGTGGGCGAGGAAGCCAAGCTGTTCACGTCGATGATTGTCCGCGAGGATTCACTGACGCTGTTCGGGTTTAAGGACGACGACGAACGCGAAGTTTTCGATATTCTCCTCACCGTTAGCGGTGTGGGGCCGCGCTTGGCGTTGGCAGTGCTCGCCGTTCACGATCCAGAGACCATTCGGGTGGCTGCCCATTCTGGTGACGGCAAAGCATTTACCAAAGTTCCTGGCATCGGGCCCAAAGTCGCCGGCAGGATTGTGCTGGAACTGGCTGGAAAGCTTGTCCCTCACGGCACACCGGCCAGCGCCCCAGCAACGCCTGCCGTTGTGGGCGAAGCGCTGTGGAAACCCAAAGTTGTGGCCGCCATGGCATCGCTTGGCTGGTCGGAAAAGGATGCTGGCGCCAGTGTGGACAAGGCGATGGCGGATTCCCCCGAGATCGCAGAGGGCGGCAATGTTGCCGAAATTTTGCGAGCCACCTTGCGTTGGTTGGGTCAAGATGGCGCCCGAACCTCAAGCCGCGCACCTGCGGCAAGGCAGGGGTAGGCACTCGTGAGTGAACCGTCCCTGATGAACGGGGGAGAGGAACCGGAGGAGCGGCTCATTGAGGCAGCTCTTCGGCCCAAAAACCTTGATGACTTTGTGGGCCAGCACCGTGTCCGCAAACAACTGGACTTGGTCCTGCAAGCCTCCCGTATGCGTGGGCGCAGCGCTGATCACGTCTTGCTTTCCGGCCCGCCAGGCTTAGGTAAAACCACTCTGGCTATGATCATTGCTGCCGAAATGAATGCCCCACTGCGCATCAGTAGTGGTCCGGCGATTCAACACGCGGGCGACTTAGCAGCCATTCTGTCTTCGCTCTCCGATGGCGAAGTGCTGTTTCTCGATGAAATCCACCGGATGTCCCGTCCGGCCGAGGAAATGCTGTACATGGCCATGGAAGATTTCCGGGTGGACATTGTGGTGGGCAAAGGCGCAGGCGCAACGGCCATCCCACTAGAACTGCCGCCCTTCACTCTGGTGGGTGCAACTACGCGCGCCGGTTTGCTGCCTGGCCCTCTCCGCGACCGTTTCGGGTTTACCGGGCACTTGGAGTTCTATGCGGTGGAAGAACTGGAACTGGTCTTGCGCCGTTCAGCTGGTTTGCTGGACCTGAAGGTGAACTCCGCTGGCTTTTCCCAGATTGCGGGCCGCTCACGTGGTACACCGCGTATCGCGAACCGGCTCTTGCGCCGTGTCCGTGACTGGGCGTTGGTTCACGGAATCGAGCAGATCGATGCCCGCACGGCCTCTGCCGCGTTGGATATGTACGAAGTGGACCACAAGGGGTTGGACCGTCTGGACCGTGCAGTCCTAGAAGCTCTGGTTCACAAATTTGGTGGCGGTCCAGTGGGCCTGTCCACGCTCGCCATCGCCATTGGTGAAGAACCCGAAACTGTAGAAACCGTGGCCGAACCATTTTTGGTGCGCGAAGGACTCCTCGGTAGAACCCCTCGGGGTCGTATAGCTATGGCGGCCGCGTGGGAACACCTAGGTCTCACTGCCCCCGAAGGGAGTTTTGGCCAGGCTGGTTCGGCGGCACGTCAAGCAGAGCTCTTTGGCGAAGTGTTCGAGGATTCTGCCGAGGGCTCAATCGAGCCGCAGACACCCATTGCTTACGGTGATAGCCAGACATTTCGACGCGGCTAGGGGTTGTTGGAACTCCTTGTGTACGGGGTTTCCGCTTAGACTGATATGACGCTCGGCACGTTTTCGCCTCGTTGTCCGGCCGTTTGACCTGCGATCCATTGGAATCTACGGGTAGTATCACCACCGAATTGCATCTAAGAACGGAATTTTCCCTGTGGATATCACCACCATCTTGCTTTTTGTCATCTTCGCCGTGTTCATCTTTATGATGTTCCGCCGCAATAAGAAGGCGCAGCAGGCTCAACAGACTCTTCAGTCCCAGTTCGCCCCGGGTGTGGACGTTATGACTAGCTTTGGTCTCTACGGCACCATCGTGTCCATGGACGAAGAGAACAACAAGGTAGTGCTGGAACTTTCCCCCGGTAACCTAGCCACCGTTCACCGTCAGGCCGTTACCAAGATTGTTGAGCCGGAAACCGCCGCTGTTCCCAACGACGCTTCCTCGCTGACCGCCGATGAGGTTGTCGCCGAGGAAAACACCACTGCTAACGATGCAACCCTGAACAAGGGCCCCGTTGCAGATGCGCCGGTTGCCAATGAAACGCCTGAGGAAACCATCAACCGTCTCAACGAGGAAGGCAACAAGGACAAGTAGTCAACCCAGCAATCTGGATCGGAATTCGGCGGTGCGAGAACGCGCCGTCGAATTTCCATGGGTCCAAGATTCTCTGAGTATCCTGCCGCTCTGACGGCACCCAAAAGAAAGATCGATGATGGCACGAAAAGGCCCGAAGAACCCCGCGCGGCGCACGCTGCTGTGGCTGGGCGTTATCTTGTTGGCCCTCGCGGCGGTGTTGACCGGCGGTGTGGTTACTAACAATGCTACGTGGCAGCCCAAGCTCGCTTTGGACCTTGAAGGCGGAACCCAGATGATCCTGGCACCGCGGGTAGAGGGCGGCGGATCAGTCAACGAGGAACAACTGAACCAAGCGGTGGAAATCATCCGCCAACGCGTTGACGGTTCAGGTGTTTCCGAGGCTGAAATTAGCACGCAGTCTGGCCGCAATGTTGTAGTGAGCCTTCCCGGCACTCCCAGCGCCGAGACTCGTGCCTTGATTCAGGCTTCTGCCGACATGAACTTCCGTCCCGTCATTCAGAGCGGCGACGGGGCAGCTGTGCCTGCTGCTTCACGCACGGCCGCAGATAAGCTGCCCCAGCCAACTGCCAAGCCCACCAATGGCAGCGATCAGAACTGGGTGACAGCAGACGTTTATAAGCAGTTCGAGGCATTGGATTGCTCCACCCTGACCGGAGCCCAAAAGGCTGCCCGGTCAGATCCGGCCAAACCACTAGTCACCTGTGAAGTAGCAACGGCTACCACACCTGCGATCAAGTACATCCTTGGACCGGTTGAAGTGAAGGGCCAGGATATTTCCGGTTCATCGTTCCAACTCCAGCAGGGACGCCAAGGTGCAGTGACTAATGACTGGGCCGTCAACATTCAGTTCAACGCTGAAGGTACCGCTAAGTTCAAAGAAGTTACTCAGCGCTTGAACCAGTTCTACATTGCTGCTGGTGGCGAGCAAGGAACAGATCCGCGTTCTCAGTTCGCGATTGTTCTCGATGACAAGGTCATCTCTGCCCCGCGTTCTTTGGCTGTTATCACCGACGGCAAGCCGCAGATCACCGGTAACTTCACAGAGGCTTCCGCTAAGGCACTTTCGGATCAGCTGAAGTTCGGTGCTTTGCCGATCAGTTTCGAGATCCAGTCTGATCAGCAGATATCGGCAACCCTTGGTGGCGAGCAACTTAAGATGGGTCTCTTGGCCGGTTTGATCGGTTTGCTGCTGGTGGTTGTTTACTCTCTCTTCCAGTACCGTGCTCTTGGTCTTGTCACTATTGCCTCCCTTGTGGTGGCTGGTGTCCTCACCTACCTCGCTATCGCGATTCTGGGCTGGACGGAAAACTACCGTCTGTCATTGGCTGGTGTGGCCGGTATCATCGTGGCGATCGGGCAGACAGCTGACTCGTTTATTGTCTACTTCGAGCGTATTCGTGATGAGCTACGCGAGGGCCGCGGACTAGTGTCCGCCGTTGAAAATGGTTGGAAGCGTGCCAAGCGTACGGTTCTAGCGTCCAAAGCAGTGAACCTTCTGGCAGCCGTGGTCCTCTACTTTGTGGCTGTAGGTAGCGTCCGAGGCTTCGCCTTCACTTTGGGTCTGACAGCACTGGCTGACCTCTTGGTGGTCTTTATGTTCACGCACCCCACACTGCAGCTCTTGGCTCGCACCAAGTTCTTCGGCGAGGGCCACCGCTTCTCGGGACTTGACCCGGAACGTTTGGGCGCTGTGCCGCTGTACCGTGGCGCTGGCCGGCTACGCGAACCGGGCGATCGTCCCGCCGTCGTACGCCCCAAGAACGCTGGAGCTGCAGCTGAGGCTGAGCGACGCATGACCATTGCCGAGCGACGCTTGGCCGAACGGCAGAACCAGCTTTCCGGTTCCGCTAAGAACACTGCGAAGGATGGCGAGTAATGTCTAGCTTCTTTTCAACCTTCGGTAACGAGCTCTACACCGGAAAGCGCTCTTACAACTTTGTGAATTCCAAAAAGATCTGGTTCGCGATCGCAGCGGTGCTGGTTCTCATCTCCATCTTGGTCCCGATCCTCAAGGGTGGTTTTAACCTTGGCATCGAGTTCCGCGGTGGATCCGAATTCACGGTTTCCCAGGTCAAAACCACCGACTCTCTCTTGGGCGAAAAAGCGGTTCATGATGTGGTGTCCGGTTCCGTACCGCGTGTTGCCAATGTTGCTGGCAACACCATGCGCATTCAGACGGACAAGCTCACTGCTGAACAGACAGTGGATCTGAAAGCTTCTTTGGCCAAGGCCTACGGTGTGACCCAAAACGAAGTCACTTCAAGCTTTGTTGGCCCCACCTGGGGTCAGGACGTCACCCAACAGGCACTCCTTGGTTTGGTGGTCTTTGTGGTGCTCGCCGCCGTGCTGATGGCTTTGTACTTCCGTACGTGGAAGATGTCCGTCTCCGCTCTGGCGGGCATGCTGGTAACGATGTTCATCACAGCCGGTGTGTACGCCTTGAGTGATTTTGAGGTGACTCCCTCGGCAATCATCGGATTTCTGACGGTTCTCAGCTACTCGCTCTATGACACAGTGGTGGTCTTCGACAAGATTCGCGAGAACACCGCACACATTTCCACATCCATGCGCCGTAGTTTTGGCGAAGAAGTGAACTTGGCCGTCAACCAAACCCTGGTGCGCTCCATCAACACCATGATGGTGGCAATCCTTCCGGTGGGTGCGATTTTGTTCATCGGTGCCGGGCTCTTGGGTGCTGGAACCCTGCGCGACCTGTCCTTGGCCCTGTTTGTGGGCATCTTCATCGGTACCTTGGCCACCATCTTCATCGCCGCCCCGCTCTACGCGTGGCTGCGCGAGGGTGAACCGGAACTCGTCAAGCAGGCGAACAAGGTTGAGGCTCGCCGCGAATCAGAAGCTGCAACGGTGTAGTTGGACACGTTTTAGAACAGGCGCAGAAGGGGCCGGTGACTGGGTAAAGTCTCAGTCACCGGCCCCTTTGGTGTCTTCATTCTGCACTAGTCCCTGTTGCGGAATAGACTGGGTAAATTAAGTCAGGCGCGGAGGGCTCAACTGTGAAAGATAGTACGACGGCGGCAGCTCAGGACAGCGGTGCGGGCACGTCCCGTACGCCTGGGCAGAGTGCTAGTTCCAGTGCGGGCGAGGCTACGGCGAATGCCGCAGCAAACGCCGCTGCCGCTGCGCCCACAAGCATAGGTGTAGCCGTGGATAGATCCGGTATGCGCCCAACTTTCCCGGGCCGCCGCGAACGTACCCGCTCTCGCTTGGCAAGACTTACGGGCAGGGGAGCGGTGGGCTATTCGCCCATTCTGGAACCACTCCTGCGTATTGTGCGGGCCAACAACCCCAAAGAGGACCTAGAACAACTCCAGCGCGCGTTCTTGGTGGCTGAGCGCCAACATCAAGGCCAAAAGCGCAAGAGTGGGGACCCGTACATCACTCACCCGGTGGCGGTGGCAACAATCCTCGCTGAACTGGGTATGACCGGCACTACTCTGGCAGCAGCCCTATTGCATGACACGGTGGAGGACACGGACTACTCCCTTGAGCAGCTGACGAAGGACTTTGGTCCTGAAGTTGCCATGCTCGTGGACGGGGTCACCAAGTTAGACAAGGTCACCTTTGGTGATGCTGCCCAGTCCGAGACTGTGCGCAAAATGGTTGTGGCCATGGCCAAAGACATTCGTGTGCTGATGATCAAGCTTGCCGACCGCCTCCACAACGCCCGCACATGGCGTTTTGTTTCGGCTGAGTCTTCAGCGAAGAAAGCCCGCGAAACTCTTGAGATTTTTGCACCTCTGGCACACCGCTTGGGTATGAACACCATCAAGTGGGAACTCGAAGACTTGTCCTTCGCAGCTCTGTACCCGCGTGTGTACGAGGAAATTGTGCGCATGGTGGGGGACCGGACGCCGGAACGCGAAAAGAGCATTGCGGTTATCCGCAACCAGATCACGGAGGATCTGCGACAGTCCAAAATCAAGGCCACCATCAGCGGCCGCCCCAAGCACTACTATTCGATTTACCAAAAGATGATTGTGCGGAACAAAGAATTTGATGACATCAATGATTTGATGGGTATCCGAGTCTTGGTGGATACCGTTCGAGACTGTTACGCGGCCTTGGGCACCATGCACTCGCGTTGGAATCCCTTGCCTGAGCGGTTCAAAGACTACATCGCCATGCCCAAGTTCAATATGTACCAGTCACTTCACACCACGGTGATTGGGCCGGGTGGTAAACCCGTTGAGATCCAGATCCGAACTCACGAGATGCACCGCCGCGCCGAGTACGGTGTGGCGGCCCACTGGAAGTACAAAGACCAGCCCAACCGAACGGCCCAAGGCCCTGGTAGTCCGCGCGACGGCGACATGGGCTGGTTGCGGTCCCTAGTTGACTGGCAAGAAGAAACCTCGGATCCCGGCGAGTTCCTCGATTCGCTGCGTTTTGAGATCAAAACTCAAGAAGTATTTGTTTTCACCCCCAAGGGTGAAGTGATGGCTTTGCCGGCTGGTTCAACGCCCGTGGACTTTGCCTATGCCGTGCACACCGATGTTGGTCACCGCACCATTGGTGCGCGCGTCAACGGCAAATTGGTGCCGCTCAACAGTGAACTCAACCAAGGCGACTGGGTAGAGATCTTCACCTCCAAGGCAGAAGGCGCCGGGCCCAGCCAGGACTGGCAGAACTTTGTTAAGAGTGCACGGGCACGTAACAAGATCCGTCAGTGGTTCAGCAAAGAACGCCGTGAAGAAGCCATTGAAAAGGGCAAGGATCTCCTGACCCGCGCTTTGCGCAAACAAAACCTGCCGCTTCAAAAGCTCATGACACACGACGCGCTGATGGCAGTAGCCGAAGACTACAAGTACGTAGACATTTCCGGCCTCTACGCAGGCGTGGGCGACGGGCACACTTCAGCCCAGTCTGTGGTTGAAAAGATCCTGGACAATCTTGGTGGTCACGAGAGCCCAGACGATGACCTCGTGGAGATGACAGTCCCGGTCCACAAAGCCAGGGCGCGCGTCTCAGACTCCGGCGTGGTGGTCCGCGGTGTGGACGATGTGTGGGTCAAACTGGCACGTTGTTGCACCCCCGTTCCGCCGGATCCCATCTTGGGTTTTGTGACGCGTGGCTCGGGTGTCTCTGTGCACCGCACTGATTGCACTAACGTCTCAGGTTTGCGTGAGCAGCCGGACCGCATTGTGGAAGTTGAGTGGGCACCCACCCAATCGAGTGTGTTCCTGGTGGAGATTCAAGTTGAAGCCTTGGACCGTAAGAGCCTTCTTTCCGATGTGACACGCGTTCTCTCCGAGAACCATGTGAATATCCTGGCGGCTAGTGTCCATACTTCCACCGAGCGTGTTGCGATTTCCAAGTTCGCCTTTGAAATGGGAGATCCTAAGTACCTCAGCCACGTGCTTAGCGCAGTGCGCCGGATCGACGGTGTGTTTGATGTCTACCGCACCACTGGAAATCGGCGGCGTTAAACCGACTGGCAATGGTGCAGTTTCTTCGCGGTGAAGGGCTCGGTTTCATTTTCGAGGTACCAGAGTGCTTGGAGGGCCTTGAGTTTGTTGGGCACACGCGGTGTGGCAGAGACAGCGCTCACCAGCAATCGTTGGCTTAGTCCAAATTCTGGGTTGTCCAAGAACAATCGCAGGGCAGGGAGACTGTCCTCTGCCCGGACGTGCATGGCCAGATCAACTGCTGTTCGCAGTGGGCTTGTGACCATCAGCCCGCCCAAGCTCTGAACATCCATTTGCCCCAGATGAACTTCGTGGAGGTTGCAGCGAATGTGTGGACGCAGACTAGAGAGCCTCCGGTTGGCGTCTACAAGGAGTGTTAGCCGCTCTGGAACATCAGCACACCCGTGAATCCACGCAGCTGTCATTCGGCCGGCTACTACCTTTTGGCGCACGCGTTCTGGCACTTGCAGGCTGGCCGAACGGGCACGTAGGCGAGCAGCCTTAGGCAGAGCGGCAGAAACGTAACTCATCCCGTAAAGCGCCTGCAGGACGCCGTCGTTAGCCATGGACTGAAGTTCCGCAGAAGTGAACGGTGTCCCCGGCATCAGCACTGCGTCCGGGTTTGGAACGAATGCTGGGGGAGGCGGGTCAGCTGCGCTGGTGGCGGAGGCGGAATTCATTACTACATCTTGGCGTGTGCCCGCCAACGAGTACAGGGACCCTGCCCCGTATGTGGAAAACGGGGCAGGATCCCTGCGAATGTTTGATCTTCAGCGGCTCAGAGCCGCCGTGGGGGCTTGCAAAAAGCTGTTAGGCCAGTTCATCAGCTGACTTACGAATGGTCTCGAGCCAAGCTTCGCGTGCTTCAAGAGCTTCCTTAGCCGACTTGATCTTGCGCTGGTCTGAAGACTTCTCGGCCGCTGCCAGATCTTCCTTCAGTCCAGCGATCGTAGCCTCAAGCTGGTCCAGCATGCTGTTGGTACGTGCCTTAGTTTCAGGATCGGTACGGCGCCAGTTCTCGTCCTCCGCCTGACGTACTCCATCTTCGATCTTGCGCAGCCCAGCCTCCACCCGGCCCATGTCTGCGCGCGGAACCTTTCCGGCAGCTTCCCAGCGGTCACGAATGGACTGCAAAGCCTTCTTAGCTGCAGCCAGATCCTTCACCGGGAGGATGGACTGAGCTTCCACAAGAAGCTCTTCCTTCACCACAAGGTTGGCGGCGTAGCTTTGATCGATTTCGTCATTGGCTGCCTGGCGAGCCTTGAAGAAAACGTCCTGGGCGGCACGGAAACGAGCCCAGAGAGCGTCATCTTCCTTGCGGCTGGCACGCGGAGCGGCCTTCCACTGGTCCATCAATCGACGGTACTCACCTGCGGCGTAACCCCAGTCAGTTGAGCTAGCCAGCTCTTCGGCCTGAGTAATCAGTTGCTCTTTAGCGTTTTTGGCGGCCGCGTTGGTGCTGTCCAGCTGAGAGAAGTATGCGCGGCGGTGCTTGTCGAAGACGGTGCGTGCATGGCGGAATCGCTTCCACAAAGCGTCCTCAGTGGCACGGCCCAATCGCAAACCGGACTTCTGTGCCGTCTTCCAGCTCTCGAAGAGTTCGTTCATCCGGGCGCTTGAGGTCTTCCACTGGATAGAAGCCGGGTCTTGCGAAGAGATTTCTTCTGCCTCAGCGACGATCGCCTCACGGGAGCTAATCTCTTGGGCCCGGGCTGCTTCATGAGCTGCTTTTTCAGCAGCTTCAAGTTCAGCAATCTTGGTGGACAAGGCGTCCAAGCGGGCCTCAGCACCCAAGACGTCTCCCACCAGGTGTCGCTCGGCGAGGACTTCACGCAAGTGACCCACGGTTTTATTCATATCTGTGGTGGGTGCCTTAGATTCCACACGCTGTTCCAGCAAGAGAATCTGAGCTGCAACGTCTTCGTACTTCCGCGCAAAATATGCCAGGGCCTCGTCGGCACTAACATCCGGGTACTGACCCACTGGCTGCTCAACGCCGTCGACCGTTAGAAAGACGTGACCGTCCCCTTCAACTCGACCCCACTTTGCTGCCTCTACGAGGTTGACAGTGGGTGCTGCGGCAGCTGGTGCTGGCACCACTGCGGCGGGCTTGGGGCGTGCTGCAAAGGCGGCAGGGCTGGGCCGAGGGCCAGCAGGCGCAGAAGGAGCTGGTGCAGCAGGCGTTGCTGTCGCTGCGCTCTCGGGTGCATCGGTTTGGGAAGAAGTCACCTGCTCTTCAGTGCTGGCTGCTTCACGTGTTTCGTCGGATTGCTGACTGTTGGTCACCGCTAAAAGTCTTTCGCTTGGAGGATAATGCCCGAGTTGCCGGTGCGTAGTTGGCTTGCTGCGCCCAGATTTACTTCAGAGAGAACGAGTCTATCGTGACGGCCGCAGCAGGGGCGCCGTCTGTGGCTGTGCCCCCGCCTTTGATGCCCTTAGCAGCAATCTGTGTCACCACATCAAGGCCAGAGGTCACCTTGCCCATAATGGTGTAGCCGCCAGTGCTTTGATCCAACACGGTGTCCTTGTAGACAATAAAGAACTGCGTCCCATTGCTGGCGGTGGTGGCGCCTCGGGCTACGGCGATGCTGCCAGCTGGGTACTTCCCGTCTGCCGGGGTGTTTTCTACCGGTCCCCACTCGTAGCTGGTGTCAGCACTGCCTTTGCCGTCCTTTGAACCACACTGCAAAATACTTGCCGAGCCCGTGGTGAGCCGGTGGCAGCTGAGGCCCTTAAAGAAGTTCTGTTGGGTTAATGAAGCAAAAACTGCCGTGGCCTGTGGTGCTGTGGTGCCGTCAAGTTCAACACCCACTGCTTTGCCGTTAAGGCTCAACTGTCCGGTAAATTTTTTGCCTGCGGCGGTTTCAGGCTTGGGAATGTTGGCCCCATTCGTTGGGGACGCGCTGGCCGAGGGGCTAGCCGAGGCGCCACCCAGGCCGGCCTCGGCCGCGGCAAATTCTGCCTCCGTGGGGTTGGAGGCAAATGCTGTTAGCTGAAGAACAACCGCCAAAACCACGGCTACTGCAGCCACAATACCGATCAGAAAGTTATCCCGCTTGCGCCTGGCCAGTTGGTCTGTACGGAGGGCACGCTTGGCTTCCATCTGCGCGATTCGACGCTTCTGCTCGCGTAATTGCTTGCCGGTGCCGGCCATGGGCCCTCCTGAACCATTGGCGTTGCCGCAGGGCACATTAGAGTTTCACCGGCGTAACGCATAAACTGACTGCCGCACATAGTTTATGCACGGTCCGCTGTGTGCCCGCCGTTAGGCCAACACGCGGACCCGTGTTGCTTGCACTTTGTTAAGCACATTTCCTAAGGAGTACTCCCACCATGGCACGCAACGCCTCACTGTCCGGTTTCCCCGAATGGCTTCCTGAGGAACGGCTCGTGGAGTTGCATGTTTTGGACACTTTGCGGAGAATTTTTGAGCTTCACGGCTTCTCCTCCATTGAGACCCGTGCCGTCGAAACAGTGGGGCAGTTGCTGCGCAAGGGCGAGATCGATAAAGAGGTCTACGGTCTGAGCCGTTTGCAGGATGAGGAAGCCGCGGGCGCCAAATCCGATCCGAATGCTTTGGCTTTGCACTTTGACCTCACGGTTCCGTTTGCTCGTTACGTGGTTGAGAACGCGGGCTATTTGGCCTTCCCGTTCCGCCGCTACCAAATCCAGAAAGTGTGGCGCGGCGAGCGTCCCCAAGAGGGCCGCGCCCGCGAGTTTACTCAGGCAGACATTGATGTGGTGGGTGACGGCGAACTGCCGTTCCGCTACGACGTGGAGATTGCGTTGGTCATCGCCGAAGCGCTCTCGGCACTGCCGATCCCCGATTTCCGTTTGCGCATCAACAACCGCAAACTCTCCGAGGGTTTCTACCGGGGTATCGGATTGACTGACACAGCTGGGGTGCTTCGCAGCATTGACAAGCTTGAGAAGATCGGTGCTGAGAAAGTTGCTGAACTGCTCAAGTCTGAGTTGGGTGCCACAGATGAGCAGGCCAATGCGGCTCTTTCATTGGCAAGTATCCAAACCACCGACACTTCCTTTGTGGAGAAAGTTCGTGCCCTGGGCGTCACTGACGATCTCCTCGAAGAGGGCCTGAGCGAACTTGAAGCAGTGGTGGCAGCGGCGGTTGACCGAGCACCGGGCAAGGTCATCGCGGATCTCAGCATTGCGCGTGGGCTGGACTATTACACCGGAACGGTGGTTGAAACGGTCCTGGTTGGGCACGAACAGCTAGGCTCAATTTGCTCCGGCGGCCGGTATGACGCGCTAGCGACCAAAGGCAACCGGAAGTTCCCGGGGGTTGGATTGTCCATTGGTGTGACTCGTCTGGTTTCTAGGATTTTGAGCCAAGAGTTTGCTTCTCCCAGCCGCGCAGTGCCCACTGTTGTTTTGGTGGCGTTGAGTGATGAGGATAGCTGGCGTTCAGCACAAGACGTTGCGGCGGCTTTGCGTTCACGAGGTATCAGCACCGAGGTGGCTGCCAAGGCAGACAAGTTCGGTAAGCAGATTAAGTTTGCTGACCGTCGAGGCATTCCCTTTGTCTGGTTCACTTCCGAGGACGGTACGCACCAGATCAAGGACATTCGCTCAGGCGAGCAGTACGACGCCGATCCCACAACGTGGATGCCGGCTGCAGAGGATCTCACACCACAAATTGTGGTGAAAACAGCAGACGCCAGCTAAGTCCTTAGTGGTGGGTTCCCTGTTTACGGATTGCGTAGATTAGCAACTGTGCGGAGAACCCACCGCGCAGCAATTCCGAGCAACAGCACAGCTGTCATACCCAGGCTGGATTGCCAAGGCAGGGTCAGCGCCAAAAGTACGCAGCCGCACAGGCCCACAAGGTTGAGCCACTTGGGTCCCCAGCTAGGCCGTTCGCTCAGAGTCATTGCGGCTAAATTGGTGACGGCGTAGTACACCAAAACGCCAAAGCTGGAGAAACCGATCATGCTATTGGTGGTTCCCCCGAGCAGCAGCAGAATCACCACCACCGCAACACTGATCTCGGCGACATACGGAACTGCTAGGCGGTGACTGACCCGAGCTAAAGGCTTGGGCAGATCCCCTTCGCGAGCCATGGCTAGGCTAGTGCGGCCGACACCGGTGACGAGCGCCAAAAGCGCTCCGAGGCTGGCTGCTGCAGCACCGGCCTGAACAATCGGCGCTGCGGGGCTCAAGGGTGAATGTTCGACGGCGGTCAGTAACGGCGCGCTGCTACCAGCCAGTTGCGCTGTGCCTAAATGGGCTGACAGAGCAATGGTTATTACGAGGTACAGCAAAAGGGCCCCTGCCAGCGCGCCCAAGATCGCCTTCGGGATGGTGCGCGCAGGGTCTCTCACCTCTTCACCTAGCGTTGCTATCCGCGCATAGCCAGCAAAGGCGAAGAACATCAACCCTGCGGCCGGAAATATTCCCCAAAAACTACCGAGCGTTTCAGTTGTGGCCGAACTGGCGGCCGCGGGGACTGACTGGTTGTAGGGGAGTAGGCAGGCAATCAGGACGAAGACCAAGGTGGCTAGGGTGAGTGCAAGCAAAATTCGGGTTAAAAGGGCCGTGCGGGTTATTCCGAACAGGTTGACTACGGTCAGCGCCACCACGGCCGCAATGGCCACTGGGATTTTGAAGCCCGGTGCAAGGTACCCAGCGAAAACGAGGGCCATGGCAGCGCACGACGCTGTTTTACCGGTGACAAAGCCCCAGCCGGCAATAAATCCTGGCCACTGGCCCAACTGTTTGCGCCCGTAAACGTAGCTTCCGCCACTGGCCGGGTAGACGCTGGCTAATTGTGCCGACGCAACCGCGTTGGCATAGGCCACGGCCCCGGCCAAAACGACCGCAAACAGCAACCAAGGACCGGCCAAGGCTGCTGCAGGTGCAAAAACAACAAAGACCCCAGCACCCAGCATTGAACCCAGGCCGATCGCCGTGGCATCGCGCACCCCTAGGCTGCGGCGAAGCTCTCCAGTGCCGGGCATCAGTAGGGCCTCTCTCTAGGGTTGCCGTGCTGAGACAAGATCACGGGTAAACTCGAACGGGATCGAACGCTGCTTTGATCCTATTCAACTTTGCGGAAAGGAATGCTGTGCTGCGCACACATGACCTCGGATCCCTTCGTTCCGAGCACATTGGACAAACCGTTACCTTGGCTGGCTGGGTGGGCCGCCGTCGCGATCACGGTGGGGTGGCCTTTGTGGATCTCCGCGACGCATCCGGCGTGGCTCAAGTGGTTGTCCGTGAAGAAGAAGTTTTCCACGGTCTGCGCAACGAATACGTTCTGCAGGTCACCGGCACAGTGTCCAAGCGGCCTGAAGGCAACGAAAACCCCGCGCTGGCAACGGGTGAGATAGAAGTGATCGCTGATCAGGTCACCATTCTTAACACCTCCGAGCCGCTTCCGTTCCAGATTGACGAGCACGTTGAGGTGGGCGAAGAAGCGCGCCTCAAACACCGGTACCTTGATTTGCGCCGCCCGAACATGGCCCACAACATTCGTTTGCGCAGCCAGGTCAACAAGGCTGCCCGCGAGGTTCTTGATGCTGACGGTTACGTTGAGATCGAGACCCCAACGCTCACGCTATCCACCCCCGGTGGTGCACGTGACTTTGTGGTTCCCTCCCGCTTGTCCCCGGGTAACTGGTACGGCTTGCCGCAGAGCCCGCAGCTGTTCAAGCAACTTTTGATGGTTGGTGGATTCGAGAAGTACTACCAGATCGCCCGCTGCTACCGCGATGAAGACTTCCGCGCTGACCGCCAGCCCGAATTCACCCAGCTCGATATCGAAGCCAGCTTCGTGGAGCAGGATGACGTTATCGCTTTGGCCGAGCGCATCCTGGCAAGCGTATGGAAGACGATCGGCGTCGAGGTCCAGACTCCGTTCCCGCGTATGAGCTACGCGGATGCCATGGAGAAGTACGGCTCAGACAAGCCGGACATGCGCTTTGGTCTTGAATTGACCAACATGACGGAGTTCTTCAAGGACACCACTTTCCGTGTGTTCCAGGCCGAATACACCGGCGCTGTGGTGATGCCCGGCGGTGCCTCTCAGGCTCGTCGTGCGCTGGACGCATGGCAGGAATGGGCTAAGCAGCGTGGTGCTAAGGGCTTGGCTTACGTGCTGATTCAGGAAGATGGCGAGCTCGCCGGTCCGGTGGCTAAGAACCTGTCCGAGACCGAAAAGGCCGGCTTGGCTGAATTTGTTGGCGCCAAGCCCGGCGACTGTGTGTTCTTCGCGGCTGGCGAATCGAACCCTGCCCGTGAGCTGCTTGGGGCAGCTCGTGTAGAGATTGCTCAGCGTGCTGGGTTGATCAAGGAAGGCGAATACGCGTTCCTGTGGGTTGTTGACTTCCCGATGTTCGAATCTGCAGCAGCTGCCACGGCCGCAGGAGACGTTGCGGTGGGTGCGGGTGCATGGACTGCCCTGCACCACGCCTTCACCTCACCGAAGCCTGAGATAGCTGAAACCTTCCATACCAACCCGGGCGAGGCATTGGCTCAGGCCTACGACATCGTCTGCAACGGTAGCGAGATTGGTGGCGGTTCCATCCGTATCCACCAGCGTGAGCTGCAGGAGCGGGTATTCGAAGTTATGGGCCTGTCCCAAGAGGACGCTGAGCGCAACTTCGGCTTTTTGCTCGAGGGCTTCAAGTTCGGCGCCCCGCCGCACGGTGGAATTGCCTTCGGTTGGGACCGCATTATGGCCATCCTGACCGGATCAGCTTCCATCCGCGACGTTATTGCGTTCCCGAAGGCTGGTGCGTTTGATCCACTAACCGGTGCGCCTGCTGCGATTACCCCGCAGCAGCGCAAGGAAGCTGGTGTGGACTTCAAACCCGAAGCAAAGGCAACAGTCAAGGCATCGGTCTCAGGCGAAGCTTCCGCCCAGAACTAATTTAGGGCCCAAAAAAATATGTCCTCTGTCCCGGTCACCCTGCCCATCGAGCAACTGATGAATGCAGCGTGGCCGGGATTGGACGTTAAGGACACGGGAGCCTGGTTGCTGCGGGCAGCAGAGGGTGTCACCCAGCGCGCCAATTCGGTGTGGCCACGAACCGCAGTTACCCCGGTGGAACCTGCCATTGAAGAGGCGCGCTTGTGGTACCGGGACCGCAAACTTCCGTTGATTTTCCAGCTCACCGATTCACCCGCCAACGATTCCCTGAACAAGGTTTTGGATGGCCAGCGCTATACCCGTCAGAGCGAGACCATCATTATGGTCAAATCTTTTCCTGACAGTAGCTCGTTTCCTGACAGCGGCGCATTTCCTGAGAGTGGAGCTGAACAGCCGGCCCAGGACCAGGCGCTGAGTGATTCTGGGGCTGAATTTTCCTCTGAGCCGAGCGAGGAATGGATGGATCTGTGGTGGTCCGTGGACGGCCGCGGAGGTGCTGCGGAACGTGCCATTGCCCGGCGGATTTTGACCTCAAGTCCGTCCGTGTACGCCTTGGTGCGTGAACCTGGAGGGGCAGCCGCCGCCGTCGGACGTCTTGCCCTAGGTGAGGTGGAAGGTCACTCGTATGGCGGTTTGTATTCTCTGGCAACGTACCCGGAATTCCGGCGCCAAGGCCACGCTCGCCGGGTTCTTGAGGCACTGACCGCTGCAAGTCAGGCTCAAGGGCACAGCGTGATGTGGCTTTTGGTCACAGCTGCAAATCAAGGGGCTCAGGCCCTCTATACCCAGGCTGGATTCGTTGAGACTGGCCGTTACATCTACCGCCAGGCGCCGTTGCGTATGGTCAGTGCGGGCTGTTAGCAGCACCTTAAGAGGGGCTGCAGCGTTGACATTGGGCTGTGAGTCATGTCATATTCGTTGCGTGAACTTGTCAGACAGCTGGACAGCCGGACAGCAACAGATTGTGCGTGTCAGTGCTGCGGAAGCCGTATTCACGGCCATTAAAGGGGCCATCGAATCCGGCCAACTCGAGGTTGGATCCAAGTTGAGCTCGGAAACCGCGCTTGCTGCCCAGTACGGCGTGAGTCGTTCAGTGGTGCGGGAAGCCCTACGATCCTGCACCGCCTTGGGCTTAACCGCTACCCAAACGGGAAAAGGCACCTTTGTTATCGCCAACCGTCCCCAACAAGACCTGACACTGGGCCAGTTCTCGGCACGCAGTCTGATGGAAGCGCGCCCACACATCGAAGTACCGGCAGCAGAATTTGCAGCCACCCGCCGTAGCCGTGAACAACTCGAACAAATGCGAGGGATTGTTGACGCCATGGGGGAGGAAGACGACCCCGAAATTTGGGTCACCCTCGACGGCGCCTTCCACACCGCGATCGCCACGGCCAGCGGCAACGGTGTCTTCGAACGAATTGTTCACGACATCAGAGACGCCATGGTTAATCAGTCCGAAACCATCAATCTCTTAACCGCCCGCAGACTTAAATCTGCTGCTGAGCATCGGCTCATTCTCGAGGCGATTACTCGCGGTGATAGTGCAGCTGCTGGCAAAGCGATGGCAATTCACCTACACGCCGTTGATGACGCCCTAAACCTTATTATTGGAGAAACAACGCATGGCAATCGCTGACCTTCCCCAGCATGCACCGCTCGCAACACAAAGCCGTGGTGACCTTGTGGAAAGCATTCACTATGGATCGCTGATCGCTCTAGGTCCCGACGGCGATACAGTACTTTCGCGTGGCGAGCCCACCGCATTGTTCTACCCCAGGTCAGCGCTCAAACCGCTGATGGCGGTAGCCATGCTGCGGGCAGGCGTAGAGCTGAGCGATGAACAACTCGCCCTTGCAGCTGCGAGCCATTCGGGCGCTCAACAGCACCAAGACATTGCTTCGAGCACACTAGCCGCAGCCGGTCTTCACCCCAGCACGCTGCGTAACTCGACAGACCTTCCCTACGGGCTCAATGAGCGTGCGGCTTGGCTTGAAGCTGGCCACGGACCCACTCAGTTGGCGCAGAACTGCTCGGGAAAACATGCGGCAATGTTGGCTACCTGCGTTGTCAACGGTTGGCCTGTAGAAAGCTACTTGGACCACAACCACCCCTTGCCGGTGCTCATCCGTGAGGCCGTCAGTGAACTCACTGGGGAGACTCTCAACACCATCAGCACTGACGGCTGCGGAACAGAAGTTTTTGGCCTGACGCTGACCGGAATGGCACGGGCATTCGGTCGATTGGTCTCCGCCGAGCCCGGTACCGCAGAACACCGAGTAGCTGGCGCCATGCGCGCCTATCCGGAACTTGTAGCCGGTGAAGGCCGCGACGTTACGGCCATCATGCGCGCAGTGCCTGGTCTTCTAGCTAAAGACGGCTTTGAAGGCATTCAAATGCTGGCCCTTGACAGCGGAGCAGCCATTGCGCTGAAAATATCCGACGGCGGTGACCGGGCACGGATGCCCGCCGCCGTTCCAGCACTTCTGGCCCTCGGCGTTGACGCGAGTGACCTTGATGCCTTCAACAACCTTGCAGTTTTCGGCGGAGGAAATCCCGTTGGCGTCCTGCGAGGCCTGAGTTTATTCGCCTGAGTATCTCTACCAGAGTTTCACCTTTGGCGTTGCTTTGATAAACGCCGTACCCAAGCTGTATCCAGTCCAGCAGTTTTCAGCCGAGGAGCACCGTGACCGAACAACATACCGCTAGTTTGGATCCCCAAGAGAGCTCAGCCAGCGGATTCCGTCGCGAACACGACCTCATTGGGGACCGCGACGTTCCTTTGACCGTCTACTGGGGAATTCATACACTGCGCGCCGTGGAAAATTTCCCCATCACCGGCCAAACGCTCGGTACCAACACCCATTTGGTCAACGGGCTGGCGATGGTCAAACAAGCTGCAGCACAAAGTAACCGCGAACTAGGTCTGCTCGACGAGGAGCGCGCCAGTGCGATCATTCAAGCCTGCCAAGAAGTGATTGCGGGAAACCTTCACGACCAGTTTGTGGTGGACGTTATTCAGGGCGGTGCCGGAACGTCGTCGAACATGAACACCAACGAAGTCATCGCCAACCGTGCGCTCGAGATCCTAGGGCACCAGCGGGGCCAATATAACTTCCTGCACCCGATTGACCACGTAAATCTCAGCCAATCCACTAACGACGTGTATCCCACTGCTGTGAATGTGGCAACAATCTTCGCGTCACAGTCCCTAGTTGCAGCAATGGATTACTTGATTGCCGCCTTCGCTGAAAAAGCAAAGGAATTCCGCACGGTGGTCAAGATGGGTAGAACTCAACTTCAAGACGCTGTCCCCATGACTTTGGGTCAAGAGTTCAAAACCTACGAAATCACCATGGGCGAAGACAAATCCCGCCTCGCCGAAGCCACATTGTTGGTCCACGAGATCAATCTGGGCGCCACGGCCATCGGCACAGGTCTCAACGCTCCCAAGGGTTACTCGGAAATTGCTTGCCGGCACCTCGCCGAAATTTCCGGACTTCCCATGATCACGGCTGTGGATTTGATCGAAGCCACTCAAGACGTGGGCGCTTTTGTTCACCTCTCGGGTGTTCTCAAACGCGTGGCGGTGAAGCTCTCCAAGATTTGCAACGATTTGCGGCTGCTCTCTTCAGGCCCTCGCGCAGGGTTTGGCGAGATTACTTTGCCAGCCGTTCAGGCAGGATCGTCGATCATGCCTGGCAAGATCAATCCGGTGATCCCGGAAGTAGTAAATCAGGTGGCCTACGAGGTCATCGGTAACGACGTCACCATTACCTTGGCGGCGGAAGGCGGACAGCTTCAGCTGAACGCTTTTGAACCAATCATCGTCCACAGCTTGAGCAAAAGCATGCGCCACCTCGAAGCCGCCTGCATCACCCTTGCGGACAAATGCGTCAAGGGCATTACCGCCGACGAAGACAAACTCCGGTCACAAGTGGAACACTCCATTGGCTTGGTGACTGCCCTTAATCCCCGCTTGGGGTACACGGCGTCGACCATGATTGCCCTCGAGGCCCTAAAAACTGGCCGCGGTGTGGCCGAACTGGTTCTCGAGCACAAGCTACTCACGGCCGAACAATTGGACGAGCTTTTGCGTCCCGAACACCTGGCCAACCTCAGCGACTAAGCGGGCAGCGTGCAATGGCGCGCGCACCACCAAAAGATAGGCAAGCTTATGCACAACAGCAACAAAATAGACACCTCTGATTTGGTTCAAGATCCGCCAAATGAGGCATTAACCGCCGAAGATGCAGGACTTCATAAGGGACTCAAATCACGGCAGATCCAAATGATCGCCATTGGTGGTGCCATTGGAACAGGGCTCTTTATGGGCGCCGGTGGACGTCTTGCCAGCGCTGGCCCTGGCCTGATGTTCAGCTACGCCATTTGTGGTCTCTTCGCTTTCCTCATCTTGCGGGCCTTGGGCGAACTGGTGATCCACCGTCCTTCCTCAGGATCGTTCGTCTCCTATGCCCGAGAATTCTTTGGCGAGAAAGCGGCGTTTGTTTCCGGTTGGCTCTACTGGCTCAACTGGGCCATGACAGCGATTGTGGACATCACGGCCATCGCGCTGTACATGCATTTCTTCGCAAAGTACGTTCCCTGGATTGTGTCCGTGCCGCAGTGGGTATGGGCTCTTGCAGCGCTCCTACTTGTTCTGGGGCTCAACCTGGTTTCCGTGAAGGTCTTCGGTGAAATGGAGTTCTGGTTCGCACTGATCAAGGTTGTAGCGCTAGTGGGATTCTTGCTGGTTGGAATCTACTTTGTTGTTTTCGGCACGCCAGTCGAAGGACAACAAGTTGGCTTCAGCCTGATTACTGACCATGGGGGATTCTTTCCTAATGGCCTGCTTCCCGTAGTGGTAGTGATGCAGGGTGTTGTCTTCGCTTATGCCTCAATTGAGCTGATTGGTACTGCGGCTGGCGAGACACAGAACCCGGAGAAAGTGATGCCTAAGGCCATCAACACGGTCATCATCCGTATTGGTGTTTTCTATGTTGGATCCTTGGTGTTGCTCTCCATGCTCTTGCCGTTCAACGCATACAAGGCAGGAGAGAGCCCCTTTGTGACGTTCTTCGGCTCCATCGGTGTTCAGGGTATGGACTCGATCATGAACTTGGTGGTCCTCACTGCAGCCATGTCTTCACTCAACGCCGGCTTGTACTCCACGGGACGTATTTTGCGGTCAATGTCTTTGGCAGGTTCGGCCCCCAAATTTGCGGCCAAATTGAACAAGCGTGGTGTGCCTTACGGTGGCATTGCACTCACCGCGGTGGTTGCAGGTCTCGGCGTGATTCTGAACGCGATTGTTCCGGCAGCTGCGTTTGAGATCGTCCTGAACGTTGCTGCACTGGGCATCATTTCCAGCTGGGGAATGATTGTGCTGTGCCAGTTGGCTCTGTACCGCCTGGCCAAAAAGGGAATGGCCATTCGTCCCTCCTTCCGGATGATCGGTGCCCCGTGGACCGGTTATTTAACCCTCGTGTTTTTGCTTGCTGTGGTCGTTTTGATGGCCTTTGATACCCCCGTTGGTACCTGGACCGTTGCATCGATTGTGGTCATTGTGCCAGCACTCATTATTGGTTGGTACGCCTCGCGGGGCAGGATCAAGGAGATCGCCGCAAGCCGTGACGGCTACACCGGCGCCCATCCGGTCATTGCACATCACAGTGCAAAAACCTTCGCTGCAGATGCGGCGGATGCACAGGCATTCAAGTAGTAACTGAGACGCAATATAAAGCGGCCATGAACATCGGCTGGAACCGAGACACCTCGGTTCCAGCCGATGTTTGTTAACTGTGAAGTTGCCCATTAGAGGAGCAAAACGGAGTGGCCAGTAGCCCTGGGAGGATCCCGGACCGTCTTCAAAGCTGGTGCCTTGTTGCCACGTAGCGCCGTCGTCCTTGCTGAGGAACGTGGAGTACGTGGTTTTCTTGCCGGCCTCATGTGATTGGACTAGCGCCGTTGTTCCTTGGGGGCCGCTGGCAACATCGATCACTTCGGCATCTGAGTAGCCCTTGATGGCAGGTAGCTTCACGGCCGCCCAACTTTTGTGATTCTTACTGGTCCAGACGGCTGGCGCATCTTTGCTTCCGGTTTCAATAAAGCCACCGGCAATCACTGTCTTTGAGTCTGTCATTTCAAGGCTGTTGATTCCCCGGTCGGCCGACGTCTTGCCGCTCAGGGCGCTTTCTTTGGACCGTTCCCAAGATTTACCGTCAGCAGAGAAGGCAATGCCGGCGCTGGTGGCATCGCCGCCACCCACAGGGTTGGTGTAAGTGCCCGCGATCAGAAAACCGTCGGCCAGTGGCAGGGCATCTTGAACCGCTCCATCTTCGTCAAATTGTTCGTTTCCAAATACGTCTGCGTTATACGACTGCCACTGACCGTTAGGTTTCCGGCTCCACAAAACTGTTTTGACGTCTGGTTTACTTTGATCGGTACCGTAGATGATGTCTCCGGCATCGTTAGTGACCATTTCCTTCAGATCGATGTTGCCTGTGACGTTGAGCCTGCTGAAGTTCTTAAAGTCCTTATCTCCCGTGGAGTCCCAGACCACTGCTTGGCGGCCAACGTGGCCAAACATGCGGCTTCCCCCGTTGGCGGCACCGATGGATTCGATGACGGGCTGCTCGGTGGCGACGCCGGGAATTTTGGGGCTGCGATCCTGAATTTTCCCGTTGGCGTCGACAAAATACAGTCGTGAGTCCACAGTTCCTTGGTCAAAATACACAATGTTAGCCAGCGCGCCGCCGTCCACCGGAACCGCTGATCGGCTCACCGGCAGGCCCGCTTTGCCCACCTTGGGAAGTGCCACATTTGTCCACGTGCCACCCGGTTTTCGGAGTAGCACTTCAGATTTCTCGGCAGTCCCTTCTCCGCGTTGGTTTAGAGCAATGAGCGACTTGCCTGCTTGAACCATGGCTGTGGTGTTGGGAAACGCCTTGAGGTACCCGTCACTCCAGGAGGCGTCTTGGGCCACAATCCAACCTCTGGCCGTGGAGTATTCACCGCGCAATCCGAGGGGCGTGTAGTCACTGCGGCGGTAATCTTGCCATCCCCACCCCATGGCCGAAAATCCTGTTCCGTTCCAAGCAACCGTGCTGAATCCGCTATTGCGCGGGGCAATTGCCAGCGCACCAGTAGGTACTTCCTTCCACGTTGCCCCGGCGTCCGCTGAGACATAGGAGACGGCGAGCGAAACCTTGGTGCTCTCATTGAGTCTGTTGCCCACTGCCATCAATTGACCGCCACCAGCGGCAATCCAGTTGACCCTCAGCCCAGAAGAATTGGGCCAGGCAGTTTTGGATGCTTTCCAATGCACACCGTCAGAACTCAGGTACGTACCGGGTAGTCCCGTGGTGGGGCTAAAAACAACACTCCACTGCTTGCCAACGTAACCAAAGTGCAAAATAGACCGGCCACGAGCGGGTAGGCCTACCTCTCCACCAGGGGCGAAGGAAACACCGTTGGTGCTCTGGTAGGTCCGGTATCCAGTGCCTTCTTCAGCAAGTACCGTCCATTTACCACCCCCAAACCCCAGTCCCAGAATGCTGCCCTTCGCCCTCGTGCTATCTGCGAACTTGGCTTCCTTCCATGATTTCCCTGCGTCAGCGGTAAACAGAGCACGGTGAACGGGTCCATCGCTTTGGCCACCGTCCACAGAAACCAAAGCCGTATTCCCTTGAGCGGCCATCTCATCGATAAACGCGCCAGTATATGGAGCCTTTGTCAGTTCGCTTGAAAGTCCTTCTTGAAAAAGGCTCATCCGGCGTTGATCTAAGAAACCACCATCAGTGCACGCGGTGGTGGAAGCTACCAGTGCAGCTGCAATCACCACTGGTACTGCGCGTCGAGTCCAGCTATTCATGTTGTTCCCCCGGGATAAGTGACGCGTTCTCACACAGTGTTTACTGCATTTGTAAAGACGCTAGCGTTTTGATTGGCCGCCAACCAGTCACGTCCAAGAGGCTGTGGATAAGTTCTTAAGGTCTTGATCTGGGCCGACTATGAGTAGCCTGTATAGGTGGATGATCTCTTTGCCCAACAGGCCGATGATGCGGATACGTCCGTGGACAGTGACGGTACGGAGGCGCGGCAGAGCTCCAATGCGCGTGCACAGGCTCGTGGGCCGCTTGCCGTGCGGATGCGTCCCCGCAGCATTGACGAGGTGGTAGGGCAGCAGCACCTATTGGGCCATGGTTCGCCCTTGCGTACTCTCGCTGCTGGAACGGATGCAAAAGGTCCAGCAGGACCAACGTCGATCATCTTGTGGGGCCCGCCTGGAACAGGGAAAACCACCTTGGCGCATGTCATTGCCCGCGGTCCGGGACGGAAATTTGTTGAGCTGTCCGCGATTACTGCTGGCGTTAAGGACGTCCGCCGTGTGATGGATGAGGCACTCACAGCCCGGGACTTGCACCGCCAAACTACAGTGTTGTTTTTGGATGAGATTCACCGCTTCAACAAAGCTCAGCAGGATGCGCTGTTGCCCGGAGTGGAGAACCGTTGGGTGGTTCTTGTGGCCGCCACAACGGAAAACCCAGCCTTCTCAGTTGTCTCACCGCTACTTTCCCGTTCTCTATTGCTGACACTCAAACCGTTGACGGACGCCGATATCGAAGCACTTCTTCTGCGCGCCGTGGGTGATCCTCGCGGGCTCGACGGCGCTGTGACCTTAAGCGCGGAAGCGCTGGACCATTTGGTGAGACTTTCCGCTGGAGACGCGCGTCGTGCACTCACCGCACTGGAAGCGGCTGCCGGAGTGGCCTATGGTGACGTGAGCGATTCCGGAGCAGTTCACGGCGAGGTGACTATCGGCGTCGAACATTCCGAACGGGCGTTAGACGCCGCGGCCGTGCGTTATGACCGTGCAGGCGACCAGCACTACGACGTGGCCAGTGCCTTTATCAAGTCGGTGCGCGGCTCGGATGTTGACGCAGCACTTCACTACCTGGCAAAAATGCTCGAAGCGGGGGAGGATCCGCGTTTTATTGCTCGACGGATTGTGATCTCTGCTGCTGAGGATATTGGTATGGCGGACCCCACAGCATTGCAAACAGCAGTGGCTGCCGCCCAAGCCGTACAACTCATCGGTATGCCCGAGGGGCGAATCGTGTTGGCTGAAGCAGTAGTTCACTTGGCCACAGCGCCAAAATCGAACGCCGCCTATATGGGGATCAACAAGGCCATCTCAGATGTTCGCGCCGGGAAAGGCCAAGGAATCCCGCAACACCTGCGGGATGCGCACTACCCGGGTGCTGGCCAATTAGGCCATGGCAAGGGCTACGTCTACGCGCACGACGAACCACACTCCGTTGCTCAGCAGCAGTACGCTCCGGATGATCTTGTGGGCACTGATTACTACACGCCAACCTCCAATGGTGCCGAGCGAGAGATTGCCCCACGACTGGAACGGCTACGCAAAATCATCCGTGGGCTCTGAGCCCTGTCCGCCCGCCGAGCTCCACTCGCTTGCTCATGCTAGGATTGATCTTCGTCTGGCAAGGTACTGCCGCGCTCATCATGAACTTCTGAACAGCAATTCACGAGTCATCCTGAATTTGTTGGTTGATCAGGTGTGCGCGCAGACCCCGTAGCAAAAGGCAGCGGTTGGCCGATGCTCTCCATACTGGAGGCCAGTAACATCAACACACCGCAGATATTGGAAGGACACAAGTGGCTAACAACACTCGTGCTCGCCGTCAGGCACGCCTCTCGCGTGCACTCGGCATTGCTCTGACCCCCAAGGCCGCCAAGTACATGGAGCGCCGCCCGTACGGCCCCGGTGAGCATGGCCGCGCCCGCAAGAAGCAGGACTCTGACTACGCAGTACGTTTGCGTGAAAAGCAGCGTTTGCGCGCTCAGTACGGTATCCGCGAAGCTCAGATGACTCGCGTCTTCGAAGAAGCTCGCCGCACCAAGGGCCTGACCGGTGAAAACTTGGTTGAACTCTTGGAAATGCGTCTTGACGCTTTGGTTCTGCGTGCAGGCTTCGCCCGCACCATCGCCCAGGCTCGCCAGCTCGTTGTGCACCGTCACATCATGGTTGACGGCGCCCGCGTGGACCGCCCGTCCTTCCGTGTTGCTGAAGGCCAGCTCATCCACGTTCACGAGCGTAGCCAGACCATGGTTCCCTTGCAGGTAGCAGCAGCCGGCGCACACCGCGACGTTCTGCCCGCCGTCCCCGCATACTTGGACGTCAAGCTCGAGGCACTCCAGGCTCGCCTGGTTCGTCGCCCCAAGCGTTCGGAAGTTCCCGTAACCTGCGAAGAGCAGCTTGTTGTGGAATTCTACGCACGCTAAATCAGCTTGCACTGATACAAAGGAGCCCGTGGCACGCGCCGCGGGCTCCTTTGTATGTAAGGTACTCAGGGAAGCTTTGAGGATGTCGGTAGTCATTGGGCCGTGCATTCCGCCGAAGAAAAGTACAAGGAGAACTGACTCATGAGTGGTGGCGATATTGCCGGCCTGATCGCAGCGGGGGTTTTCCTCTTGCTCGTATTGCTTCTGGCCGTGCCTATTCTCAAACTTGGCAAAGTCCTGGATGAGGTCCGGACGTCTATTCGCGGGATTTCCGATGGTGCACAGCCCCTGATGGATGAAGTTGCAGCCACCGTCTCCACCACGAATCAGCAACTCAAAAAAGTTGACGGCATTTCCTCGAATGTCTCTGATGCGTCAGCGAACATTTCGGCACTTTCCTCGCTGATTGCCGCAACTGTTGGGTCACCGCTGATCCGGGTTGCCGCGTTCTCATACGGTGTTCGTTCGGCCCTGAGCGGCCGCAAAGCGAACAAACCAGCCGGCCGTCGTAGCCGCTAGTCTCGAGCGGATCAGGAGTAAGAGCATGAAACGAATTTTCTGGATGGGCCTGGGTATCGCCGTTGGAGCCTTGGCATTTAATAAACTTTCCCAAACGCGATCCATGGCCGGCCCCGAAGGGCTCAATCGTGCAGTTGGCCGGGTAGCGGATAGTGTTGCCGACTTTGCCGCAGCGGTTCGTGAAGGTATGGGTGAGCGCGAGGAAGATCTACGCCAAGCGCTTGGCCTCAATGAGGACCCGCGCGCCGGCCGCTAAAGGCTCCTAAGTCAGCCTGGCTGACTGGTCTGCGCTGGCAGGCCCGCCCCGGACAGGGCAGAATGTCTAGGTGGGGCAGATTTGAATGTGCATCACTGGCGTGGGCCGTGATGTAACCGCACTATGAAGGGTTAGTTAGAACGCAATGAAGTCGCAGGAGATTACACGACGCTGGGTGGACTTTTTCGTCAGCAAGGGGCACACCGCGGTTCCTTCCGCCTCGTTGGTTTCCAGCGACCCCTCCTTGTTGTTCACCGTCGCAGGTATGGTGCCATTTATTCCGTACCTGACCGCACGCGAAGAAGCTCCTTACAACCGGGCCACCAGCGTTCAGAAGTGCATCCGCACCGGAGACATCGAAGAGGTTGGTAAAACAGCCCGCCACGGTACGTTCTTCCAGATGTGCGGCAACTTCTCCTTTGGTGATTACTTCAAAGAAGACGCTATTAAATTCGCTTGGGAACTGCTGACCACCAGCGTGGACGACGGCGGCTACGGACTGCCGCCCGAGCGTCTTTGGGTCACGGTGTACGAAGAAGACGAAGAAGCCAAAGAACTCTGGCTCAAGAACACTGGTGTTCCCGCCGACCGCATCCAAAAGATGGGCAAGGGAGATAACTACTGGAACACTGGTCAGCCGGGTCCCGCTGGGCCTTGCTCTGAGATCTACTATGACCGTGGACCTGCCTACGGTGTGGACGGCGGCCCGCTCGCTGACGAAACGCGTTACATCGAAATCTGGAACCTCGTTTTTATGCAGTACCAGATCGACAACGTGCGTTCTAAGGAAGACTTCGACATTGTGGGCGAGTTGCCCAAAAAGAACATTGACACCGGTTTGGGCATGGAGCGTTTGGCCATGATCCTGCAGGGCGTTGAAAACATGTACGAGACAGACCAGGTCCGGCCCGTGATTGACCGCGCAGCTGAGCTCTCTGGCAAGACGTACACCTCTGCTGAATCACCCACTGACCCGCACCACACTGACGATGTGCGGATGCGTGTTGTTGCTGACCACATTCGTTCTTCCTTGATGCTGATCGCTGATGGTGTTACCCCCTCCAACGAGGGCCGCGGTTATGTACTTCGCCGACTGATTCGCCGTGCTGTGCGATCAATGCGCTTGCTTGGTGTTGAACGTGCTTGCTTGCCGGAGCTTTTGCCGGCTTCGCGTGACGCTATGAAGGGTGTTTACCCAGAGGTAGAGAGCGATTTCGACCGCATCTCCCGGATCGCTTATGCCGAAGAAAAGGCGTTTTTGCGTACCATCGCTTCTGGAACGGCTCGCCTTGAAGACGCTGTAAAGGAGTCCAAGGCTGCAGGTCACCCGCTGTCCGGTGCAGATGCCTTCGCTTTGCACGACACGTACGGTTTCCCGATCGACCTGACTTTGGAAATGGCCGAAGAAGCTGGCCTGAAGGTTGATGAGGGCGAGTTCCGTCGCCTTATGTTGGAACAACGTCAGCGTGCCCAGGCAGACGCCAAGGGGAAAAAGGGCGGCCACGCAGACCTTAGTGCTTTCCAAGAGCTCCTAGCGCAGGGCGAGACAGTTTTTACGGGCTACTCCGAGCTCTCCGGCGAATCCAAGGTCCGTGGTCTGCTCAGCGCCGGTCAGCGAATCTCTCAGGCCTCCACGGGTGAAGAGATTGAACTGGTACTAGCTGAGACCCCGTTCTACGCCGAAGCCGGTGGGCAAGCTGCTGACACTGGTCTGATCACCGGTGATGGTTTTGTTGTTGAAGTTCTTGACGTTCAGCGCCCCATCAAGGGCCTGAGTGTTCACAAAGCAGTGGTGCGTGAAGGTGAAATCTCTTCAGACGCTCTAGTTCAGACAGCCGTTGACCGTGAGCGTCGCCGGGCTGGCGAGCAGGCCCACACCGGGACACACATTGTTCACGCTGCACTGCACCAGATTCTTGGCCCGGAAGCGCTCCAGCGTGGTTCATTCAACAAGGCTGGATACTTGCGCTTTGACTTCTCTTGGGGTGAAGGTCTCAGCGTTGCTACCCGTTCTGAAATTGAGGAAGTAGCTAACCTCGCCATCCGTAACAACTTCACCGTGGACACCAAGATTATGGGCCTCGCAGAGGCTAAAGCTCTTGGCGCTATGGCACTGTTCGGCGAAAACTATGGCAGCGAAGTCCGTGTTGTAGAGATCGACGGCGCGTGGTCGCGTGAACTGTGTGGTGGTACCCACGTTTCTCAGACTTCACTGATTGGTAGCTTGTCGCTGCTTGGTGAGCAGTCGGTTGGTTCAGGAAACCGCCGTGTTGAAGCTTTTGTGGGCATGGATGCGTTCCGCCACTTGGCTGCTGAGCGTGCTTTGGTCACTGAGCTCACGGACATGCTTAAGGTCCCCTCGGGACAATTGGCTGAGCGTATTTCGGCTACCTTGAGCAAGCTCAAGAGCACTGAGAAGGAACTCGAGCGTTTGCGCAAGGAACAGCTCAGCGCAGCAGCTGCAAACCTGGTTGGCACGGCTGTAGACGCTTCTGGCGTGCGGGTCATTGCCCACAACGCCGGTGCCGTTGGCGGCGCGGACGATGTCCGTTCCTTGGCCATGGACCTTCGGTCTCGCCTTGGCGACGGAGCTGCAACCGTGGCGGTAGCCGGTGTCAGTAACGATCGCCCCATTATTTTGGTGGCTACCAATGAGGCCGCTCGGAGTGCAGGGGTCAAAGCTGGTGCACTTGTCCGCTATGCGGCAGGTGTTCTCGGCGGTGGCGGTGGCGGCAAGGATGATGTTGCTCAAGGTGGTGGTACGGATGCTTCGGCGATCCCTACCGCATTGGCTGGCATCGTTGATGCCATTGCGAAGCGGTAGCGCCAGTTGTTTGATTCTGGCCCTGACGCGGACTTCCCGCATGGCGTCAAACTTGGCGTTGATGTAGGAACAGTCCGCGTGGGGTTGGCAATGTGTGATCCGGATTCAATTCTGGCGACACCGTTCAAAACTGTGGCGCGCAATTCCAAGAAGAACACCGACGTCGCGGTGATCCTCAAACATATTCAAGATCTCAACGTTGTGGAGGTCTTTGTTGGCCTGCCTCGAACCATGAAGGGCGAGGAGCACGCTTCGGCCCGCATGGCTTATGACTATGCGGAGCTCCTAGCGGAGGGCCTGGCAGCAGCCGGATCCACAGTGGAGGTGCGCATGGTTGACGAACGTCTGACCACGGTTTCGGCGCACCGATCACTGCACGAAGCTGGAGTCAGTAGCAGGGATCATCGTAAAGTAGTTGATCAGGTGGCGGCTGCTGGAATTCTCCAGCATGCTATCGATATGCAGAAATCCCGGGGCGCTGACGTGGGGACGCCGGTTCGGGTGACCTCATTAGAGTCAACCGAGCACAGAGAGGCGGATACCAGTGGGTCCGGACAATAACGATCCGTCAGCGGCACACCCTGAGGGCGGAATTCCGCTGTCTCGCAAGGAACTGCGCGCCATGGAGCGCGACCGTCTCCCTGAATCGGCTCTTCCCGCCCTGCCGAGCCAGCCGCCAACTGCTGGTGCTGAGCCTTCTACGGACGAACTTCACGCCGAAGAGTACAAGGCTGATGACCTTCACGCCGAGGATCCTCATACAGACGAACTTTATGCGGATGAAGGTTCTGCCGGCGAGGAGTACTTCGACGAGACTCAGCACGAGGAAGTCTTGCCCCAGCAACACCTTGCCTCTGAAGGGCAAATGACCGAAGAACACGGTTTTTTGCCGGCGGAAGCTGTAGTCCTGCCTTCGGGCCCCAGCCCCAAGGCCCGCCGTCGTCGAGGTATTTGGGCGTTATTGATCGCGCTTGCCGTGATTGTGGTGGCCATTGTGGTGGGTGTGCAGTTTTTGCGGCCGCTCTTTGGCCTAGATGCTGTGAAGGATTACCCAGGACCAGGCTCAGGCTCAGAAACCATTGAGGTTCAGCAGGGTGCCGGTCCTCGGCAGGTAGCCACTGCGCTTAAAGACGCTGGCGTGATTGCAGACGCTGAAACATTCTTGGACGAATTCAACAACGCCGGAGCCACCTTGAGCCCGGGCAATTTCCAGTTCAAAAAAGAAATGAAAGCCTCCGACGCCGTTGCGGTCCTTCAGGACAAGAACGCGGGAAAGGTGTTCTACTTCGCGCTGAACGCCGGCCTGCGTATCAACGAATCGCTCGCCGCTATCTCCAAGGGCACTGGGTTCTCGGTGGCAGAGCTGCAGAAGCTCTCCAATGCTCCGGCTCAATTCGGTGTACCGGCTAAGGCCAAGAACCTTGAAGGATTCCTGATGCCGGGGGAGTACCGCTTCCCGCTAGACACCACTGCTAAGGCAGTTTTGCAAAAGCTGGTGACTTCCACACTCGAGGAACTGAAGAGCCAAGGCGTCACTGACCCTCAAAAGCAGTACGACATTGTGACGATCGCGAGTATTCTCCAGGCTGAAGGTGGCAAGGCAGATTACCCCACAGTCGCCGGGGCCATCTACAACCGGCTCAAGCCCAATGATCAGACCAACGGCTTTATCCAATCGGATGCAACGGTCACGTACGGTTTGGGACGCAAGAGCTACGAATTGACGCCTGAAGAGAAAGCGGACAAGTCCAACCTCTACAACACTTACGCCCACACCGGGCTTCCAGTGGGCCCCATCGGTTCGCCCGGAAAGTCGGCCTTGGACGCGGCAGCCAAACCAGATAGTAACGACTACCTCTATTGGGTCACCGTTAATTTGGACACCGGTGAGACAAAGTTCGCGAAAACCCTCGAGGAACACAACGGCTACGTAAGTCAATACACTGCGTGGTGCGAAGCTCACGCAGGGCGTTGCTCGTGAATCAACGCGCAGCCGTTCTAGGGCACCCTATTGGACACTCAAAGTCCCCGGCATTGCACTTGTCAGCGTACAAGGCGCTGGGGCTGGAGATCGGATATGAACGGATTGACGTTACCGACCAAGGACTGCCTGAGCTGGTAGCTCGAGTTCGAGCCAATGAGAACTGGTGCGGACTATCGGTAACCATGCCGCTCAAACGGGCAATCGTCAGTGAACTAGATGAGGTGTCCGGCATCGCGGCAATCCTCGGTGCTGTTAATACCGTGGTGGTTCGAGGCGGGCGGTTGGTGGGCTACAACACCGACGTCGCCGGGATTGTGAACGCCTTGCGGTACGTGAACGTGGTGCAGGAGCCGCGCGTCGCAATTCTCGGCGGTGGGGGCACCGCCATAGCTGCTGTGGCGGCAGCGGCTGAGCTGGCGGCCTCCTCGGTGGATGTGCTGGTCCGGAACCGCAGCCGAGCGGATGACGTTATAAGTGCGGCGGCCGCAATTGGAACCACAATCACAGTCCGTGACTTCAACGGTGCAGCATCGAATTTGGCCGAGTACGACGTCGTTATTTCTACCTTGCCGCCCCAAGCAGGCGACTTTTTGGCTGATGAATTTGGTCAACTTTCTTCCGCTGCTCAGGCAAGTGGCAGGATCCTCTTAGACGCCGCTTATGAGCCTTGGCCCAGCGCTTTGGCGGCTGCCTGGCAGCAGGCTGGAGGGACGATTGTCCCCGGTCTTGAGATGCTTTTGTATCAAGCGGTGGAGCAAGTGAAAATGTTTACCGGCGCTCCGGAGCGTGTCAGCGGCCATGTCATAGATGTGATGTGCGACTCAGTTGGGGCTCCTCGACGCTAGTCCAATCTTTCAGACATGGCAGGATAGAACGATGTTGCGTTGGTTGACCGCCGGTGAATCCCATGGCCCGGCACTTATGGGAATTGTTGAAGGCGTACCTGCTGGAGTTGAACTCACCAGTGGGGACATTCAAGAGGCCTTAGCTCGCCGGCGCCTCGGCTACGGCCGCGGTGCCCGAATGAAGTTCGAGCAAGACGAAGTCACAATTGTGGGCGGAGTTCGCCATGGCCTGACTCAGGGTGGTCCGGTGGCCATCCAAGTGGCCAATACCGAATGGCCAAAGTGGGAGCAGATTATGTCTGCTGACCCTGTGGATGAGTCAGTTCTCGCCGAGCAGGCACGCAACGCTCCTCTCACCCGGCCCCGGCCAGGGCACGCTGACTTTACCGGCATGCAAAAGTACGGCTTCTCTGAGGCTCGTCCAGTCTTGGAACGAGCCAGTGCACGCGAAACCGCCGCGCGAGTGGCCCTTGGTACTGTGGCTTCACGCATGCTCAAGCAATTGGGCATCGAACTTGTGAGCCACACGGTAGCTATTGCCAATGTGGCTGTTCCCGAGGGGAAGCCATTGCCGCAGCCTTCGGATGTCTTGATGCTGGACGCAGATCCGTTGCGTTGTTTTGACCGTGAAACCTCACACGCCATGGTTGCCGAGGTGGACGCCGCTCACAAAGAGGGCGAAACCCTCGGCGGTGTAGTGGAGGTAGTTGTCTACGGTCTGCCGCCAGGACTCGGCAGCTACGTGCACTGGGACCGTCGTTTGGACGCTCGGCTTGCCGGTGCCCTGATGGGTATCCAAGCTATTAAGGGTGTTGAAGTTGGCGATGGCTTCTTGACCGCAAGCCGTCGTGGCTCAGCCGCGCACGACGAGATTGTTAAGGACGCAAACGGTAAAGCAGTCCGCACCAGCAACCGTGCTGGAGGTATTGAAGGCGGTATGAGCATTGGCGACGTACTGCGTGTTCGCGCTGCCATGAAACCAATTGCCACGGTACCGCGGGCCCTCAAGACGATTGATGTTGCTACAGGCGATGCCGCAAAGGCTCACCACCAGCGTTCTGACGTGTGTGCCGTACCAGCTGCCGGCGTAGTGGCTGAAGCCATGGTGGCGCTTGTTCTAGCAGAGGCAGTTAGCGAGAAATTTGGCGGCGACTCGATCGCTGAGACGGCCCGGAACCTTAAGAGCTACCTAGAGTCGATCCCGGCATCGCTCAGTTCCGCTTCGAGCTAGTGAAACAGTCAGCCGCTCAATCACCGCATAGTCACCGTCGCGAAGCTCACCGCCGGGGTGGGCACGTCCGCGATGCCTTTGGGGCTGCCACATCGGCCGCTTTCCCAGTGCCTGTGGTGCTGATTGGTCCGATGGCTGTGGGGAAGTCTGCGATTGGCCAGCAGCTCGCCGTGCTTTGTGGTGCCGAGTTTGTTGACACAGACGCGTCAATCGTTGCTGAGCATGGCTCCATCGAGGGGATTTTCTCGGCCCGAGGCGAAATTGGTTTCCGGGATATTGAGGCCCGGCAAGTTTCAGCCAGCCTAGAAGCCGCACGGCAGCGCAGCACTGTCATCTCTTTGGGCGGGGGAGCGGTCCTCGATACCGGTACCCAGCAACTCTTGGCCGATTGCACCGTTGTTTATCTCGAAGGTGACTTGGAGACGGTTCGCGAGCGGATCTTGCGCAATTCCGGCCGGCCCATGCTCAATGGCGATGCCATCAGCCGGTGGATCGAGCTAATGGACGTTCGCCGACCGGTTTATGAAAGGCTTGCAGACATTGTGTATGACGTTCGCAAGGGAACTATTGAGGAATTGGCGCGTGGCCTGGAGCAGAAGCTGCAGGACTTCCACACACCAGGGCATGGCTTAGAAGCGGCCCAGGAAGAAGAGCAAAAGTGAGTACTGAACAAACCGTCATTAAGGTCACCGGGGCCCAGTCTTCGGAAAATTACGACGTCGTTGTAGGGCGCGGTCTTTTGGCTCACCTTCCAGAACTCCTGACACAGCGCGTCAAGCGTGTGTTGGTCATCCACCCGCGCGCTCTGCGGATTACCGGTGACGCGGTTCGTGAAGACCTCGAACGGCAAGGGTATACGGCCGTTACGGCTGAGATCCCTGACGCTGAAGAGGGAAAGCACATTCAGGTTGCAGCGTTCTGCTGGCAGGTTTTGGGCCAGAATGACTTCACCCGCTCCGATGCCATTGTCTCGGTGGGTGGTGGCGCAGTATCCGACGTGGCCGGTTTTGTGGCTGCCACTTGGTTGCGCGGAGTTAAGGTCGTTCACATGCCCACCTCTTTGTTGGGCATGGTTGATGCTTCTGTGGGTGGCAAAACTGGGATTAACACCGCTGAAGGTAAAAACTTGGTGGGATCATTCCACCCGCCAGCCGGTGTTCTAGTGGACTTGGATACGCTCCAGACGTTGCCCAAAAACGAGTTGATCTCGGGATTGGCAGAAGTTGTTAAGTGTGGGTTTATTGCTGATCCAGAGATCCTGAATCTGATTGAGGCACACCCTAACGAGGTTATGGATCCCGCTTCAGAGGTGCTGCGCGAACTCATCGAGCGAGCTATCAGGGTCAAAGCAGAGGTAGTGTCCGAGGACCTCAAGGAGTCCGGCCGGCGCGAGATTCTGAACTACGGACATACCCTGGGTCACGCTATTGAACTGGTTGAACGCTACTCATGGCGTCACGGGGCTGCAGTGTCAGTGGGCATGATGTTCGCCGCAGAACTGGCACGTAGTGTGGGCCGCTTGTCTGATGAAGATGCTGACCGTCACCGCACCATTCTGGAATTGCTTGGTTTGCCTGTGAGCTACCGCAAAGACCGTTGGGCTGGGCTCTTGGACGGAATGCGCCGAGACAAAAAAGCTCGCGGCGACTTGCTCCGTTTTGTGGTCCTTGATGGGGTAGGCCGTCCTGGCATCCTGGACGTGCCAGACACTTCTCTGCTTTTTGCCGCCTATCAGGAGATTGCACAGTAATGGATTCTGAATCCTTAAAACTCAGCACTTCCGAATGGCCCGAGTCAGGTTTCCCGGGCATCAAAGTTAACCCGCTAACCCGCCGGGTTGAAGTGGTTGATCAAGACATGTGTGATCGCGCGTTAGCCGCGTCAGACCGTCCAGCGGACAAAGTGTTTGTTCTGATGACCCGCGGAAAAATATCCGAGGCCGCGGAGATTTTGGCCGAGGCTCGTTTCCACGAACCAGAGTCCTTTGATTTATTGCTGCTAGACGCCGAACTTTTGTATGCTTCGGGACGGTTTGAGCGTTCAGTGGAGCGGTTGAAGTATTTGCTCGCTGAGTACCAAGGTCAAGAGCAAGAGGCCTTTATTCGCCAGCACTTGGGGAACACCTATTTTGGCTTGGGTGACTACGCCCGGGCCGTGGATTGCTTCGAAAAGGCACTGGATTTGCGCGTTGCAGTCTCTGCCGATGCTGCGTTGATCTATTCCTCCACCATTGCGCTTCACCAGGCCCGTATTAGTCTGGATGAAGCTTCCTAACCGGGTACTGGGGAGGGCTCGTCCCCGCTTGGCTGTTATTCCAGCTAGAATAGTTCTTGGATTTTTGATAAACACGGGCGCTCGGGCTCTGGGTCCGCCCGACTGAGCAGCCGGTCAACAGAGAGAGACACAGTGGCAAGCACCAACGACATCAAGAACGGTACAGTCCTCAAGCTTGAGGGGAATCTCTGGAACGTCATTGAATTCCAGCACGTTAAGCCTGGCAAGGGTGGCGCTTTTGTCCGCACCAAGATGCGCAATGTGCTCTCCGGCAAGGTGGTTGACAAAACGTTCAACGCTGGCGCCAAGATCGAGACCGCAACTGTTGACCGCCGTGACTACACCTACCTGTACCAGGATGGTGCTGACTACGTTTTTATGGACGTTCAGGACTACGACCAGCTCACCGTTACGGCGGAGACTGTTGGCGACGCAGCTAACTTTATGCTCGAGAACCAGAGCGTTGTGATCGCTATGCACGACGGGGCTCCCTTGTACTTGGAACTTCCTGCCAGCGTTACCTTGGAAATCACCTACACCGAGCCGGGCCTTCAGGGCGACCGCTCCTCGGCAGGCACCAAGCCGGCAACGGTGGAGACCGGCTACGAAATCCAGGTCCCCTTGTTTGTTGAGCAGGGTACACGCGTAAAGGTTGACACCCGTGACGGTTCTTACCTGGGACGAGTCAGCGAATAGTGAGTGCCCGCAGTAAAGCCCGTAACCGGGCGTTGGATGTACTCTTCGAAGCCGAGCAGCGTTCGGTTTCGGCGTTTGACGTAATGCGTGACCGTCGTGAGAAGACGGATCAGATCATTAACCCTTACACGATGGAAATCGTAGAAGGCGTAGTTTCCATGCAGGAAACGATTGATGAGTTCTTGACCACGTACGCGCAGGGCTGGACCCTCGAGCGTATGCCGAACGTGGACAGGATCCTTTTGCGGATTGGCACCTGGGAACTTCTGTACAACGATGACGTGCCGGACAACGTGGCCGTTAGCGAAGCAGTGGCCTTGGCCAAAACGCTCTCCACCGATGAATCTCCTGCGTTTATCAATGGCCTTTTGGGCCGTTTGCAGCAGCTCAAACCGAGTTTGCTCGCTTAGACAACTAAGTCATCAGTAACTAAAAAGTGGCGGACCTCAGGGTCCGCCACTTTTTAGTTAAGCGCTAGTGCTCACTCACCAATTCGTAGAGGAACTAATTCGGTCTGGAACTAATTCACGACGGCGGCGCGCAGCACCGTGATCTGCTCCAAGAGCCGCTGCTCATCACGCTGGTGGTCGTTGATACTCCGCCCGCTGTACATACGCTGGCGGGTGAACGCGAGGGAAGTCGCGGCTCGAATAAAGGCCTTCATGGGCTCGTAACGTCCCACACTTTGGGACCAACGGCGGGCTGCCTTGCGACCGGCTCCCGTGGCCAACATTTGAACTTCTTGCGGGGTAAACCAGCCCGCGGCGGCGTACTCGCTCAGGCGCTTACGGGTAAGTTTTGATTCGTGGACTCGCAGAAGAATGAATCCCACAACGGCAGCCACAAAGATGGGGAACTGGACCACAAGGTAGAGCCAAAGAAAGTCTTCGCCCATGCTATTCCAGCGGTTATGCAAGAACATGGCGGGGATCAAACCCACCACAAAGGCGGCTACAGACAAAGCGGTATTCCACTGGCGTGCCGCTAGGCCCATTAAGAGGCCGGTGGTTCCAGTGAAGATTGCATGGGCGAATGGCGAGAGAATGCCACGCATAAACACCAAAACCCAAAAGTCTGGGCCAACAGTGGCTGACTCGGCATACTGGCGGCCGAAGTAGAGGATGTTCTCGGTGAAGGCAAAGCCGGCCGCGATGGTAAACGCAAAAACCACACCATCCACCGGGCCGTCAAAATACTTACGGGCCACCAAGATTAGAACGAGCAGACCTAAAGACTTTGAAAATTCTTCAACCACTGGCGCTTCAACGGTGGCTAGGAAGTTGAGGTACTCGGTTTTGCTACCGCCACGAGGTCCAAAGAGGGCCATGAATGTTGGCTGAATGAGAGTGGTGGTGGCGATGGATACTGTGGCGCCCCAGAGCAGGGCAAAAACTAGCAGCCGCTTGGGTTCTGGCTCCCAACGATCCATCAAATACACGGCCCCTAGAACAACGGCCAACGGCACTAGTGACGCTAGAAATCCATAGAAGAAGCCGCTGGTCCCGGTGTTTCGCAGAAGAAACGGTAGAACAAAGACCAGGCTGGCAAAGGCAAGCACACCACCACCGATCGAAAGAATCAAAGTGGTAGCGTTTAGTGGCTTCTCGGCGGCCGCCGGTAAGGGCTGTGTCCATACGGGTTGAAGCCGTGTAGTACCCGGGTTGTTCCACGGTTGCTGCATACTCATGGCTCACAGCCTAGTAGTTCCTACAGCTATACGAGGTGTCTATTGTGATAGTTTGGGAACCGCAATCATCCTTTTTTAATTCCGTCCTGTGAGGCGGGGAAAGGGGAGAACGAACGGTGACAAATGTCAACGAAGGGCAGCATCCGCAACGGGTTGTATTAAACCAGGCGGATATTGACCGAGCGCTCACCCGTATCGCCCATGAAATTCTCGAGGCTAACAAGGGCCCTAAGGACTTGGTCCTGTTGGGTATCCCTCGCCGTGGTTATCCGCTAGCCCAGCGTCTGGCCGCAAGAATTGCAGCGGCGGATCCTAGTGTTGATCCCGAAGCAATCACCGGCCAATTGGACGTCACCATGTTCCGGGATGATCTTGCCCGGCAGCCAACACGGCCTCCATTGCCAACTCAACTTCCACAAAGCGGAATTGACGGCAAAGTAGTGGTCCTCGTAGATGACGTCCTCTATTCCGGACGCACCATCCGAGCAGCACTAGACGCCTTAGTAGATCTTGGCCGCCCCCGGGCAGTACGCCTCGCTGTTTTGGTTGACCGTGGTCACCGGGAGCTACCGATCCGCGCCGATCACGTAGGTAAGAACCTTCCCACCTCAAGTGAGGAAAAAGTCCGGGTCCACCTCGAAGAAGTCGATGGTCCCAGCAACAACGAGGTTGTTATCGAGGGCAGCCTGTGAAGCACCTACTCTCAACTCAAGACCTGAGCCTAGAAAACGCTGTTCGAATTTTGGACACCGCCGAAGAAATGGCTCACGTTGGCGAACGGGAAGTCAAAAAGCTTCCAGCACTTCGAGGCCGAACCGTAGTGAACCTCTTTTTCGAGGACTCAACCCGGACCCGAATCTCCTTCGAAGCTGCAGCCAAGCGACTCTCAGCGGACGTTATCAATTTTTCAGCCAAGGGCTCCTCAGTCTCCAAGGGCGAATCACTCAAGGACACGGCGCAGACTCTGGCCGCCATTGGCGCAGATGCCGTAGTGATTAGGCACTGGGCATCCGGGGCGCCGCAACGGCTCGCCAATACTGACTGGATTGACGCCGCTGTTATCAATGCTGGCGACGGCACACACGAGCACCCAACCCAAGCCCTCTTAGACGCATTTACCATGCGCAGGCACTGGAGCAAGCTTTCCGGAAAAGCATCCATCGGCGCGGACCTTGCCGGTATGCGGGTGGCTATCGCTGGGGACGTCTTGCACTCACGCGTGGCCCGATCGAATGTGTGGCTACTTCACACGCTCGGAGCGCACGTAACCTTGGTGGCCCCGCCCACTCTCCTGCCTATCGGCGTCGAATCTTGGCCGTGCGCGGTCAGCTACGACCTCGACGCAGTCATCGAAGGTGGTATCGACGCGATGATGATGCTTCGGGTTCAAGGCGAGCGAATGAATGCCTCATTCTTCCCATCGGTCCGTGAATATTCGCGGCGCTGGGGATTCGACGATTCACGTTTGCACGCACTGGACACACTCGGTCTCAAAGACACCATCATCATGCACCCGGGGCCCATGAACCGCGGGCTGGAGATTTCTTCAGCCGCTGCAGATTCCCCGCGTTCTACAGTCCTGGACCAGGTACGCAACGGCGTTTCGGTTCGGATGGCTAGCCTGTACCTCTTGATGTCAGGCGGTCTTCAGCACACGACGGACGCAAGCGCCCTATCTTCTTCAGCGAAAGCGAGCCAGTAATGACCACGAGCTATTTGATCAAAGGCGCCTCGATTCTTGGCGAACGCACAGCTGACCTACTTATCTCCGGTGGCGTTATCGCAGCAATCGGCGATGACGCCTCCAACCATGCCGATGCGCAAAATGCCACGGTCATTGACGCAGCCGGGCTGGTAGCCCTTCCGGGCATGGTGGATGTTCACACTCACTTGCGTGAACCAGGGCGCGAAGACGCCGAGACAGTAGAGACCGGTACTCAAGCAGCCGCGCTGGGCGGTTACACGGCTGTCCACGCGATGGCCAACAGCAACCCTGTTGCTGACACCGCGGGTGTTGTTGAGCAGGTTCACAGCCTCGGCATCGCCGCCGGTTGGGTGGACGTTCGTCCAGTAGGTGCTGTCACAGTGGGACTGGCCGGCGAGCAGTTGGCCGAGCTTGGTGCCATGGCCGATTCGCGTGCTCAAGTGCGGATGTTTTCAGACGACGGTATATGCGTCCACGATCCGGTCCTGATGCGCCGGGCGCTGGAGTACGTGAAAGCGTTCGACGGCGTTATTGCCCAGCACGCCCAAGAACCTCGGCTAACCGCTGGGGCGCAAATGAACGAAGGTATTGTGTCTTCGGTACTCGGCTTAACCGGCTGGCCGGCCGTCGCCGAAGAATCCATCATTGCTCGGGATGTCCTGCTGGCCCAACACGTTGATTCTCGATTGCACGTGTGCCACGTTTCAACAGCAGGTTCGGTAGAAATCATTCGCTGGGCCAAGCAGCGCGGCATCAACGTCACAGCGGAAGTCACTCCGCACCACTTGCTACTCACCGATGAATTAGTACGTAGCTACAACCCGGTGTACAAAGTGAACCCGCCGCTGCGAACCGAAACAGACGTCCACGCATTGCGTGCGGCCCTGGCAGACGGCACCATTGACGTGATTGGGACAGACCACGCCCCGCACCCCAGCGAGCACAAAGACTGTGAATGGGCCCAGGCAGCCATGGGTATGACTGGTCTGGAAACGGCGCTTTCGGTAGTCCAGGCCACCATGATTGAAACTGGTTTGATGAGTTGGGCGGACTTCGCTCGTGTGACGTCCACGGCCCCGGCAGCCATCGGACGCCTCCCGGATCAGGGCCGACCGCTTGAGGTTGGCGAACCGGCAAACGTCATTTTGGTGGACCCGGCTGCCCGCTGGACCGTAGACCCTAATAAGATGGCCACTATGGGCCGCAACTCACCTTTCGCAGGCCGGGAACTTCCCGGTGCGGTTCAGGCAACGTTCTTCCGAGGCCATCCAACCGTGCTGAACGGCAAACTCAACACGCCGTACCGTGTTACTGGTGCCGAAAGTTCGGTGAACTAGTGGACAAAATTATCCCCGGCATAGTCATGCTGCTGGTAGCCCTGGCAGTTATCGCATTGCTCGGTGTGGGGTGGCGGAACCGCCTCAAACGCCAGTCCGACGTCCAAGCTTTGGAACCCCTACCAGAACACCTCGGTGATGCATCATTGAGCGTTGCTGGTCAGTACGTGGCCACCACCAGTGCGGGGGACTGGCTGGACCGAATCGCCGTTCATTCGCTGGGTATTCGCACCCTCGGTGAACTACACGTGTACCCGGGTGGGATCGTGATTGACCGTGCCGGTGCCTCGGCCATTTATATCAGCAGCACCAAACTCACCGGAGTCCGCACCGAGTCTGGGATGGCCGGAAAGTTCGTGGCTAATAACGGGCTAACGGTGATTTCATGGTGGCTCGGAGACAAGGAAGTGGACACGGGCTTCCGGGTTCGTGTGGTGCAACAGCGCGAACAAGTCCTTGACGCGATCGCCACTTTGATTCCAAACAATATTCTTCCCGCGGAGAACTCAGATGAGGTCAGCCGTGGAAATTGAAGCAACACACAGTGAACAAGAGGGAACAGTGACTACAGATTCCACCCGAGCAGCAACAGATACCCCTGCGGTGCTGGTTCTCGAAGACGGCCGAATTTTCAAGGGGCGCAGTTACGGCGCGGTTGGGACCAGTCTGGGAGAGGCTGTTTTTGCCACCGGCATGACGGGTTACCAAGAAACCATCACCGATCCTTCTTATGCGCGCCAGATCGTTGTCCAGACGGCACCGCACATTGGAAACACGGGCGTTAATAAAGAAGACGCTGAATCTCGGCGTATTTGGGTGGCTGGTTATGTGGTGCGTGACGCTGCACGCCGCCCGTCGAACTGGCGCTCCGAGCGTTCCCTTGACGAAGAGCTGGTGGAGCAGGGCATTGTTGGCATCCAGAGCGTAGACACTCGTGCCATCACCCGCCACTTGCGTGAACACAAAAGCATGCGCGCCGGCATCTTCTCTGGTGCAGCTGCCCAAGCCTCTGAGGCTGAACTGCTGGCGCAGGTGAAGGCCAGTGCACCTATGGAAGGTGCACGGCTGGCCGAGGAAGTTTCAGTTGATGAGGCCTACGTCGTAGAGCCCGCAGATTACGGCTGGGAAGGCGAGCCCGCCTACACCATCGCTGCGATTGACCTCGGTATCAAAGCCATGACGCCCGTCCGTTTTGCTGAGCGTGGCGTGCGGGTACATGTTCTGCCTGCTACCTCCACACTTGAAGACGTTCAGGCAGTGAACCCGGATGGCTTCTTTATGTCAAACGGCCCTGGCGATCCTGCCACGGCAGACCAGCAGGTTTCCCTGCTCCGCTCTGTCTTGGACGCCAAAGTTCCGTACTTCGGTATTTGCTTTGGAAACCAGATCTTAGGCCGTGCTCTAGGATTCGGCACTTACAAACTGCGGTACGGCCACCGTGGAATCAACCAGCCCGTTCTTGACCGGAAGACCGGCAAAGTGGAGATCACTTCGCAGAACCACGGCTTCGCCGTAGATGCCCCGATGAAGGGTGCCACAACGGCTCCAGAGTCGCGTTACGGCCGGGTTGAAGTTTCCCACGTCAGCCTCAATGACGACGTGGTTGAAGGGCTTGCTTGCTTGGATATCCCGGCGTTTTCAGTTCAGTATCACCCCGAAGCCGCGGCCGGCCCGCACGATGCCGCTTACCTTTTTGACCGTTTCATCGATCTGATGGCTTCCAGCAAGCAGAAGGACTCCAAGTAATGCCCAAGCGTACAGATCTCAAAAGCGTCCTTGTTATTGGCTCCGGACCCATTGTTATTGGCCAAGCTGCAGAGTTTGACTATTCCGGCACCCAGGCCCTGCGCGTCCTCAAAGAGGAAGGGCTGCGAGTTATTCTGGTCAACTCCAACCCGGCCACGATTATGACGGACCCCGAGTTTGCCGATGCCACATACGTGGAACCGATCACCCCCGAAGTGGTTGAGAAGATTATTGCCAAGGAACGGCCCGACGCCGTATTGCCCACCTTGGGTGGACAGACGGCACTGAACACCGCCATTGCTTTGGACAAAAACGGTGTACTGGCCAAGTACAACGTTGAACTCATCGGTGCCAACATTGCAGCGATTGAGCTCGGTGAGGATCGCGAAAAGTTCAAGGGTGTTGTTGAGCGTTGTGGCGCCGAATCGGCTCGCAGCCACATCATTCACACCATCGACGAGGCCATCAAAGCGGCTGAGGATTTGGGTTACCCCATGGTGGTACGCCCCTCATTCACCATGGGCGGTTTGGGCTCAGGCCTTGCGTACGACGAGAAGGACTTGCGTCGAATTGTGGGCCAGGGCCTGCAGTACAGCCCCACTTCTGAGGTTCTACTTGAAGAGAGCATCCTCGGGTGGAAAGAGTACGAACTCGAAATGATGCGCGACAAGAACGACAACGTGGTGGTTGTCTGCTCGATCGAAAACTTTGACCCGGTGGGTGTCCACACCGGTGACTCGATCACTGTTGCCCCAGCATTGACCCTGACGGACCGCGAATACCAGCGACTGCGTGACATCGCTATTGCCGTGATTCGTGAGGTTGGTGTGGATACCGGTGGCTGCAACATCCAGTTCGCCATTGAACCGAGCACTGGGCGCGTTGTGGTGATTGAGATGAACCCGCGTGTGTCTCGTTCTTCGGCCCTCGCCTCCAAAGCAACCGGTTTTGCCATCGCCAAGATCGCCACCAAGCTTTCGCTCGGCTACACCTTGGACGAGATTCCCAACGACATCACGCAGAAAACTCCGGCTTCCTTTGAGCCGACCCTTGACTACGTTGTGGTCAAGGTTCCGCGCTTTGCGTTTGAGAAGTTCCCGGCCGCTGATGACACCTTGACCACCACTATGAAATCGGTGGGTGAAGCTATGGCTATGGGTCGTAACTTCACTGAGGCGCTCCAAAAGGCTCTTCGTTCCCTTGAGCAAAAGGGCGCGTCGCTAGACTTCACGCCGGTTCCGGAGTGGGAAGTTGCAGAACTCATTGAAAAGGCAAAACGTCCGACGACGGAACGCCTCTCACAGGTTCAGCGCGCCTTGCTTGGGGGAGCTAGCGTGGAAGACCTCTACGCAGCCACCAAGATTGATCCTTGGTACCTGGATCAGCTCCAGCTCCTTAACGAGATCTCGGTGGAGATCCGCCAGGCCGGCTCGCTCAACGCCGAGATGCTTCAGAAGGCAAAGCGCCACGGCTTCTCTGATGAGCAGATTGGTGCTTTGACGCACAACGCTGAGGCAGTGGTGCGGGGTGTTCGTCAGGCATTGGGTATCCGTCCGGTGTACAAAACGGTGGATACTTGCGCCGCAGAGTTTGCCGCGTACACCCCCTACCACTACTCCTCTTACGACGAGGAGGACGAGGTTGCGCTGCACGCCAAGCCGTCAGTGATCATTCTGGGCTCTGGCCCTAACCGTATTGGTCAGGGCATTGAGTTTGACTACTCATGCGTTCATGCTTCCATGGCCCTGCGCAAGGCTGGCTACGAGACTGTGATGGTCAACTGCAACCCTGAGACTGTCTCCACTGACTACGACGTCTCCACACGTTTGTACTTTGAGCCGCTGACCCTTGAGGACGTCCTTGAGGTCATCGCCGCGGAAGAGCGCACCGGTGGTGTGATGGGTGTGTTCGTTCAGCTCGGCGGTCAGACACCGCTCAAGCTCGCGCAGCAACTCGCCGATGCCGGTGTTCCGATCCTTGGCACGTCTCCTGAAGCCATCGACTTGGCTGAGCACCGCGGTGCGTTCTCACGTGTTCTGGACCAGGCCGGGTTGGTTTCACCTAAAAACGGCACAGCAGTTTCCTTTGAGGATTCCAAAAAGATCGCTGACGAAATCGGCTACCCGGTTCTGGTCCGCCCGTCCTATGTTTTGGGCGGACGCGGCATGGAAATCGTTTACGACGAGGCCAACCTCTCGCGCTACATTGCCAACGCCACTGAGATCACCCCCGATCACCCGGTACTCATTGACCGCTTCCTTGAGGACGCGGTTGAGATTGACGTTGACGCGCTCTTTGACGGTACTGACATGTACCTTGGCGGGATTATGGAGCACATCGAAGAGGCCGGCATTCACTCCGGTGACTCCGCTTGTGTGTTGCCCCCTATCACCTTGGGCAACAACGTGATCGAGCGCGTTCGGGTTGCTACCCGCGCCATCGCCGAGGGTGTCGGGGTACGCGGTCTGATCAATATTCAGTTCGCACTTGCCTCGGATGTGCTCTACGTTTTGGAAGCAAACCCACGCGCCTCGCGCACCGTTCCGTTTGTTTCCAAGGCAACGGGAGTGCAGATGGCAAAGGCAGCAGCCTTGATTGGTACCGGTGTGACCATTCACCAGTTGCGCACCGCATACAAGATGCTCCCAGAAACCGGCGATGGTTCTACGCTGCCGTTGGACGCACCGGTTGCAGTCAAGGAAGCTGTGCTGCCATTTAGCCGCTTCCGTACCCCGGAGGGCACTGTTGTTGACTCGCTTCTGGGCCCGGAAATGCGCTCCACGGGTGAAGTGATGGGTATCGACAAGCACTTTGATACAGCGTTCGCTAAGAGCCAGGCAGCTGCGAACAACGCCCTTCCCACCGAAGGAAAGGTATTTGTCTCGGTGGCGAACCGGGACAAGCGAGCTGTGATTATGGGCGTCAAGCGCCTCTCAGATCTCGGCTTCGAAATCGTCTCCACCGGTGGCACTGCGGATGTTCTGCGCCGCAACGGTATTCAGGCATCGACGGTACGTAAGGTTGCTGAAGGCAGTAGCGCAGATGGTGAAGGCACCATCGAAGACCTCATCATTGCTGGGGAAATCGACATGGTGTTCAACACACCTTCCGGTGGTGAAGCACGTAGCGATGGCTATGCACTCCGTGCAGCTGCAACCTCGATCGGCATCCCCTGCATCACCACGGTTGCCGAGTTCAACGCGGCAGTTCAGGCCATCGAAGCCGTACGCAGCTACGAATGGTCGGTGACGAGTTTGCAAGAGCACGCAGCGGCGTTGAAGGCTTCCAGCGGTGTCTGATCAACTGAGCTTCGGAGCCCGTTTGGCGACGGCGATGGAGACCCACGGACAGTTGTGCGTGGGAATTGATCCGCACCCAAGCCTCCTCGAGGCGTGGGGGCTGAACGACGACGTCGCCTCGCTAGAGCGCTTCTCGCGAACCGCTGTGGAGGCCTTTGCCGGGCTTGCCGCTGCCGCCAAACCCCAAGTTGCGCTATTTGAGCGGCACGGTTCGGCAGGTATGGCAGTGCTTGAGAGAGTCCTCGCGGACTTGGCGGCAGCTGAGGTGCTGAGCATTGCTGACGCTAAGCGGGGAGATATTGGTTCAACCATGGCCGCCTACGCTGATGCGTGGCTTCGTGATGGTTCGCCACTTGCCGCTGACGCTCTCACAGTGAGCCCCTATTTAGGGTTCGAGTCTTTGCGCCCTGCCTTGGACATGGCAGAAAAGACGGGGCGAGGCGTGTTTGTTCTGGCCCTGACCTCGAACCCAGAAGGCGCTGCGGTTCAGCACGTGGGTGGCCGCGATTCAGTGGCAAGGCGGATTGTTCAAGCCGCCGCCACGGAGAATGAACGCTACGGTGCCCGGCTTGGTTCGGTAGGCCTTGTGGTGGGTGCAACGGTGGGGGAGTTCCTCGAGGAACTCGAAATCGATTTGCTCTCAGTTCGCGGCCCCATCTTAGCCCCCGGGCTTGGCGCTCAGGGCGCAACTGCTGCAGATCTGCGCAGCGGTTTTGGTTCTGCTTTCAGCGCGGTTCTAGCGACCTCAAGCCGAGACATCTTGGCAGCTGGACCCACGGTGAACGGACTTCGCCAGGCCGTTGAACGGACCCGGGACGCACTGGCCTAAACCTGTCGTATGCGTTCTTGCCGTCGTCGAACCTAAAACGGTACTGAGCTTGGCCAGAACTACTCCCAGTAGTTCTGGCCAAGCTATTTAAGTGGCACTATTATTTTGTGACACTGGTCACTGGCCAAGAGTTCAGGTAGGTTCAGGAAACGTCCACACGCCGCCCGCTGTGGCACCTGTTTATGAGCCCAGGGGGAGATATAACGTGAGTCTTCGCGCACTGACCACCGAGGAGCGGCTTGAAGCCCTAAAAACGGCCGCCGAAGCGCGCGCGGCGCGTGCCAGGGTCAAGGAACAACTCAAAGCTGGTTCAGTGTCGATCACTGAGCTCATTACTGCGGCAGAGAGTGATCATGCCCTGGCGCGCATGCGGGTGAATGAACTTCTAGAAGCGCTTCCGGGCGTTGGCAAAATTCGGGCAGCGGCAATTATGGAAGACTTGAACATTGCTGCCTCGCGGCGAATCAGAGGACTTGGGATTCATCAGCGTCAGGCACTGGTAAATTTTATTGACCACAAATAACTGCGCAGCCTAAGGAAAATGTGAGCGAGACTCTGGGACTAACGGTCCTCGCCGGCCCCACCGCCGTGGGCAAAGGCACCGTATCTACGTATATCCGAGATAACTACCCGCAGGTTTGGCTTTCTGTCTCTGCCACCACACGTGCACCGCGGCCCGGCGAAATTGATGGAGTTCACTACTTCTTCAAATCTGCCGAAGAGTTTGACCAGCTAGTGGCTGATGGTCAAATGCTTGAGTGGGCAGTTGTCCACGGCCAAAACCGATATGGCACGCTGCGTAGCAGTGTTGAGGACGCCGTTGCAGCCGGCAAAGCCGTTCTCTTGGAGATAGATTTGCAGGGTGCGCGGCAGGTCAAAAAAGCAGTTCCGGACGCTCGTTTTGTGTTTTTGTCCCCGCCCAGCTGGGACGAAATGGTCCGCCGACTTGTGGGACGCGGCACGGAAACCCCAGAAGAACAGCAACGACGCTTGGAAACCGCTAAACTGGAACTTGCTGCCGAACCGGAGTTTGACCACACCGTCGTTAACGACGACGTTCGCCGGGCAGCTGACGAACTTGTTTCACTAATGGGGCTTACGCCTAACCCGCGCTAAAGCCGGGACTTATTGTCAGAACAGATTTTGGAGAATTCGTGTCCACGAACAATGAAGGCATCATCAACCCGCCGATCGACTCCCTCCTCGGAGCAGCCGATTCCAAGTACGGTCTGGTGATCTTTGGTGCCAAGCGGGCACGTCAGATCAACGCGTACTACGCACAGCTGCACGAGGGCCTCTTCGAGTACGTTGGCCCGCTCGTAGACACCCACTTGAACGAAAAGCCGCTCTCCATTGCTTTCCGTGAAATCAACGAGGGCCTGCTGGTTTCTGCCCCGATCGAATCCGCCGAGTAAATTCCGGATCCGCGCGTGCGAATAGTTTTAGGAGTCGGAGGAGGGATTGCTGCCTACAAGGCGGCATCGCTCCTCCGACTTTTCACTGAGTCTGGACATTCCGTCACGGTGGTGCCTACCGAAGCTTCCTTGAAGTTTGTAGGGATAGCCACGTGGGAAGCGTTGTCCGGAAAGCCAGTGAGCACCACCGTGTTTGACGCGGTGGACCAAGTGCAGCATGTCCGTCTTGGTCACGACGCTGACTTGATAGTCGTGGCACCGGCTACGGCTGACCTGCTGGCGCGTGCCGCAAGCGGCCAAGCCAATGACCTGCTCACAAACACCTTGCTTATGGCGTCTGGGCTCGTGCTCTTCGCCCCGGCGATGCACTCAGAAATGTGGCAGCACCCGGCCACAGTGGAGAACGTCGCCACCCTCCGCAGGCGAGGTGCTCACGTACTTGATCCCGCCGTCGGACGTTTGACCGGCGCTGATAGCGGTCCCGGACGTTTGCCGGAACCTGAGGAGATTTTTGGCGCTGCAATGGCCCTGGTCAGTGACCGCGGGGCAGAGCAGCCAACTCCGGCGCCCTCGGCTGGCCAGCTAGCCGGCCAGCGCGTAGTGATCACGGCGGGTGGAACCCGTGAACCTTTGGATCCCGTGCGGTTTTTGGGTAACCGGTCTTCGGGTAAACAGGGCGTGGCACTTGCTAAGGCGGCACTGGCCGCTGGCGCCCAGGTGACCTTCATTGCAGCGCACATGGATGTTCAGGCACCCGAACGCGTAGAGCTCCGCACTGTTGAGACAGCTTTGGAACTTCGTGAAGCCACGCTGAAGGCAAGCGAACAAGCTCACGCTGTCATTATGGCCGCAGCAGTGGCAGATTTCCGGCCTGCGAACGTGTCCGCGAGTAAAATCAAAAAACGTCAGGATGCTCCAGACGCTCCTATTGAGCTGGTTCGGAACCCGGATATTTTGCAAGAACTTGTTCAACGGCGTGGTGATGGCCACTGGCCGCGACTGATTGTGGGTTTTGCTGCCGAAACCGGCGACGCCGAAGCTGACGTCCTTCAGTACGCCCAAGCCAAGCTAGAACGCAAGGGCTGCGAACTTCTGGTGGTCAACCAGGTAGGTACAAATTTGGTGTTTGGACAAGACGAGAATTCCGTATTGATCCTGGCACAAGGGGGAGCGGCTCCGGACGCTGTCCAAGGCAGCAAAGAACACGTGGCCCAAGCGGTCATCGCGCGAGTGGGGCGCGAATTGGAAAGTGCCACACCAGCACCCCTTCCACGCTAAAACACGATAGAAACCGAGTTCCCCCGGCATTGTTGAGCTGTACTACGGCTCAACCGAGTGCGCGGTAGCCAGCTAGTAGAGTAGATAAGTGACTTCCCCTATGCAGAGCAATGCAAGCGCCAAACTTCGCCAGTTCACGTCCGAATCGGTGACCGAAGGCCACCCGGACAAAATCTGTGACCAGATTAGTGACGCGATTTTGGACGCTTTGCTCGCGGAGGATCCCGAATCCCGCGTAGCCGTTGAAACTATGGCCACCACGGGTTTGGTGCACGTTGCAGGTGAAGTTACTACCAACGCATACGTTGAAATTCCCCAAATTGTGCGTCAAACCATTTTGGGTATTGGTTACGATTCCTCCGCCAACGGCTTCGACGGGGCCCGCTGTGGGGTTTCGGTGTCCATCGGTCAGCAGTCCAACGACATAGCTGACGGTGTCTTCAGGTCAGTCGAAGCTCGCGAAGGCCGCATGGTCGATGAGTACGATCTTCAAGGTGCCGGGGACCAAGGCATTATGTTTGGTTACGCTTCCGACGAGACTCCCAGTTACATGCCAACACCCATCTGGTTGGCGCACCGTTTGTCTGAGCGCCTCACCCAGGTACGCAAGAGTGGCGAGTTGGCGTACTTGCGCCCAGACGGAAAAACGCAGGTCACTGTTGGTTACGACGGCGACCGTCCGGTAAGTGTTCAAACGGCAGTGATCTCTAGCCAGCACGCCGAGGACGCCTCGCTAGCCCAGTTGCGAGCAGACCTAGCCGAACATGTTATTGATCCCGTGATGGCAACTTCTAACTTGGATGTTGCAGGGCTGGAATACATTCTGAACCCCGCGGGTCCCTTTATTATCGGTGGCCCTGTGGGCGATGCTGGCCTGACCGGCCGCAAGATCATTGTGGACACCTACGGCGGATTCGCTCGCCACGGTGGTGGAGCATTTTCCGGAAAAGACCCCTCCAAGGTTGACCGCTCTGCAGCTTACGCACTGCGCTGGGTAGCCAAAAACGTGGTTGCTGCGGGCCTAGCAAGGCGCGCAGAAGTTCAGATTGCCTACGCCATTGGCCAGGCCCGCCCCGTGGGTGTGTACGTTGAAACCTTCGGAACAGAGACGGTTGATCCAGAGCAAATCTCTGAGGCAATTGCTAGTGTGTTTGATCTACGACCGCGAGCCATCATTGATGCTTTGGAACTCAAACGCCCCATTTACGCCAAAACGGCAGCCCACGGACACTTCGGCCGCGATGATCCAGACTTTACGTGGGAACGCCTTGATCGTGTTGAGGATCTTAAGTCTTTCTTTAACGCCTAAAACAATGCAGGGGGAGCGATGATGGACCATCAGTCTCGCTCCACTGCTCGCACCTCAGCGAGCGCCGCATCCGTGGAGGCCACAAACGCCGAGTACCGGCAGCCAAGCCTGCTCCAGGGTTTTAGTTCGCCTAAGAAGCTGCCTGCCAAGGCAGGTGTACCTCTGGCTACAGACCTGCCGATTGCACGAGTGGTCATTGAATCCTCCTTGCCACACTTGGACCGAACCTTCGACTATTGGGTGCCAGCGAGTATGGCTGACACAGCTCAAGCAGGTGTGCGAGTTAAGGTTCCCTTCTCTGGCAGGGACGTCTCAGGTTTTGTGGTGGGGCGCGTTGAAAGTAGCGAAGCCGAACGTGACTTGGTACCACTGGGAAAGCTGATCTCACCGGTACCTGCGCTGAGTGAAGATGTTGTTGCCTTGTGTGAATCGGTGGCTGCGCGGTATGCGGGAACCCTCAGTGACGTTATTCGCTTAGCGGTGCCGCCACGGGTGGCAGGTGTCGAAAAAGAATATCTAGTGCGTTACCCCGGAGTCCAAGCCCCATCGGAGACTCTGGACATTGACCTGCCGGAGAGTTCGGGGTGGGATGCGTACACCAGTGGGGCTGCTTTTTTGGCCCACCTCCGCGAAGGACACTCGCCCAGAGCTGTGCTGAGCGCGGCCCAAGGATATGGGGTGGACGGCTGGCCTGAGCTATTGGCCCAAGCGGCAGCGACTGTCCGTGCAAGTGGGAGAACAGCAGTGCTGGTAGTCCCCGATCAGCGTGATCTCGCTCGTTTGGAAGCCGCAATGTTGGAGCTCCTGCCGGCCAGTGACATCGCCCGGTTGACGGGGGAGGACGGCCCCACCATCCGCTACGGGCATTTTATGCGCTTGTTGCACGGGGAAGCGGGGGTAGCGATTGGTACTCGCTCCGCGGCTTATGCGCCAGTAAAAAACCTTGGTCTTGTGGTGTGCTGGGACGACGGCGATGACCTGCATCTTGAGCAACGAGCCCCTTACCCGCACGCCCGCGAGGTTTTACTTTTGCGCGCAGGGCTCAGCAACGCAGCAGTGCTTCTGGCTGCACATTCACGCAGTACAGAAGCTCAGCGGCTGGTTGAGAGCCGCTGGGCTAACTCCATCACCGCGCCACGAAATATCCTGCGTACTGTCACGGCACGCGTGGTTAATACGGCTGATAGTTTCCAGCAAGAGCGCGATCCTCTAGCTGCCATCGCCCGGATGCCCCACGTGGCCTGGCAAAGCGCCAAAGAAGCGCTTGATCACGGCCCTGTTCTGGTGCAAGTGGCTCGAAGTGGCTATTCGCCAACACTTCTTTGCACCACGTGCCGCGAACCGGCGCGATGTACTCACTGCCAAGGGCCGTTGGCCGTAACGGCCGCCGGAAACAACGTGCAGCAAACTCCTCTTCCACAGTGCCGTTGGTGCTCCACGCCTGAGCCACAATTTACGTGCCAGTATTGCCAAGGTCACGGGCTTCAAATGGCTGGCAGCGGTGCTTTGCGGACCGCCGAAGAACTAGGCAGGGCGTTCCCAGGGGCTACCGTGGTTAATTCCTCGGGGGAGCACGTCAAAAGTTTTGTCAAAGGCAAACGAACCCTGGTGGTTGCCACGGTAGGTGCGGAACCCGTTGCTGAGGACGGCTACGCTGCGGCGTTGCTTCTAGATGGCAACATGCTTCTACGTCGCGAGTCACTCCGCGCCGGTGAAGACACGGTGCGGCGTTGGTTCAACGCTGCTGCCTTGGTGCGGCCAGCCAAAGATGGTGGTGTCATAGTGGTTACGGCCGACGACGAAGCCTCCGTTGGTGCCTTGTTGCGCTGGGATCCGGCTGGCTTCGCAAGCCGGGAACTAGAACTTCGCCGCGACCTTGGCCTCCCACCGGCGGTGCGCGTGGCAGCGCTTACCGGGCCCCGCCCCGGCGTCGAACACTTGACCCAAGCTCTCACTGGAGAACTTTCATTACGGGTGGCTGGCCCGGCTGCTGCACCAGGGAACCACGCTGCCGTGTCAGACGCGGAGGACGAGGTCCGCACCCTCGTGTTTATCCCTTACGCTCAAGCCGCCAAGGCCACAGGGATTTTGCGGGCAGCCAAAGCTGCTTCAGCTGCCAAACGAACACATCAGCCGGTGCAGGTTCGGCTCGACGGCGTGGACGTACTCTAACGCTTCGTTTTGCTCGCTGCATCGAGCGCGCGGTCCTGAACGATGCCTTCAGCGACCTCAAGCAGCTGGCGTGCAGATTCCGACCAGGAGAAAGCTGCGGCGCGTTCCACACCGGCTCGTGAACGTTCGCTCCAAACTCCAGGCGCTTCAAGCTCGTGGACGGCCGCTGCAAAGTCTTGTGGCGAGTCGGCTGGAACATAAGCTGCAGCTTCGCCACCCACTTCACGGAAAATGTCGGTGTCACTCACCACCACCGGCGTGCCCAAAGCCATGGCTTCAACCAAGGGTAGGCCGTAACCTTCCGCGTGGGAGAGAGTGACGAGGGCAGTGCATGTGCGTAATAACGAGTTGTATTCTTCTTCGCTCACACCGTTGTGGAATATAACCTTGGCACCAGCGGGCACCAAGGCTTCTAGCTGTGCTCGGCGCTCCGGGGTAATTCGGCTCAGGAGGTGGAGAGAATACTCATCGAGACTAGCCATTCCTTTGATCAGTGTTTCTACGTTTTTGTACTCCATAAAGGAGCCCATGTAGAGCAACGTTTTTTCAGGGGACTCGTCAGGGTTGCGCGCAGTTGCACCGGGTTGGGGTGCGTTACTAATGATCTTTACCGGGCGGCGGGTCAGTTTGTGCTTTTTGATTAGCGCTTCGGTTGTTTTGCTGATGGTGGCCACCACGTCAGCCCTGTTCAGGAGCAATCTCTGTGGCCAAAATGCCTTGTGATACAAACGCCACAACACGCGGACTGGTGCTGGCAAAAAGCCTGGAGGGGCAGGGTGTTCATAGTAAATGAGGTCATGCAAAGTCAGGACCAAACCGTATTTGCGGCCCCAACTGCCCATAGTTTGCATGGGGCACACCACTACGTCGGCGTTCAACTTGTTGATTTCACGTGCCACAAAAAGTTCGCGCGGGGACAGCGGGCTACTAATTTTTACGTGTGGAACATCTGGGAGGAGCTTGAGCTGCCGGTCGTCGTTGATAAGCATGGTTACGTCAGCGATCTTAGCTGTGGCGGCAATCAGGCTGGCCCCGTAGCGACTAATACCATCGTGCTGTTCGGTGCGAGTAAAGCGGGCATCGATCACGATCTTCATTTAGTCTCCTCGAGGAAATCGCGGATAAAAGTCGCTGCAGCTTCCGGCGTTTCGTAGTGAATCAAATGTCCGACGCCGGGAATCACCTGAAGTTCAGCGTTCGGCAGATCTGCGAGAAGGACTTTTTGGGAGTCCAGTGTGGCGATCTCGTCCTTTTCGCCGGCAATCAGTAGTACCGGCAGTTTGAGTTGCGGAGCTACTTGGCGGACCGTAGTGCTCACTGATGCCTTGAACGATTCAAGGAGGGAGGTCCGGTTGGCGAAGGCACTGAAGTACGCATCGTGCTGGCCATGGATGAATCTGCGTAGGCCCGAGTCGTGTGTTTTTGCCATGGCTACACTCATCACCCGGACAATGGCCTTATTGCGTAAAATTGCCTGACCAGCAGCTTCCGGTAACCGGGTTGCAGCCTGGTAATAGCCCACTGCCAGCCTTGTCATAATCCCCTTGGGGCCCTCGAGGGCGGGGGCAGCAATGGGGTTGATGAGGATGAGTGGGCGTAGCGCCTGCGGGTTTTTTGCCGTGAAGTGGCTCGCCACAATTGACCCAAACGAGTGACCCACTAGTGCCGTGTCAGGGCCAAGATCTAGGGCTGAAACAAACTCCTCAACAAAGCTCACGTAGCCCGCAATGTTGTGCGTTCGGTCAGTGAAAGCCGCTGACTCGCCAAAACCGGGAAGATCAGGCATCAGGAATCGGTACTCAGGCAAAGCATCAACCACCCGCTCAAGACCGTGGTGGTCTCCGCGGAAGCCATGGATCACCAAAATGGTCTTCGGGGCCGAACCGTCCGAGGTGGGCTCCGTGAGCACGGGGGAGTATTCCCAATAGGCCACCTCAGTACCGGATTCTTCTGTACCGGACGCAGCTGTACTGGATTTTAGGGTCAAGCTGTGGCGCTGCGTACGTTGAGCCAATTGCGGGCTGAGGAAGCCTCGCGTGGGGATTTCATTCACTTGTTGAGTCATTTCTAGACAACCTTGTTGGGGTCAGAACCACTGCGGAACCCGCGGTCTAAAGCAGCAATGGCGGCCAAGTCGGGGGCACCCAACTCAAAGTCAAAGACGTTCAGGTTTTCGCGAATTCGTGCAGCGCTGCTCGCCTTAGGAATCGCGATGTTCCCTTGGTGCATGTGCCAGCGGAGAATAATCTGGGCTGGAGTTCGATGGTGTTGCGCAGCGATTTCAGCAATCTTTGGATCCTCGAGAACCTTGCCGCGGCCCAGTGGGCTCCAAGCCTCTGTTTTGATGCCCAAGGAATCATGGAGTTCGCGGAGCTCGTTTTGCTGGAGCCAAGGATGCAGCTCTACTTGATTCACTGCCGGAACTACGTTGCTTGCCTCTAGGAGCCGTTCTAGGTGTTCTGGCTGAAAGTTGGAGACACCAATGGCCCGGACTCTGCCCTCGTTGTACAGGGTTTCCATGGCCCGGTAGCTCTCCACAAAAAGCCCGCGGCCAGGCACCGGCCAGTGAATCAAGTACATGTCCAGGTACTCGAGCCCCAGCCGTGACATTGATTCGTCGAAGGCACGCAAGGTCGAGTCGTAGCCTTGATCGTCATTCCACAACTTGCTGGTGACAAAAATATCTTCTCGGCCCAATTGCCCGCCGTCGTGGGTAACATCGCCGGCCATCCCAACACCCTGACCGGTCCCTATCTCGTTGCCGTAGAGAGTTGCCGTGTCCACATGGCGATAGCCGGTTTGCAGCGCCGTGAACACCAGCGAACGGGCGTCCGCGGAAGGGACTTTGTACAAGCCAAAGCCCAACTGGTCAATTAAGACGCCGTTGTTCAGCGCTACTTTGGGCGAAAGTCTCATGACCTCGAGTCTACATTTGGGGCTGCGCCCCAGCGGCAAGATCGCTATCCACCAAGCGGCGTGCCGTGGCCTCGTCAACGATCAGGTCTGTTGCAAGCCCAGCCACCAGCGCGCCGCGGAGGCCATTGATTTTTGCCGCTCCAGACACTACACAGATTCTGCGACGCACTTGACGCAAAAGTGCATGCGTGGGGCCAGAGGAACGTTCATTGAGATCAATACCGTCGGTGCTGCCATCGGCGCGGAAAAACACAGTGGCTACGTCGCCGCTGACCTTACTTTCCCGCAAGGAGCGAAGATCATCTTCGTCAAGGTAGCCACCTGCGTACACGTGGCTTGGGTATCCGGACTCTATGGAGCCCACACCAAAGACAGCCACTGTCATTCGGGACTGGAGATCTAGCATCCGTTTGATACTGCGTTCTTGCCACATGGCCTCTTTGGTCTGCGCCCGATCAAAAAACGCAGGCACCGGAAATTGCTCTACCTTGGCGCCGAATGCCACACCGAAGCGGCGCATAATGTCACTCGCGTAGCTAATGCCAGTTGTTTGAGTATTACCAGCCCCGTTGAGCTGGACAATAACGGTGTCGTGCGTAATTTTTCGGTTCAAGTGCCTGCTCACCGCGCTCACAGTAGATCCCCAAGCCACCCCCACGATGGCATTGGAATCCACTAACGAGGAGATAGTGCGTGCTGCTTGAAGCGCTACGCGGTCTAGGGTTTGGCCTTCGTCAAGGGTGTCAGCAACAGGCACCACATGGGCCATCACTCCATATCTGCGGCGGATAGCGCGTTCAAGTTCTGGGGCGCTTTCTACGGTGCTGCGGATTTCAATCTGGACAAGGCCGCTCTCTCTTGCTGCCGAGAGTAAGCGTGAAACGGTAGAGCGTGAGGTGCGCAACTCGCGGGCGATCGCATCCATGGTCAGATCTTGCAGATAGTACATTTGGGCCGCCCGCAAAGCATCAGACTGTTTGCGCATAATGATCCGTTCTGCACATATGTGCACATAGCTTGACGCCTTTTCCCAGAGTTTCAAGAATAGTCGAGGTAAGTGCTTAGACGCATGTTGTGAAGATTCAAGGGAGAAACCGTGGCTAGGAATGCCCAGCAGGCCGATGCGCAAGTAAAGGTGCGCAACAGTGTCGAGTCGATTCGACGCCGACCGGCCGCTAAGGTCCTGATTGTTGGCGGAGGTATCAACGGCGTCGGAACGTTCCGTGATCTGGCCCTGCAGGGTGTAGACGTAGTCCTTGTGGAGCGAGGCGACTACTGCCAAGGCGCCAGTGGGGCTTCCTCACACATGATCCACGGTGGCATCCGTTACCTCGAAAACGGTGAGTTCCGTCTGGTTCGTGAATCCGTAGTTGAACGCAACCGCTTGATGAAGATTGCACCTCACTACGTGAAGCCGCTGCAAACCACCATCCCAATTTTCAGCACTTTTTCTGGCGTTCTGAACGCACCGTTGCGTTTCCTCACCCACAAGCAAGGTAAGCCGCAAGAACGTGGCGCATTCCTGATCAAGCTAGGTTTGAGCCTCTACGATTCCTTCTCCCGTGACGGTGGAACTGTGCCGCGGCACCAGTTCGCTGGCCGCGAGAAAGCACTCAAGGAATTGCCACGCTTGAACTCCGGCATTAAGTACGCTGCTACATACTTCGATGCTTCTGTTCACAACCCGGAGCGTTTGACCCTTGACGTCCTCCAGGACGGCGAGAAGGCCGGCGGCGACAAAGCCCGCGCTTCCAACTACCTGTCTATGGTGGGCACCGGGGCGGCAGGCGAGGCTAACGGCACTGTACGGTTGCGGGACGAATTGAGCGGAGAAGAATTTGATTTCACCGCCGACCTCATTGTGAACACCACCGGCGCGTGGGTAGACCAGACCAACGCCACCTTTGGCACTGCCACTGCATTTATGGGTGGTACCAAGGGTTCGCACATTGTTCTGGATCACCCCGAGCTCCTCGCCGCCTGTGCTGGTCGAGAAATCTTCTTTGAACACACCGATGGTCGTATTGTGCTCATCTACCCCATGGGTGACCGGGTTTTGGTAGGAACTACGGACATCGACGCGGACATGAGCGAGGACGCAGTCTGCACGGAAGAAGAGATCGACTACTTCTTCGATCTGATTTCTCACGTTTTCCCGGATATTGCTGTGGGACGCGAACAGATCGTATACACCTTCTCCGGTGTTCGGCCGCTACCGCGCCACGATGAGACCCAGCCGGGCTTTGTCTCCCGCGATTACCGCATTGAGCGCGGTTCTTTGGGTGGCACCCCGGTGCTCTCGCTGGTTGGTGGCAAATGGACCACTTTCCGTGCCCTCTCCGAGCACCTGTCCAACGAAGTCATGGACATCATTGGTGTACAGCGACGTCAGTCAACTGCCGAGTTGGCTATCGGTGGCGGTGCTAACTATCCGCGAAGCGCTGAAGCCGAGCAGGAATGGATCAAAAAGCGGATTGCGCCGGGCCTGGATGCTGCCCGCCTCGAGGTCCTTTTGACTCGTTACGGTGCCCGTGCTGACGAGGTTCTTGAATTTATGGCTGCCGGTAACAACGCGCCGTTGCAGTCAACCCACGAGTTGAGCACTCGTGAACTAGAGTTCATTGCCCAGAACGAACAAATTGGTCACTTGATTGACGTCTTGATTCGCCGCACCTCCCTGGCGTTTAGGGGATTAGTTACTGGTGAGATGCTGCTCGAAGTAGCAGAGGTCTTGTCAGAAACATTGAATTGGGACAAGGTTCAAGTAGCTAAGGAAATCCAGAACGCTGTTGAAATTCTGGACCGCCGCCATGGGGTTCAGGTAGACAGTTTGGTGTCCTAAGTCTTTCCGGACGAGGGATTGAATACGGTTCTTTCCATCACGAAGAACTGACAACAGAAAATAGAGGAGTCAAAGATGTCTCTTGGAATTGTTTTCCTGTCCGAGGTGTTCGGTACAGGTATGCTCACGCTGCTTGGTTGTGGCGTTGTAGCTAACGTGGCGCTTAAAGGAACCAAAGGCAATAACGCCGGTTTCTTGATGGTGACATGGGGCTGGGGTATTGCCGTGTTCGCAGGTGTGTATGTTGCTGCGAAGTCAGGTGCTCACTTGAACCCTGCTGTGACCATCGGGTTGCTGACTGCTGGCAAAGCAGAATACGCCGCCGGCGTCCCGATCTCCTTTGGATCCACCGTCACTTACTTGGGCGCCGAACTTCTCGGCGCATTCCTCGGCGCAGTGTTCTGCTGGTTGGCCTACAAGCAGCACTTCGACGCTGAGCCTGAGGCGGCTAACAAGCTCGGTGTTTTCTCCACTGGTCCTGCGATCCGTAACAACACCTGGAACGTTATTACTGAGGTCATCGGTACCTTCGTATTGGTATTTGTGATCTTGGCCTTCGGCGGCACCCCCTCGGGCTTGGGCCCACTGGCGGTAGCTCTATTGGTTGTTGGTATCGGTGTATCCCTTGGTGGACCCACCGGCTACGCCATCAACCCGGCACGTGACCTTGGCCCGCGTATTGCTCACGCACTTCTACCGATCAAGGGCAAGGGTTCCAGCGACTGGAGCTACGCCTGGATCCCAGTAGTTGGCCCACTCGTGGGTGGTGTGATCGCTGGTCTGCTCGGCCGTGTATTGCCGATCATCTTTACCGCAGCTGCCTAGTCACGCTGCATCGCATCAGTTACATCTAGAACGTTGAAAGGGGTGCGGCGCTGATAGGCGCCGCACCCAAAAATCCAAGCAACTGACAAGGACGTCACCATGTCGCAATATGTCATCGCCATCGACCAAGGCACCACGAGCAGCCGAGCAATCGTTTTTGACCACTCGGGAAACATTGTTTCCACCGGTCAAATGGAACACGAGCAGATTTTCCCGCAGGCCGGATGGGTTGAGCACAACCCGGCAGAGATTTGGAACAACACCCGCGAAGTCATCGGTTCTGCGTTGTCCAAGGCAAACCTCACACGGCATGATATTGCCGCCGTAGGTATTACCAACCAGCGCGAAACCGCTGTTGTTTGGGATAAGAACACCGGTGAAGCTGTTTACAACGCCATCGTTTGGCAAGACACCCGCACACAGTCCATCGTTGAAGAACTTGCCAAGGACGGCGGCCTGGACCGTTTTAAGCAAAAAGTCGGCTTGCCCCTGGCAACCTACTTCTCAGGCACCAAGATCAAGTGGATTTTGGACAATGTTGAAGGTGCTCGTGAAAAGGCAGAAGCTGGCGATTTGATCTTCGGTAACACCGACGCTTGGGTTCTGTGGAACCTGACCGGCGGTGTAGACGGTGGCGTTCACGCTACTGACGTCACCAACGCCTCGCGCACCATGTTTATGGATCTTGAGACCTTGAGCTGGGATCAGGAAATTTTGGACGCCTTTGGTGTTCCGGCTTCTATGCTTCCGGAAATCCGCTCCTCTTCTGAGGTCTACGGTACGGTTCACACTTCTCAGCTGTTGCGCGAAGTTCCCGTATCAGGCATCCTCGGTGACCAGCAGGCGGCAACCTTTGGTCAGGCGGCATTCGAAGCTGGTGAAGCTAAGAACACCTACGGTACGGGTTGCTTCTTGATCTTCAACACTGACACAAACATTGTTCACTCCAAGAACGGTCTGCTGACCACTGTGGGCTACAAGCTTGGTGACCAGCCAGCTCACTACGCTCTTGAAGGTTCCATCGCTGTTGCCGGGTCTTTGATCCAGTGGTTGCGTGACAACTTGGGCATGATTTCCTCGGCCCCTGAGGTTGAAACCTTGGCGGCCTCGGTGAAGGACAATGGTGGCGTTTACATTGTTCCGGCGTTCTCCGGTCTGTACGCACCGTACTGGCGTTCGGATGCCCGTGGCGCCATTGTTGGCCTCACGCGCTTCGCCAACAAGGGTCACATTTCCCGCGCTGCTTTGGAAGCAACAGCTTTCCAGACCCGCGAGGTCCTTGACGCTGTCAACGCTGACTCGGGTGTTCCGCTCACCGAGTTGAAGGTCGACGGCGGAATGGTCGCCAACGAGGCACTGATGCAGTTCCAGGCAGACATCTTGGGTGTTCCAGTGGTCCGTCCAAAGGTTACCGAAACCACCGCGCTTGGTGCAGCCTACGCTGCAGGTCTTGCTGTTGGTTTCTGGAAGGACCTCGGCGAACTCTCCACAAACTGGAACGAAGACAAGCGCTGGGAGCCTTCCATGGAAGACGACGAGCGTGAGCGCCAGATGCGTTTGTGGAAGAAGGCAGTCACCAAGTCCATGGACTGGGTCGACGACGACGTTCGGTAACCATCAAACGTTCTGAACAAAAAGCCCGGTTGTCTCCACTTTTACAGTGGAAACAACCGGGCTTCTTTGTTGCTATTGCCAGCTAGTTCTGAAAGTTTTCCAGAACTGTGGCAGAGACATTGTCCGGGTTACCAAAGCGGTGCGCGGTGATCGTCACTGCTTGCTCGTGCACAAAAGGCAAAAGTTCAACGCGGCCTGCCTCCGTCACCGGACCAGCGTAAATCGCTACATCCGGTGAGCCCTCGCTAGCGGCGAAAAGCGCGGCGGCGGCAGCGCCGTCGTCGTCGCCTACCAAACGCACGCGGCAGGATCCCAAGCTGGCAACACGAACTGACCAATCGGCGTCGTTCTCCACCATGGGGCGAACGCCCAACCGTAACAAGGCGCTACTCAGTGCTGGAGGCAAAGCCGTTGGCACGCTGAGCGTAACTTTGGCCCCGGCACGAACTCCGGCAATTGCCACACGAAGCACATCCGCATTGGCGCTGGTGGAGCCCAAGCGCAGCTCAACCGGAACCGGTAGGTAGCGGAATACGTTGCGTTCGGCCGCCAGCGCTGAAACATCGCGGTTGACGCCAAATTCGTTATCCCACTGGAACTGATCCTCGGCCGCGGCACGCGAAACCATTGCTACGCCATCCGGCCCCAGGTCACTTTCTGCGACGCTGATGGCCGCAGTGATCTGAGCCAGCGGGATGACCTTTGGAACACTTGCCAAGGGCACTGGTTCCCAATGCCCCAAGTGCATCAAGTAGTTGGGGCCACCAGCCTTGGCGCCGGCACCAACTGCAGATCGCTTCCACCCGCCAAAGGGCTGGCGTTGAACAATAGCCCCGGTGATGCCTCGGTTGACGTACAAGTTTCCAGCTTCAACGGTGTCCAACCACAATTGCAGCTCCGCTGGATCCATCGTGTGCAGACCAGCAGTGAGTCCGTAGGCGCTTGCATTCTGCAGCTCGATGGCTTCCTCAAGCGTTGCGGCAGTCATCACACCAAGAACAGGCCCAAAAAATTCTGTCAGGTGAAAATAGCTTTGTGGGGCCACGCCGGTCCGGATGCCTGGGGAGTAAAGGCGACCCTCGGTGTCGAGTTTGCGGGGTTCAAGCAGCCATTGCTCGCCACTTCCGAGCGTCGTCAAAGCATCCTTGAGCTTGCCCGAAGCTGGCTCAATGATCGGACCCATCTCGGTCTCGGGATCGGAAGGGAAACCAACCTTGAGCGATGCTGCTGCATCTAGCAATTGGTGCCGAAAGCGTTCTGAGTTGGCCACTGAGCCCACCAAAATAACCAAGGACGCTGCCGAGCACTTCTGGCCGGCGTGACCAAAGGCAGACTTAACCACAACGTTTGCTGCAACATCCAAGTCGGCGCTGGGGGTCACAATAATCGAGTTTTTCCCGCTGGTCTCCGCCAAAAGTGGCAAGTCGTGCCGCCAAGACTTAAACAACTTCGCAGTGTCGTAGGCACCCGTAAGGATCACCCGGTCTACGGCTGGGTGAGAGATCAGACGCTGCCCCAGAGGGCCCTCTTCCACGTCCGCCAAGATCAATACGTCACGCGGCACACCAGCGTTCCACAAGGCCTCTACCACCACTGCCGCGCAACGTTTGGCTTGGGGCGCCGGTTTGATGATCACACTGCTACCGGCAGCCAGCGGCGCCAGCACCGAGCCCGCAGTAATTGCAATGGGGAAATTCCACGGGGGAGTCACCACTGTTAGGCGAGATGGGACAAAACGCGCACCCTGAACCTGTTCCAATTTTTCAGCGCCCAGCGCGTAGAAGTTGGCGAAGTCAACCGCCTCGGAGATTTCTATGTCACCCTCGGCGAGAGTTTTGCCCGTTTCGCTGGCAGCCACTTCAATCAACTCGGCGCGGCGCTCCGAGAGCTCCACGGCAGCTTGGCGCAGGATGTGCGCCCGTGCCTTGCCACCGGATGAGGCCCACCCTTTCTGAGCTGAGGTGGCTCGGGTAATCAGAGCATCCACAGCCTCGGCAGTGGTTGCCGCCGAGTCCTGGATCAACTGCGTACCCAAGCTGGAGGTTTCCACCCGGGACAATACCTCTGTGGCCCACTCGCGAATATTGGGCAAAGAGGAATCCGAATCGGTGGCGTTGGTGAAGCTGCCGGGATCAACAGCTGGGGCTCTGGTGGGTTCCTGATGCCGGTTGGCCGAAGGAACAGAGGTATCCATCGCATCAAGGGAATTCAAAAACCGCTGCGTTTCCCGTTCCAGCAGTTCAGGGCTTGAATCGAGCTCAAATACGGCGGACATAAAGTTGTCTTGACTGGCATTCTCCTCAAGCCTGCGAATCAGATAGCTAATGGCAACGTCGAATTGCTTCGGACGGACCACCGGCGTGTAAAGCAGGAGTTCGCCAACATCCTTGCGAACCTCGGTGGCTTGTTCCTCGGCCATCCCCAAGAGCATCTCGAATTCGATCCGGTCCGCTACTCCGCGGCGTACGGATAATTCGTGCGCGAACGCGATGTCAAAGAGGTTGTGGCCAGCAACACCCAAACGCAAAGCAGCAGTGTGCTCCGGGGTCAGAGCCCAGTCCAAACAACGCTTGTAGTTAGTGTCGGCGTCTTGTTTAGAAGCAACAGTGGCTAATTCCCAGCCGTGTAATTGCGCATCAACGCGTTCCATGGCTAGGTTGGCACCCTTAACTAGACGCACTTTGATTCCGGCGCCACCGGCTTGCTTGCGTTGCGCAGCCCAAGCCGAAAGGTCTTGGAGGACGGCGAGCGCATCCGGCAAATAGGCTTGGAGGACAATTCCAGCCTCCAGGTTTTTGAGTTTCTCGTTGGAGAGGATGCGTTTGAACACGTCCACGGTGAGGTGGAGGTCGTGGTACTCCTCCATATCGAGGTTGATGAACTTGGTGACAGCAGAATCCGCGGCCAGTTGGTACAAGGGCAATAGCCGCTCGGAGACTTTCTCAACGGTTTCTTGGTAGGCCCACATGTTCAGTTGAGACACCACAGAGGAAACCTTGATGGAGACATAGTCCACATCTTCGCGGGCCAACAGTTCACGGGTTCCGGCTAATCGAGCATCAGCCTCGGCATCGCCCAGTACTGCCTCGCCCAAAAGATTGACGTTGAGGCGTGTGCCATCGGCGCGGAGTTTGTTGATGGCGGTGCCTAGTTGTTTGGGCCGGGCGTCGACAATGAGGTGAGAGACCATTTGGCGCAATACTGCCCGGGAGGCGGGCACAACAAGCCAGGGGAGTTTTGGCGCCAGCACCCCGCCGGTGCGGACTGCTGCCTTCATATACCAGGGCAAGAACGACGGCGCGTCCCCGGCTAGGGCGGCCAAGTTCCCGGCCGCTACATTAAGGTCCTCTGGGCGGATCACCCGGTCCACAAATCCGATGGTGAAATCGAGTCCTTTGGGATCTTTGAGTACTTCGGCAAGCAGTGCCGCCGAGTCAAGAAGCTTCCTGGCCTCTTTGGCCTTTGGCGCCTCTGGTTTGTGAGCGTTGATGCCCAGACCAAGCCACTTGTGGACTAGAGCTACGGCATCATTCGCCACTTCATGTGGGCGGGGGGAAACGGGGATAAAGCTTGGTGTTGTCAAGACAAACCACCTATCAATGACGGGCGGCCCATTATTGGTTGTTGAGGGCGGCCGATCAGCCGCGGGAGCACTCCTCCTCGGCGTGGGCGAAGATGTGCCCAAGAACACAATAGGCCCGTGTGGGCGGTGGCACAAAGTACCCGGTTCTAGCCCCTTTTGTCCACGTAGTCCGGCTTATGGGCATTGAACCGCACCGAGCGGCAGTTACTGGCTGCCCGGACCGCCGGTGCGCTGCCCCTGATGCCGTGCTACTGCGCTAAAGTTGGTGAATGCGCGCGCACTTTTAAGCGCCCCCAACCGCCGGGCTGTGGAAGCGCGAAAGCATCGAAATTGAGCAGAAGAGGGCAATAGTGAGCGTGGAACCGGAAGCGTTGACCGGGAATGAAGTAGCCGAAGAAGGCGTCTATAACTTTGCAGCCATCGAAGCAAAGTGGGTTCAAGTCTGGGACGACCTCAAAGTCTTCAAACCTCTAGACGATTCGAGCCGTGAGCGACGCTATGTCCTAGATATGTTCCCTTACCCCTCTGGTGACCTGCACATGGGTCACGCCGAGGCCTTTGCCATGGGCGATGTTGTGGCCCGCTACTGGCGTCAACAGGGCTATGACGTGATGCACCCGATTGGCTGGGACTCCTTTGGCCTTCCTGCGGAGAACGCGGCTATCAAGCGCAACGCCCACCCGAGCGAGTGGACGTACAAAAACATTGACACTCAGGCTGCTTCTTTCCGGCGCTACGCGATCTCTGCTGACTGGGATCGACGCCTGCACACCTCCGATCCTGAGTACTACCGCTGGACCCAGTGGTTGTTTAAGCGCTTCTACGAAAAGGGTTTGGCATATCGTAAGGACTCGCCGGTCAACTGGTGTCCTAAAGACCAAACCGTTTTGGCTAACGAGCAAGTTGTTAACGGTGCTTGCGAGCGTTGTGGAACCCTCGTTACTAAGAAGTCACTGAATCAGTGGTACTTCCGTATCACCGATTACGCAGACCGGCTGCTCGATGACATGGAGCAGCTGGAAGGCCACTGGCCCGAGCGTGTTTTGGCGATGCAGAAGAACTGGATAGGCCGCTCCGAGGGCGCCCACGTTAATTTTGTGATCCCGGCCGAAGGTGAGCTTGCGGCCAAGGAAGTAACCGTCTTTACCACGCGTCCGGACACTCTCTACGGTGCTACTTTCTTTGTGGTTGCTGCCGATGCTCCGCTGGCAGTTGAACTCGTGACACCAGAGCACTCTGCAGCTCTCAGTGACTACCGTGAGAGCGTCAAGGCGCTTTCGGAGATCGAACGCCAGTCCACCGAGCGTGAGAAGACCGGCGTGTTCACTGGTCGCTACGCGATCAATCCGCTCAACGGTGAGAAGTTGCCGGTATGGGCTGCGGATTACGTTTTGGCCGACTACGGCACCGGTGCCATTATGGCTGTCCCGGCGCACGACCAGCGTGACCTGGACTTTGCCAAGAAGTTTGATCTGCCCATTCGGGTGGTCTTGGACAGTGGTGAAGAGGACCCTGCCATTAGTGGTGTTGCTGCAGCTGGCGATGGAACCCTAGTCAACTCTGGCGCTTTGGATGGACTGCCTAAGGTGGAAGCCATTCCCGCAGCGATTGCGATCCTGCGCGAACAGGGCACGGGAGATAAGTTCGTCAACTTCCGTTTGCGTGACTGGCTGCTGAGCCGTCAGCGGTTCTGGGGAACACCCATCCCGATCATCCACTGCCCAAGTTGTGGTGAAGTGCCAGTCCCCGACGATCAGCTCCCGGTAGTTCTGCCAGCTGACCTGCGTGGCGAAGACTTGGCTCCGAAGGGCACCTCACCATTGGCTGTGGCCGAGGCTTGGGTCAACGTTGCGTGCCCATCCTGTGGTGGCCCGGCCAAGCGCGATTCAGACACCATGGACACCTTTGTGGATTCTTCTTGGTACTTTTTGCGCTTTACGTCCCCGGACTACACCGACGGCCCCTTCGACCCTGAAGCAGTCAACCGCTGGATGCCAGTGGGCCAGTATGTGGGCGGCGTTGAGCATGCGATTTTGCACTTGCTGTACGCACGTTTCTTCACCAAGGTCATCAGCGACCTCGGATTGATCGAAGCTACGGAACCGTTCTCAGCACTTCTGAACCAAGGCCAAGTACTCAATGGCGGAAAGGCCATGAGCAAATCCTTGGGCAACGGTGTTGATCTGGGTGCGCAGCTGGACAAGTTTGGTGTTGACGCTGTGCGTCTGACCATGATTTTTGCCTCCCCACCAGAAGACGACGTGGACTGGGCGGATGTTTCGCCGTCGGGCTCTGCGAAGTTCTTGGCCCGCGCTTGGCGCTTGGCCCAAGACGTTACGAGTGCTGCTGGTGTGGATCCAAGCACGGGGGACCGCGCCCTTCGAACAGTGACCCACAAGACCGTTGCGGATGCTGCTGAGCTCTTGGCCAACAACAAGTTCAACGTTGTTGTTGCCCGTTTGATGGAGCTCGTGAACGCTACCCGCAAAGCCATTGATTCCGGCGCGGGTGCCGCTGATCCTGCGGTGCGTGAGGCCGCTGAAGCAGCCGCTGTGATCCTCTCGCTCTTTGCCCCTTACACGGCAGAAGACATGTGGAACGCCTTGGGACACGAAGCCTCGGTGGCTAACGCTGGCTGGCCCAAGCATGACCCTGCACTCTTGGTACAGGACACTGTGACGGCCATTGTTCAGGTTCAGGGCAAGGTCCGCGATCGTCTGGAAGTTTCCCCTTCCATCAGCGAGGACGAACTGCGTGAACTCGCGTTGGCCTCGGAGAACGTACAAAGGACTCTCGAAGGTCGCGAAATTCGTACAGTAATTGTTCGGGCGCCCAAGCTTGTGAACATCGTCCCGGCTTAGTCACCACAGTGCGCAGGTAGATCCGACGTTGGGCTGATGTAGCTCAGCGAACATTGGCGCCATGAAGGAGGCGAGTATGCCGGAGCGTGAACCAGCAGCATGGTTGTGGCTCAAAGAACGGCTTGCTCGCCTCCGGCAAGCCGGCGCTGTTGAAGACACAGCGGCACCGGAGATGACGGCACAACCTCGGGTTGCTGTGGTGACAGACTCGGCGGCAGCCCTGCCGGGGGCGTGGTCAGCAGCCTTTGTAGCGGATCACCGGTTGATTGTGGTTCCCATGCCAGTGCTCATTGGTGACGACATTTACGGTGAAGCTGATGCCGAAGTGGGAGATGCTTTGGCGCTTGCTTTGGCGTCCGGTGTGTCAGTCAAAACCAGCAGGCCATCACCTGGCCGGCTGGAGAGCGCCTACCGATCGCTCGCGGAGCGTGGTTACGAATCCATCGTCTCCATCCATTTGTCCTCAGCGTTGTCCGGCACCGTGGATGCGGCCAAATTAGCCGCAGAACGTGTTGAAATACCTGTTTTGGTGCTGGACACCCTGAGCGTGGGAATGGCCCAAGGAATGGCAGTGCAGAGTGCTGTTATTGCGGCTGCCGCACAGGAAGATGCCGAATCTGTTCTTGCCTTCGCTCAGGCCAGGCTCGAGTCGACGTCGATTCTCTTCTACGTGCCAAGCCTGGAACAACTAAGGCGCGGAGGCAGGATTGGCGCAGCAGCCTCGTGGTTGGGGACCATGCTGGCCATCAAACCCATTTTGAAAGTAGAGAATGGACGCGTGGTACCGCTTGAGCGGGTGCGGTCGGCTGCGAAAGCCGTGGCTCGCTTAGAAGAACTGGTGGCCCAGGCTGCAGCTGTTCACCCCGAGCAAGACTTAAGGTTCGCGGTACACCATTTTGGTAACCAATCTGAGGCTGAGGAACTTGCCCAACGGCTTGCCCTTCGGTTTCCCCAAGCTCCCAAGGCACAAATTAGTGCCTTGCCCGCCGTGCTGGCCGCACACGCTGGTTTAGGTGTGATCGCCACAGTCATTGGTGAAAGTTCAATACCGCACTAATTTATTTTGGCCTGGTTATCCACATAGCCAGGCTTTTTTCTTACGGGTGCTGCAGCCGTAAATAGGCTTGAAGCATGTCACCGCCAGGAGCAAGCACCGCTCGGCGAACGCGTGCGCGTGGACGCGTTCATCGCCTTGATGCGCTCTTGGGTCCGCCGCCCGGAGTGGAAAGCCTCCTTGAGCCTGTAGAGGCACGCCCACCGCTTTCTCCTCCTGAACAGGGACAACACGCCGATCTCCTGACGGCGCCAACAGCGCAGGGCCTCCGTTCAAGCCTCCTTTCCCGATTTCGGTGGCGTACCGGGCACTCAGGTGTCCTTTTGCTTGCCGGAGTTATTGCGGGGATCACCGTGTTGCTGCTTCTGTGGGTGATGTGGCCACATGCTGCAGCGTCCGTACCGCTGGATGATGATGCTGCGCGGCCGGCAGAGACAGTAGTTTCACCGACCTCAACCTCCTCGAGTTTGCGGGGTGCTGCACCTACCGCCGCAGCTACTGCGGAAGGAAATGACGGGGCTGACCTGGTGATTTATGTGAGTGGGGCAGTGGCGCGGCCGGGTGTAGTGCGGCTGGCACAGGGTAGCCGAATTTATCAGGCCTTGGCGGCAGCCGGGGGAGCCAAGGCCTCAGCAGACCTTGGCTCCATCAACTTGGCCGCACCGCTTGAAGACGGGCAACACGTCCAAATTGGGCTGCAAGGGGAGGGCTCTAGCGAGGTTAGTTCCAGCGTCAAAGATGCGGTTCCTTCCACCGCTGGCAAAGATACTGGCGGCACTGGTGATTCCAGCTCAGGTACCTCCTCAAGCGGTTCCGGGTCTTCAGGTTCTGGCACTCCGTCCGGCAAGGGCGAGACGGTGAATCTCAACACCGCCTCTGCTGAAGAGCTGGGGACGCTACCTCGTGTGGGACCGGTCCTGGCGCAACGCATTGTTCAGTGGCGCACGGAGCATGGCAAATTCTCCAGCCCTGAGGAACTCGACGCGGTTGATGGAGTTGGACCGAAGATGCTCGAGACTCTTCTGCCTCTGGTCTCGGTGTAGCGGATGACTACGCCCATGGAACGGCCTGTACTCCGGAGGGATGCCGAGGGAAGGATTGTCCCGCGAACTGATCTGCGGTTAGTACCCGTTGCGGCCATGGTGTGGTTAGGCACTTTGGCAGGGTTGGAGGTTGCAGCCGTTTGGCTACTGACGCTTGCTGCAGTTTTAGGGGCAGGTGTGGCCGTGCTGCTCTTTTCATTCAACGCAAGCACTAGCCCTGGCTCAACTATTAGGAGGCACAACCGGCTACAGCGTTTACCGTACCAAGCGTTAAGTGCGAGGGTGAGTGGCCGGGCTTTGGTGGCATTAGCGGTGCTGATGGGTGCGGTGGCCCTAGGCGTCAGTGCAAGCAATAAAATTCTCGCTGCCCCGATTGCAGTATCGCAGGATAGCGGCGGCGCCTCCGGCATTGTTGCGACACTGCAGATTGATGCACCACCTAAAGCACTTGCCTCATTTGGGCAAGGAGATGCCCAGCAGTGGAAGGTTGCAGCAACGATTGTGGGAGTTAATGACTCACAGGTACAGACCCCATGCCGGATGACGGTTGTCCTTACCGGCAGCGGAGCTTGGTCTGACGTCGTGCCTGGCCAAAAAGTTCGTGCCGCTGGTGCACTCCTGCCACCCCAAAACCTCTTTGGTGCCCCACGCCTACAAGCACGGGCGAATCCGCGCATCCTCAGTGAACCGCCTTGGTACCATGCTGTGGCCCAGAATCTCAGAGCTGCATTCCTGACTCAAGCCAAGGCTCGTAGCCCCGACCGAGGCGCTCTAGTACCAGGACTGGTGATAGGCAATACCTCAATGACCCCGGAGGAGCTGACCGCCGCCATGAAGACAACTGGGACAACTCACCTCACGGCGGTCTCCGGGGCCAACTGCAGCCTGATCCTTGGAGCCATCTTGTTGGGCGCCCGCTCACTAAAGCTTCGGCGCCGAATGGCAAGTATGGTGGCAGGCCTTGGCTTGTTGGGTTTTGTATTTGTGGTGGGCCCAGATCCTAGTGTTCTACGGGCCGCAGTAATGGGTGCCATCGGCTTGGTATCGCTCCTTGCGGGCCGGCGAGGGCAGTCCTTGGGGTTTGTGTGCCTGGCTGTCGTGGGGCTGCTGCTGACCACACCTACCCTTGCTGCAGACTTCGGTTTTATCCTCTCAGTGTTAGCAACTTTGGGCATCGTCCTGTGCGGCTCGGTTCTCGCCAAGTGGCTGGAGCGGTACGTGCCCACATGGTGCGCTGCCGCAATGGGAATTACCGTGGGTGCACAGCTCTTTTGTGCCCCCGTATTGATTCTTTTGCAACCACAAGTCACCACTTATTCGCTACCCGCCAATTTAGTAGCTGGCCTTCTAGTGGCTCCGGTGACGTTTTTGGGCACAGCGGCCCTGGCTTTGTGCACTCTGGTACCGGAGATTAGCGGCATACTTCTAGTGCCTACCGGTTGGTGTGCGCAAGGTATAGCGGCTGTGGCTACCTTCTTTGCGCATCTCCCAGGAGCTGCATTGCCGTGGCCCGAAGGCGGCTTTGGCCTTGCTACCATGGCTGCCCTTTCTGCACTGTGGTACCTCGCCTTGTGGTGTGCCTTTCATCCGGTTCAATGCGGCAAGGCGGTGGAACTGGTTCATCGCAAAATAGTGGAGGTAGGGCTCTAGAAACCGAATCTTGGATCGTCGGCTGCAAGGTGGCAAGCTTGGGTGGTCAAGAATCATTGGAAGAAGGCAACCATGGCTGCGGCTCGGACAACGCGAACAACAGGAGCTACCAGCTCCGGACTGTCCTGGCGTGAGGCAACCCCCGCGCCGGTTGTTTTAGTGCTCGGGCCCGAAGAATACTTCGGCTCCCGTGCTAAGGACTTGATTCGCGGCGCCGTTCGTTCGAAGTCACCGGACGTTGAACTGACTCGGATGGATGCAAGTACCTACACCGTAGGTCAGCTATTGATGACTGCGAGTCCGTCACTTTTTGGCGAAGACAAGCTCATTGAAGTTGACTCGCTCGAATCCATGAACGAGGCCTTTTTGGCCGACGCATTGACCTATGTTGCTTCACCTTCGGAGGACACTGTGGTGGTGCTCCGTCACGCCGGTGGCACCAGAGGCAAAAAGGTTTTGGATGCGATTAAGGCCTCCGGGTTTCCGGTTTTTGACTGCCAGCCGCTGAAAAAAGATTCAGACAAACTTCAGTTTGTGCTGAGTGAATTCAAAAACGCGGCTAGGCGCATCGCATCGGATGCGGCCCAAGCACTCGTGGACGCTTTGGGGGCCAATGCTACTGAGCTCGCATCGGCGTGCACCCAACTCATCGCAGACACTGACGGAGCCATAACGGTTGAGACGGTCGAGAAGTATTACGGCGGCCGCGTGGAAGCGTCAGCCTTTAAGGTTGCTGATGCGGCAATGGCTGGCAACGCTCCCTTGGCTCTATCCACGCTTCGTCACGCCTTTGCCACCGGTGTGGACCCTGTGCCGCTTGTGGCAGCTCTCGCGGCGAAGCTGCGGACCATTGCTAAAGTGGCCGGTTCGCAGGGATCGTCTGCTGCGATTGCCCGTCAACTTGGGATGCAGCCGTGGCTGGTAGAACAAGCTCAACGAGAAGTTCGCCGTTGGACGCCCGAGGGATTAGTGCGATCCATCAAGGTAGTTGCCGAGGCCGACGCACAAGTGAAGGGCCTGTCTAAGGACCCGCTCTACGCAGTTGAAAATGCAGTGTCCGTTATAGCAGGCTCGGTCTCACCCCGATAGGGTCGCGTTCCTCACCCCAGGTCAAGAGCGTTAAAGACCAGTGGCCGGCACCCCGAAGGGTACCGGCCACTGTCGTCGGTTTAGTAATAAACCGGAAAACCTTAGAGTGCGTTGATCTTCTTGGAGATCGCCGACTTGCGGTTCGCTGCGTTGTTCTTGTGAATAACGCCCTTGCTCACTGCCTTGTCCAGCTTGCGGCTGGCCGTTGCTACTGCAGAGACAGCAGCATCCTTGTCTGCGGACTCAACAGCAACTGCTACCGCGCGGATGGCGGTCTTCAGCTCAGACTTGACAGCGTTGTTGCGCTGGCGAGCCTTCTCGTTGGTCAGGATGCGCTTCTTCTGGGACTTGATATTAGCCACGTGTGAACTCTCTTTTTAATGCGGAAAATGGTCTAGAGGGCTTTCGGATTGGCCATTGACTGAGCGGCGTGGGGATGCCTATGGCGGCCAATCTTCAGTGACCGTCGACCTGCACGGACACACAGCTATACATCTTAGCAGAAGCGTGAGCGGAGCGAAGGGTCTTACGTCCAGCCGTGTTGTTCTCGCAGGGCGTGAGCAACGAGCTTGAACTTAGTAGGGTCCAAAATGGCACCCTCGCGACGGATACCGGCAGGGTCCACGCGGAGCACGCGGTCTGTTTTGACCTCGCTGGGGCGGCCTTGTTTGTCCCAAGGGCCAGCGCCAATGTCCAGGTAGTCTTCGTCGCGCCGACCTGCACCGGTGTGGTCCTTGCTCGTGAGCATTAGTGCTAGCAAATGCTTGCCGTTTTTTCCCACTAGCAACACCGGGCGATCCTTACCTTGGCTCGGATCTTCTTGGTACGGAACCCATGTCCATACAACTTCACCTGGGTCAGCCTTGCCGTCAGGGTTGGGGGAGTACTGGACAGTGCTTGCGCCAGTAAAGTCCGCTAATACAGCGTCCGACGACGCGGGCTCGCCGCTGCGGGCAGCGGCGACGCGGTCGTTGTGGACACCAGAACTGGAGCCGGGGCGCGTCGTTGTTTTTCGCCTAGACGTTTTTGGCCTAGACGTCTGGCGTGACGGGCGGTCGCTTCTAGTGGAGGCCCCTGATGCAAATGACTTAAGGAGGGCGTTAAAAAATCGCCCAAGAATCGTTGCCATGTCTCCACGTTACCCACTCACCTGGTGAAATGAACCGGCTCACCGTGCAAAAGCCCGCCTAGTTACGGAGCAATGCCGTCAGTCGTGGGAGACTAGTAGTTCGAAGAATTCTGAGCATCCCGATGTCTTGGCCCCTTTAGGCGCGCCACGGTGTTGGGAGCCCATCCAAAAGTAAGGAACCTGCGTGTCTCCCATGGCCCGCACCGCCCCGGTGCCCGCCGCGACTGATCCGGCAATCATTCGGAACTTCTGCATCATCGCGCACATTGACCACGGCAAGTCCACCTTGGCCGACCGTATGCTGCAGTACACCGGCGTTGTTGAACAGCGCGATATGAAGGCTCAGTACCTTGACCGTATGGACATTGAGCGTGAGCGCGGAATTACCATCAAGTCCCAGGCTGTCCGTATGCCTTGGGAGCTGGATGGCACCAGCTACGCGCTGAACATGATTGATACCCCCGGGCACGTGGACTTCACCTACGAAGTTTCGCGCTCATTGGCTGCGTGCGAAGGCGCTATTTTGCTGGTGGACGCAGCGCAGGGCATCGAAGCTCAAACCCTGGCGAACTTGTATCTGGCCATGGAGAACAACCTCACGATCATTCCGGTACTCAACAAGATTGACCTGCCCGCAGCTCAGCCTGAAAAGTACGCAGCCGAGTTGGCGAGCCTCATTGGCGGCGAGCCTGAAGACGTTCTCCGCGTTTCAGGCAAAACTGGCGCCGGCGTTGAAGCGTTGCTGGACAAGATTGTTAGCGACCTCCCCGCACCCGTCGGTGACCCGAACGCTCCGGCTCGGGCCATGATTTTTGACTCTGTATACGACACCTACCGCGGCGTGGTCACCTATGTGCGTGTAGTGGATGGTCACCTCGTTCCGCGCGAACGTATTCAGATGATGTCCACCCGTGCCACTCACGAGCTTTTGGAAATCGGCGTCAGCTCCCCGGAGCCCACACCTTCCAAGGGCCTGGGTGTTGGCGAAGTGGGTTACCTCATTACCGGTGTGAAGGACGTTCGCCAGTCAAAGGTTGGTGACACGGTCACTAACCTTGCCAAACCGGCGTCGGAATCCTTGCCGGGTTACGCGGACGCAAAACCTATGGTGTTCTCCGGACTTTACCCACTGGACGGTGCCGACTATCCGGTGCTGCGGGACGCTCTTGAAAAACTTATGCTCAACGACGCCGCCCTAGTCTACGAGCCGGAAACTTCTGCGGCGCTAGGGTTCGGGTTCCGGGTTGGGTTCTTGGGACTTTTGCACCTTGAAATCACTCGAGAACGCCTAGAACGCGAATACAACCTGGACCTGATTTCCACAGCGCCCAACGTTGAATACGAGGTCACGCTCGAGGACAAAAAGGTTGTTAAGGTAACCAACCCCAGCGAATTCCCGGTGGGCAAAATTGGTGAGGTCCGCGAACCTATGGTTGCTGCCACCATCTTGGCGCCCAGCGAATTCGTTGGCGCTGTTATGGAACTGTGCCAAGGTCGCCGTGGTGTGTTGGGCGGAATGGACTACCTTTCGGAAGATCGCGTTGAAATTCGCTACCGGCTACCGCTTGCGGAAATTGTTTTCGACTTCTTTGACATTCTTAAGTCCAAGACGCGGGGCTACGGCTCACTTGACTGGAAGGCCGACGGCGAGCAAGTCGCCGACCTAGTCAAAGTGGACATTATGCTCCAAGGCGAGCAAGTCGATGCGTTCAGCGCCATTACTCACCGCGATAAGGCTTATGCGTACGGTGTGATGATGACTGGCAAGCTGCGTGAATTGATTCCCCGCCAGCAATTTGAGGTTCCCATTCAGGCTGCCATTGGCGCGCGCATTATTGCCCGCGAAAGTATTCGAGCTATCCGCAAAGACGTTTTGGCTAAGTGCTACGGCGGTGACATCACTCGAAAGCGCAAACTGCTGGAAAAGCAAAAAGAAGGCAAAAAACGTATGAAGATGGTGGGCCGTGTGGAAGTTCCGCAGGAAGCATTTATTGCTGCGCTCACTACTGATGAGTCCAAGGGCAAAGAGAAAAAGTAGGGCAGTTACCTAGTGCCAAGTGTTCTTCCTCTCGGGGATCCGGCGCCCGCTGACGGTCTTTTGCCGGCGCAAGCGGGCGTTGGTGCCGAGCAGCGAGCCTTCGGGCTCTATGTCCACATCCCGTTTTGTGCAGTGCGTTGTGGTTATTGCGACTTCAACACGTACACAGCAACGGAACTGGGCGGCGGTGCTTCGCAAGACGCCTACGCCCAGACTGCGGCGTCAGAAGTCGATTTCGCAGCAGAAGTGCTGACAAAATCGGGGCTGCCCAAGCGTGAATTGAGCACCGTGTTTTTTGGTGGCGGGACACCAACTTTGCTCCCTGCCGCTGACTTGACCGAGATTCTGGGCCGTGCCCGCACACATTGGACCCTCGCGGAAAACGCTGAGGTCACCACCGAAGCCAACCCGGACTCAGTGACTGCCGAATCGCTCCAGCTATTGGCGGATGCGGGTTTCACTAGAGTCTCCTTCGGTATGCAATCTGCAGTACCGCATGTTCTGAAAACTCTTGACCGAACCCACAATCCTGATCGCGTTCCGCAGGCTGTGGCATGGGCTCGAGAAGCCGGGCTGGCCGTGAGTCTGGACCTCATCTATGGAACCCCGGGTGAGTCGGTCGACGATTGGCGCACCTCTCTAGAGACAGCGCTCAGTTACGGTCCAGACCACATTAGTGCTTATGCCTTGATCATTGAGGACGGTACTAAACTCGCTGCACAGATTCGTCGTGGTGAAGTGGCGGACGTGGACGACGACGATCACGCCACTAAGTACGAACTCGCCGATGAGCTCATCAGCGCAGCCGGACTAAGTTGGTATGAAGTGAGCAATTGGGCGCGAACACCGGCAGATCGTTGCGAACACAATTTGGCGTATTGGCGCGGAACTGATTGGTGGGGGATTGGGCCAGGCGCCCACTCACACGTTGGCGGTGTCCGGTGGTGGAATGTTAAGCACCCCACCGCCTATGCCAACCGCTTGGGGACGGGCGCTTCGCCAGCGGCTGGCCGCGAAACGCTAGATGAGGCAACTAGACACGTGGAGAACGTGATGCTGGCTACCCGCTTGGCTACCGGTCTAGACGTTGCTGAGTTGTCCGAGGAGGGCCGTAAACAAATTGCCGGTCTGATTGCCCAGGAGCTGGTCGAACCGCTAGCTGCCTTTGCCGGGACGCTTAAGCTGACCCTCAAGGGCCGGTTGCTGGCTGACGCTGTGGTGCGCCAAATCCTCCCTGACCTCTAGACGCTAGCCGCCAAGGGGGACCATCATTTCTATCCTCTTGGCTAGTGAATGAGGCGCAGATTAAAGGCGTAACGGTGCGGTTGGCCGCGGTTTACGTGAACACCGGCGTTGACCGAGAAAATGGTCAGAGCAATCCAGATCAGCGTGGCAATCACCGCAAATATATTTCCCACTACGGGGACAAGGACCAAGATGTTGGCCAACACTGCAGCAATCGTTGGAGGCAAAGTGAAATTCAATGCTTCTTTGGATTCTTGCGCTGTAAAAGGGCCGCGCTCCTTGAAAATCAGGTAGATCAACAGAGACGGCACAAAGCCAAGAATCCCGCCAAAGTGCGCCAAAGTTGCCCACTGACGATCTTCACTGGCCGTGAGCGGCAACGCATTTGCTGCTACGCCATGGAATTCCGTCGGCTCGCCGTGATGCGGCCCTGGGGAGGAATTCTGTGAGGCGGGTGGTGGGGTGCTGGCGTCCTGTGCCACGGTGCGTTTCCTTCAAATCTCTTGGCGGCGGTTGGTCCACCGAGGTGCTTTGGGTTCGCCGGGATGCGGCCTCTATCAAGGATACTTGCTGTGCCCCGCTATTTGCGTAAATGAGCTCCAACACTCAGGCCGTCAGAAAGTCAATGACTTCTTCAACGCGGCCCAAGAGCGAGGGCTCTAGGTCTGCGTAGCTATTAACCCGAGATAGCAAACGTTGCCAGGCTAGACCGGTGTCCTCGGCAGTGCCGTGTGGCCAACCAAAAGCCTTGAGGATTCCAGTTTTCCAATCGGTACCGCGGGGGACTTGTGGCCACGCCGGAATTCCCAAAGTTGTTGGTTTGATGGCTTGCCACACATCTACGTAGGGGTGTCCCACAATAAGTACGTTTGCTGCTGCACCGGGAACCGCCATTGCCTCGGCTGCGATCTTTGATTCCTTTGAATCGTGGACCAAGTGATCAACCAAGATTCCTAGTTTCCGCTGGGGCCCTGGCTGGAAAGCACGGATGGCGGCGGCGAGGTCGTCAACACCGTGAAGAGGTTCAACCACAATGCCCTCAACACGCAGATCGTCACCCCAAACTTTCTCAACGAGTTCGGCGTCGTGTTTTCCTTCAACCCAAATTCGGCTCGCTTTGGCCACTTGAGCGCGCTGCTCAACCCGGATTGAACCGGATGCGGTGAGTGCTGGGGCCATGGTGCGTGATTTGGGGGCAGGCGCGGTGAGCTTGATGGGCACACCTTCAAGTAAAAACCCGAAGCCTAGGCGGAACGACTTAGTTTTGCCGCGGTTGTCTTCTAGGGCTACGACGTGCATGCCGCCAGATTTTTCTACCCGCGTTACGGCGCCCACCCAACCTGACTGCACGTCCTCCAACACCATGCCGAGTTCCACAGGAACTTCAGCAAGCTGTTGCTGCTTGGCAGGAGTGAGGTCCTGCGGACCCCATGAACTGTAAGACATATCAAGCTCCGCTGTGGCTTCTAAAATTTGCTGCCCCAAGGGGCGAATGACGCATACTAGACTTAGCACTTGAGCATACAGAGTGCTAACCGAAATACCACTTGGAGGTGAATGCATGTGAGTGACCCGCGCCGGCTTGAAGTATTACGCGCCATCGTGGAGGACTATGTGCACTCGCGTGAGCCAGTGGGTTCCAAGGCGCTCGTGGAGCGGCATCATTTGGGCGTTTCCAGCGCCACCATCCGCAATGACATGGCAGCCCTTGAAGACGAAGGTCTGATTACGGCGCCCCATACGAGCGCTGGCCGAATCCCTACGGATAAGGGCTATCGGGTTTTCGTGGACCAAATCTCGTCGGTGAAGCCGCTCTCGGCTGCAGAGCGTCGGGCCATTGAATCGTTACTTAATGGCTCTGATGACCTGGATGACGTCTTGGATCGGACAGTGAGGTTGCTCTCACAAATCACCAACCAAGTTGCGGTGGTCCAGTATCCACACCTCAGTCGGGCCAAGCTGCGGCACCTAGAGTTCGTTCAACTGGCACCTCGTCAGGTATTGATCGTCCTGATTGTGGACACTGGCGTGGTTGAGCAAAAAGTCATTGAAATTGGAACAGAACTGCCCGAAGAACAGTTGATTGCTTTGCGAGCAAAGTTTTTGTCTGTGGCTGCAGGTACTCCACTGAACCTATTGCCAGAGACAATCGCGGCAGTGCCCTTGACAGTTCCCATGCCCTTACGAGTAGTAGCCGTTGAAATCTCCAACGCCTTGCGGCTGCTTTCGCAGAACAACCGTGAAGATCGCATTGTGATGGCCGGAACAGCAAACCTAGCCAGGTCCACTGGTGATTTCCCGTTGAGCATCGGTCCCGTGCTTGAAGCGCTTGAAGAACAAGTGGTGATGCTGCGGCTACTGACGGAAATGTCAACGGATCCGCGTGGCGTCACGGTCAGTATTGGTCGCGAAAACGCCAATGATTCTTTGGCTGAGGCGTCCGTGGTGGCTACCGGATACGGGCCAGAAGCTGTCTCCAAGGTTGGTGTCCTCGGTCCCACCCGGATGGACTACCCAACCACCATGGCTGCCGTCCGAGCCGTGGCGCGTTATTTGTCAAAAATTCTTGCAGGCTGAAGTCGTTTCCCTAGCGACTTATGTAGCGAAAACGAAGTTGAAGAGGAAGTGAAGAAGTAACTTGAGCAACCACTATGAAGTTCTTGGCGTCTCCCGCGAAGCAAGTGGCGAGGAGATCAAGAAGGCTTACCGGAAGCTCGCACGCACCTTGCACCCCGATGTTAATCCGGGCGAGGACGCGTCTGAGCGCTTCAAGGCAGTCACCCACGCTTATGAGGTCCTCTCCGATCCGCAGAAACGTCGTGTTTATGACACCACCGGCAATGAAAACGGCACCGACAATGGTTTTGGCGGCGGAAGTTATGCAGGCCAGGGCTTTGCGTTCCAAGACATTTTTGAAAGCTTTTTCGGCGGTGGTGCTGCGTCAGGTCCTGCCTCGCGGGTTCGCCGTGGTCAGGACGCGTTGATCAGTGTTCGTATTGACCTCAAAGATGCCGTATTTGGCGTCAACAAAAAGATCGACGTTGAAACCGCCATCGTTTGTCCCACATGTGATGGCAGCTGCTGCCGTGCGGGATCCCAGCCCGAGCGCTGCGATATTTGTGGCGGTAGCGGACAAGTGCAACGTGCGGTCCGCTCCATTTTGGGCAACGTTATGACGGCTGCTCCATGTGGAACCTGTGAAGGCTTTGGAACCGTTATCAAGGACCCGTGCAATGAGTGCAACGGTCAAGGACGAATTCGCAGCTTGCGTTCGCTAACTGTCAAAATCCCTGCCGGGGTTGGCACAGGAACACGCATTCAGCTCACTGGTCAGGGCGAGGCCGGTATTGCGGGCGGTCCGTCGGGTGACTTGTATGTAGAAATCCGGGTCAACAATGACTCCATGTTTGTTCGTGAAGGCGATGACCTGCACGCCACTTTGCCGATTCCTATGACAGCTGCCGCCTTGGGCACGGACGTGACCTTGGACACCTTTGACGGCGCTCAAGAGATCAGCGTTAAATCCGGCACCCAGTCCGGCGAAGTTGTGACCCTCCGTGGGCTAGGCGTGACCCACTTGCGCGGCCAGGGCCGTGGCGATCTGAAGGTGCACTTGCAGGTGGAGACACCCACCAAGCTTGATGCGGCTCAGGAAGAGTTGCTGCAGCAATTGGCCAAGTTGCGTTCTGAACAATTTACCGAGGGCAAACTCGCTTCGAGTGGTGGGGTTTTCGCTAAGCTGCGCGATCGTTTGGGAAACCACTAGGGTGAGCAACCCCGTCTTCTTCACGGAGGCCGGCCAACTGGATGGCATGGCCATTGGAGCTCGCTTCGCTCTCAGCGGCGCAGAAGCGCGGCACGCTATCACCGTCAAACGCATGACAGTGGGGGAGCCGGTTGATGTGGTTGACGGCGCTGGTGTTCGCCTACGCGGCACGGTTGCCAGCACCGAAGGCGGGGTTTTGGAGGTTGAATGCGCCCAATTGCTGCATGAGACACCTCCAGCCCCGCGATTGGTTTTGGTCCAGGCCCTCGCCAAGGGAGACAGAGATGAACTAGCCATCGAGACGGCCACTGAGCTAGGCGTGGACGCTATTATCCCGTGGCAATCAGAACGTGCCATTGTGCGGTGGAAGGGCGAGCGAGGCGAAAAAGCCCTCGCCAAGTGGCGCTCTGGCGTAGGGGCAGCAGCTAAACAAGCGCGCCGTTCGGTGATCCCGGAGGTGCGAAACGTCGTCGAATCCGCGGGGCTGCTCACGGCCATCCGCTCGGCGAGCTTGGCGATTGTGCTTCACGAAGAGGCAACAGAGCCGCTGCGGGAAGTGCTGAAAAGCGCCGTGCCAGAAGCAGACGGAGAAGTGCTGTTTATTGTGGGGCCAGAGGGCGGTATTACACCGCGAGAGGTACAGAACATGCTCGACGCCGGGGCGAAACTTGCACTCTTAGGTCACCACGTGCTGCGCTCTTCCACGGCAGGACCGGCGGCGATTGTCTCGGCGTCGGAGTTTTATTCTCGCTGGTGACTGGGCCTTGCTTTTGAGGTGCCCTAGAAGGCTAAAGCTGGCTACTTAACGCTGAAATGTTTTGTATCAACCACCGCTGAGGTGGCAGGCGCACCCGTTGCGGGTTTGATGGTCGCACGTAGTTCATATTCACCGGCAGGCAGATCTGCCGAACTGGAAAACAGTCCGGCTTTGCCAGCCTCGGTGGAAACCTTTGACTCACCATTAAGCACCACTGTGTTGTTTCCGGACGCGTTCTTTCGCAAGATCTGCCACGTCACTGCTTCGCCCAGGGTTGATGCCAAACCGTTAAAACTGACCTTCCCAGTGGGGAACTTGGTTCCCTCTTGCGGGTCAATCACCCAAATCGGAGCGACAAGGCTGGCATCGCGTTGCATCGGTTGACCCAGCTTCACATGGCCAAAGGCGTTGTAGTCGGTGTGCCCATCAACTAAGACCACTACCTGGATTTGTTGTCCGGCGTCGATCATTCCTGAGCTGGACGCAGCTGCAGTGGCCGTATACACCAATTGCTGTACAGCTCGCTGAGCCATTCCAGCATCCATGTTGGCGCTAAAGGCATCTGGAGACAGATCCACCGTAATAATGTTCTTGCCGGAAATCGAGGTTGCTAGCTTTTGCGGAGACTGCCACGAAGTGAAGTAGTCAGGGTCCAGTGGTTTCTCCGACATCATGATTCGCAAGGCGTCGGTGATGGGATTCTCTGCGTTGGCGGCATTGTCTACGGTACGGAATTCACGGTACAAGAAAGCGTCGTCGCCGGCTCGGCCAATCCAGTAAACCGGAGCTTCGTTGGCCGCCGCCGTGGATTCCAAAGGAGCACTCGAGGAGTTGAGCGTTACACTTTGGCCCGCGGTGCTGGGACTTAATGTGGGGACTGTTGTAGTCTCCCGGGACGCCGTACATGCTGACAACGCTAGGGCAGCACTGAGGCAGCACACGGCGGTAATGCTTGTGCTCATTCCTCTGCGGCTCTTGCGGGGCATACGGGTTCCTTTAGTCGATTCGGCCTATTCAGCTTGACACAATGGGCTGGTTCAATGCGTGCTGGAAGTTGGTCAGAACGCCAACTGCAATCCGATTGATACTTCTCTGAGACGTAGCTGACACCAAGTGACGCGCAGACGCTCCGGTCCCGGTGAACCGTCTCTAACGTAGTATTAGGGGTACGCGTCTGCTGTGTTGTGTTCAGATTTTTAGTCCATTCAGCGGGCAGTCAAACCTAAGGGAGTGAGTCTAGGTCATCAGGACCGCCGCTATGAGCGATACGCCGATTTCAGGACGAAGCGCCGGTTCAAAGGCTGCAACGGGAAGCGAGTTCCCCCATACGGTTCCGGGTACACGGACCGAAGTGGTGATTTTTGATTCAGCTGAGCAGATGGTTCAGGCCCTCGGAAGTCATGATGAAGCTTTGCACTTTATTGAAGAGCGCTTTGCTGGTATTGCCTTCCACGCGCGCGGCGACGAACTCTCAATTGCCGGTCCGCCCCATGAAGTGCCCACGATTGTCCGCCTGATTGGTGAGCTACGTGCTTTGGCCAATCGGCAGACCCGAGTAACGCCGGCGGTGTTGGAGCAGCTTGTGATGATGCTCAAACAGCAGAGCGTTCAAAGCCCCTCGGACGTGCTGACGCAAAACATCCTTTCGAGCCGCGGCAGGACTATTCGGCCCAAGACCCTGAACCAAAAGAACTACGTCGATGCTATCGACGCCAATACCGTGATTTTTGGTATTGGCCCGGCAGGTACGGGTAAAACTTATTTGGCCATGGCCAAAGCTGTTCAGGCACTTCAGCAAAAAGAGGTCAGCCGGATCATCTTGACTCGCCCGGCAGTTGAAGCGGGGGAGCGGCTGGGTTTTTTGCCTGGTACCTTGACGGACAAAATTGATCCGTACCTCCGGCCGCTCTACGATGCACTTCACGACATGATGGATCCGGAGTCAATTCCACGCCTGATGGCCGCTGGCACGATTGAAGTTGCTCCCTTGGCGTATATGCGTGGACGTACTCTTAATGACGCTTTTATTGTTTTAGATGAGGCGCAAAACACCACACCTGAGCAGATGAAGATGTTCCTGACGCGTTTGGGATTTGGCTCCAAGATGGTGGTCACCGGTGACACCACGCAGGTTGACCTGCCCAGTGGGACGGCTTCTGGTCTGCGGATTGTCGCCGGCATTCTTGAGGGAATTGATGATATTCATTTCGCCACCCTCGAAGCTACTGACGTGGTGCGTCACCGCCTCGTTTCGGACATTGTCACTGCCTACGGTGAATGGGACGAGAAGCAACGAAACGCAGGGCAGCACGCGCTTCGAAACGAACGCGGCGCGGATCGACGCAAAAGCCGGGACAAAGACACTAAAGAATCCAAAGAATCTTCGCAGCAAGGAAATCCATCGTGAGCATCGAGGTAAACAACGAATCTGGCGTCACCGTTGACGAGGCCGCACTGGTCAAGATGGCGCGATTCATTTTCGAAGAGCTCTACATTCACCCGCAGTCTGAATTGTCCATCCTGCTTGTTGATGAAGAAGCTATGGAACGGCTGCACATTGAATTGATGGACGAACCGGGTCCCACCGACGTCCTTTCTGTCCCCATGGATGAGCTAACGCCTGGCACGCCTGACAAGCAATCACCAGAGGGCATGCTCGGCGATATTGCGGTGTGCCCGCAAGTAGCTGCAGCACAGGCCAAGGATGCTGGTCACAGCACCGATGAGGAAATGCTTTTGCTGACCACCCACGGGATCCTTCATTTGTTGGGGTATGACCACGCTGAGCCTGAAGAGAAAGAAGAGATGTTCGGGCTCCAGCGCGAATTGTTGTCCACTTTTTTGGGTAAGGACGCTCCGCGGGAGACTATGCAGTGACTGCACTGCTCCTCATTCTTATGGCGTTGGCTTTTATGGCTATCGCTGCAATTCTTACGGCGGCAGAAGCTGCCTACAATTTTTTGCCCCGCCACGACGCGGAGCACTTCAGCAGCAAAAAGCGTCTACGTTCGCTCAAAAAGATTCTTGAACAACCGCTGCCGCATGTCCGGGCGCTCCGTTTTTGGCGGGTGTGGTTTGAAATGGCCTCGGCAGTGGCAGTGGCATTGTTGCTCCAGAGTCTGCTGGACAATATTTGGTTAGCAGGTCTCGCGGCCACGGTCATTATGGCTGGTGTCGGTTTTGTTCTGGTTGGTGTTTCACCGCGGCAGTTCGGTCGAGTTCACTCCTCAGCCACGGTGCGGCTCACAGCCCCGCTGATTCGCTTTCTGTGCTGGGTTCCGGGGCCCATTCCGGCGTGGCTAGTGCGGCTCGGTAGCACCGTCACCCCTGGTGGTCCCACCGGGGATGAAGCGTTTTTCACTAATGAAGAGTTCCGAGAACTCGTTGACCGGGCCAGCGAATCAGACATGATTGAGGACAATGAAGCCGAACTCATTCAGTCCGTCTTTGACCTTGGGGACACTCTCGTCCGCTCCGTGATGGTGCCCCGAACTGACATTGTATTCATTGATGCTGGCTCCACACCGGAACAGGCCATGGAGCTGTTTTTGCGTTCCGGAAACTCGCGAATGCCTGTGATCGGCGAAAGCACGGATGACATTCTGGGCATCCTCTACCTCAAGGACGTAGCTGCTGTTCTGACTGACAAGCAGCCAGGCGAGCCGGGACCAGCGGTGGAAACAATTTCACGAACCGTGCGTTATGTTCCAGAATCCAAACAAGTCGCTGAGCTGCTTAAAGAGCTCCAGATCGAATCCACGCACTTGGCCATCGTGATCGACGAATATGGTGGCACGGCAGGGCTTGTGACGCTAGAAGATTTGATCGAGGAAATCGTTGGCGAGATTGTTGACGAATATGACTCCGAAGCCGCCGAGTCGGAGGCGCTAGAGGATGGCACCTTCCGGGTTAGTGCACGGATGAATGTCGCAGACCTCGGCGAGCTTTTTGGTAAAGACATAGACGACGACGACGTTGACACCGCGGGCGGATTGCTCGCCAAAGAATTGGGCCGGGTGCCGATTGTTGGGTCAGTCGTTGAAGTTCAAGGAATTGAACTTCGAGCCGAACGCATCGAAGGCCGCAGAAATCGAATCAGCCATATCATTGCCCGCTGGGTTGGCGAGGCAGAGACTGAAGACACAGAATCCTCTAGTGACGCTAGAGTCAAAGAACAGGGAGCCATCCGTGAGCAAGAAGGATAATTCAGCGAAGCCACAGGAAAACGGTGACCCGTACAACGGTTACCGTGCAGGATTCTCTGTTCTGGTTGGTCGCCCAAATGCTGGCAAATCAACATTAACTAATGCACTCGTGGGCCAGAAGGTTGCTATCACTTCGGCCAAACCGCAGACCACACGCCACACCATCCGTGGAATTGTTCATCGCGACGATGCGCAGTTGATTCTCGTTGACACTCCGGGTCTACACCGTCCGCGCACTCTTCTTGGGCAGCGACTCAACGACCTTGTAGCGGGCACCCTCTCAGAAGTTGATGCCATCGGTTTTTGCTTGCCGGCTAACGAGAAGATCGGTCCGGGTGACCGTTTTATCGCTGCCCAACTCGCCGCCGTCGGAAATAAGCCGGTGATCGCGATTATCACCAAAACTGACACCGTTGACCGGCAGGCGCTGAGCGACCAACTTATGGCAGTGGACAAACTGGGCCAGGAAATCTTCGGTGAAGACGGTTTTAGGGACATCGTCCCTGTATCAGCGGTGGATGGTTTCCAAGTTAAAACTGTTGCTGACGTGTTGATCAAACACATGCCACCGTCCCCGCCTTTGTACCCGGACGGTGAACTCACCGACGAACCTGAGGCCATTATGGTCGCTGAGCTTATTCGTGAGGCAGCGTTAGAAGGCGTTCGCGATGAACTTCCGCACTCCTTGGCTGTTGTGGTTGATGAAATTGTTCCCCGTGAGGGCCGTAGCGAAGACAACCCCTTCCTCGACGTTCGGGTGAACCTTTATGTGGAGCGGCCGTCCCAAAAGGCAATCATTATTGGCCGGGCTGGCGCGCGTCTGCGAGATGTTGGCACGCGAGCCCGGCTGGAGATCGAAGCGCTCTTGGGTACCCGAATCTACTTGGACCTGCATGTCAAAGTAGCCAAGGACTGGCAACGCGATCCCAAGCAGCTAGGCAAGCTGGGCTTCTAGCTTTCAGCATTGCTCCCCAACTGCGTGGTTCAGGGTGGCACGGATGCAGGAATTTCCCAGCCGAGCCACCTAAGATAAACAGACTTCAACCCCTTTGAAAGGCAGCCTGAGTGACGCGAGGTGATTCCGGTCGGCGGAAAAATACCGTGAATTCCGCCCCGGCCGTGGCCACGGCCGCGCGACATTCGGACTCAGGGGTCATCCCCAGCGGACGGCATTTGGGCAAGGAACATAAGGCTCCGCGCTGGGTACGCTGGACGGCCATTGTGGTTGGCGTGGCACTGCTTGCCGCCCTTTGCTTTGCAGCATTTTGGTTCATTCGACTTCAAGGAAATATTTCCAAAGCGCCGCTCAACGCCTCGAGCGATGGCGCAACCTCCGGGGTGGATGACAGCAAGGATCGTCTGCAGATCCTGATCATTGGTACGGACACTCGTGACGGCAAAAACAGCCAGTATGGTTCTACGTCAGATTCCACGGGCTTCGGCAATTCTGACGTGATGATGCTCTTAGACATCTCTGCGGACAACAAACGCGTTTCCGTAGTCTCCTTTCCCCGAGATTTGATTGTTAAGATCCCCGATTGCTACGACTGGAAAACAAAAAAGATCAAAGCAGGGGTACCAGCCGGTCAGATCAACAGTTCCATGAAGGACGTAGGTCCAGGATGCACAGTGGACACTATTAACAAGCTGACCGGGCTTCAGATTGACCACTTTATGATGGCGGACTTCACTGCTGTGAAGGAACTCTCCAACACGGTGGGTGGCGTTCAAGTCTGCGTCAACGCAGCCATCGATGATCCTGACTCTGGGTTGAAGCTCCCCGCTGGCAAGTCCATGGTGAAGGGCGAGCAGGCATTGGCATTCTTGCGCAACCGCCACGGCGTCGGTGACGGTTCTGACTTGAGCCGCATCAAGTCCCAACAAGCTTTCCTAGCCTCCCTGGTGCGCAAGATTCGCAGCGACGGAACGCTGACCAATGTCCCCAAGATGCTCGAGATTGCTGACACTGTGACAAAGAACCTCACGGTGGACGATGGCTTGGCCAACGCGCAGTCACTCCTCACCATCGGGAACCGGCTCAAAGACGTGGACTTGAATAAGGTCGCTTTTATTACCGTCCCCTGGGAGCCCTCACCGCTCAACCCTGATGCGTGGATTCAGCCCAAGGAACCCGAGGCCGCTCAACTCTTCAAGGCCATGCGCGAGGATTTAGATCTCACTAATCCCAAAGCTACGACGAGCCCTTCCGCTACTCCCAGCAGCACACCTTCTGCTACTTCTAGCACCGCGGCAAGCACGCCAACTTCCACCACCGCAGCGCCTACGTATGACAAAGCCGTCCAACCGATTGTGGTGGCTAACGGAACCACCGTGCCGGGGCGCAGTCAAGAGATCACGACTTTCTTGGCCAAGGGTGGATTCACCCAAATAAGTGAACTGGCCGTCGATGAAACCACGCAAACCACCGTGTACTACGGAACTGGTTTTGCTGACGTGGCTCGTGACGTCGCTGTGTCCCTAGGGATTCCTACGGCTCAGGTGGAGCCGTCGGCCAGCGTTAGTGGTGTCCAGGTCTACCTCGGCAGCGATTTCACCGATGGCACCTCCTACAAGGTGAGCACCGTACCAACGGGAATCGTTGGCCAAACCGCTGCCGAGCAGACCTGCCAGAGCGCCTACGTCGGGTAGAGCACCCTTACCAGATGCTCACCCGGTCCTCGGGTGCGAGCCACATACCGTCTTCGGGGCTAACTTCGAAGGCGTTGTGGAACGCGTCGAGGTTCTTGACGATCGCATTCGTTCGGAATTCATTCGGGGAGTGCGGGTCGGTGGCCAGTCGGCGGATCGCTTCTTCTTTACGCATCACTTGGCGCCAACCGGTGGCCCATGAGAAGAACAAACGTTGAGCACCGCTGAGACCGTCTATAACCGGTGACTGCTTGCCCTTGAGAGAGATCTCATAGGCTTTAAAGGCGATCGTCAGCCCACCGAGGTCACCGATATTTTCGCCCAGCGTCAGGCGACCGTTGACGTTGTTGCCAGGCGCCGCCGTCGGACTTAAAACATCAAACTGAGCCACCAACGCTGATGTGCGCTCCTCAAAGGCAGCGCGATCCTCAGCAGTCCACCAATCACGAAGTGCGCCTCTGCCGTCATATTTGGAACCTTGATCGTCAAAGCCGTGGCCGATTTCGTGGCCGATCACTGCCCCGATGCCACCGTAGTTCGCAGCGTCTTCTGCATCGGCAGTGAAAAAGGGCGGCTGCAATATGGCGGCGGGGAAAACTATCTCGTTCATCACCGGGTGGTAGTAAGCATTGACGGTTTGAGGCGTCATTAACCACTTTTCACGGTCTACAGGCTGGCCAACTTCGGCCAAGTGTCGGTCAATGTCCGCGGCATTAGCGCGCTCCACATTCCCCAAAAGGTCATTCGGGTCAATACTGACCGGAGCGTAGTCGATCCACTTGCTGGGATAACCGATCTTTGGCCGGAAAGCATCGAGTTTTTCCAGGGCACGTTTTTTTGTCTCCGCGCCCATCCACTCCAAGGTGCTGATGCTTTGCCGGTAAGCCTCAATGAGTGAGGCAACTAGCTCTTCCATTTTGTCCTTGTGACTGGCCGGGAAATGGCGTTGAACATAAATTTGCCCCACAGCTTCACCCAGGGCGTCTTCGACCACGGCTACTGCGCGTTTCCAGCGCTCTTTGTTCTCCGGGGTCCCGCTCAAAACGGTGCCGTAGAACGCAAAGTTTGCATCAACAAATTCTGCACTGAGGTAGGGAGCCGCAGCATTGATAATCCGCAGCGCCAACCATTCACGCCAGGCTTGGATGCCTTCACTGTGCAGCAGCTCGCGGGCGCCGGTGAAGAAGTCCGGAGTGCTGACAACAAGTTCCTCCCGGACGCTGGCATCTATTCCAGCAGCGTCAAACCACAATTCGATCTCGGGGAGCAGATCCATGGTTTCTTGACGAGACTTCAGGTTGTACGTTTTGTCAGGATCCCGGAGCGTGACCTTGTCCCAATGGTGACCGGCGAGCTTTGTCTCAAGCGCGAGTACACGGGCAGAGGCGGCTTCGGGATGGGAGATGTTCGCGAGGGAAAATACGGTGGTCAAGTACTTTGCGTAGTCCTGACGAATCGACGCGAATTTCTCTTCCCGGTAATACGACTCGTCCGGTAGGCCCAGGCCCGACTGGCCGATGTAGAGCAAAACCCGCTCAGGGTCACCGGCGTCGGGGGAGGGGTAGACGTAGAAAAACCCGCCCACATTGGACCGGAACAGTTCGCCGCTGAGGGCGACGATTTCCTCAACACTCTGGGCACTCATGGCGCGTTCAAGTCGTGTGGCAATAGGTGTAACGCCTAAAGCATTCACTGCAGCTACATCCATAAAGCTGTTGTAGAGATCGCCGATCTTCTGTTCAATCTCGCTTGCTTTCCCGGCTTTTTTGGCAGCGTCCAGGATGATTTCCTGCACCGCTAGTTCCGATGCATCCCGAAGTTCGGTAAATGTTGCCTGCAATGAACGGTCATCAGGAATTACGGTGGAGTCCAGCCAAGCTCCGTTGACGTGAACAAAGAGGTCATCCTGAGGACGGACTGAGGCTTTGACGTTGGACAGGTTAATTCCCGAGTTTGGCATGGGCGCTCCTTCAACTGAGCAAACGGGTCATTGTGACCCCGGCTACGGCCATATGTGGGCCGCAGAGTCTGAATGCTGGACGATTAGTGACGTGTGGCACCTTCATCTTACGCATCGTGTTAGGGTGAATTTGTGCGTGCAGAACTGCTTCTTCTTAGCTGCCGCGGCGAGGCCAAAGACGCGATCTAGCGCAAGGCCCCCCTCGCTGCGGAGTTTGTGTTGCCCGGCCTCCGGTACAGAATGTTTTTAGAGAAAAGGCCCAGAACAATGCGTAACGCACAGAAGTCTTCCGGAATGCCCATCCACCGGTACTTGCCGTTCCAAGAGCTCATCAACGTAGAGCTGCCTGACCGCACTTGGCCGGACAAGGTCATCACCAAAGCCCCTCGCTGGTGTGCAGTGGATCTGCGTGACGGAAACCAAGCGTTGATTGACCCGATGAGCCCTGCCCGCAAGATGAAGATGTTCCACTTGCTGGTACAGATGGGTTTCAAGGAAATTGAAGTGGGATTCCCCTCGGCTTCTCAAACTGACTTTGATTTTGTTCGTCAGTTGATTGAGGGCAACCACATTCCCGAGGATGTCACCATTCAGGTCCTGACCCAGGCCCGCGAACACTTGATTGAACGTACTTACGAATCCCTGGTTGGCGCCAAGCAGGCAATTGTCCACTTGTACAACTCCACTTCAACGTTGCAGCGCCGTGTGGTGTTCAACCAAGACCAAGACGGCATCTTGGACATTGCACTCCAGGGCGCCAGATTGTGCAAGAAATACGAGGAAACCCTCGAGGACACTCACATTACGTACGAGTACTCGCCGGAGTCCTTCACAGGCACCGAGCTTGAGTACGCCTTGCGGGTCTGCAATGCAGTGGCGGATGTTTTTGAGGCTTCTGCTGACAAACAGGTCATCATCAACTTGCCCGCCACTGTTGAAATGGCAACCCCCAATGTCTATGCCGATTCCATTGAATGGATGAGCCGTAGGCTGCACCCGCGGGACGGAATTATCTTGTCCTTGCACCCGCACAATGACCGTGGCACCGGCGTGGCAGCAGCTGAGTTGGGTTACTTGGCCGGAGCGGACCGTATTGAAGGTTGCTTGTTCGGCAATGGTGAGCGCACGGGCAACGTTGACCTGGTGACTCTGGGCCTGAACATGTTTGTACAGGGTGTTGACCCGATGATTGATTTCTCCAACATCGACGAAGTACGCCGCACGGTTGAATACTGCAACCAATTGCCCGTTCCGGAGCGTTCACCGTATGGTGGCGACTTGGTGTTCACGGCTTTCTCCGGCTCGCACCAGGACGCCATCAAGAAGGGCCTTGAAGCTCTTGAACGTGACGCCAAGGCAGCTGGCAAGTCAGTTGAAGACTTCACATGGCAGGTTCCCTATTTGCCGATTGACCCCAAGGACTTGGGCCGCAGCTACGAGGCAGTTATTCGGGTTAACTCTCAGTCGGGCAAGGGGGGCGTAGCGTACTTGCTCAAAAACGAGCACAGCTTGGACTTGCCGCGTCGTGCGCAGATTGAATTCTCCGGGGTGATCCAGCGTCAAACGGATAGCGTTGGTGGCGAGGTTAGTGGCGAGCAGTTGTGGCAGATTTTCCATGACGAATACTTGCCCAGTGAAGAGAGCGATTCTCAGTGGGGCCGTTACTCGATCATCTCGGCCAACACTGAATCTGATGAGTCGGGCAAGATCACCCTCGAAGCCAACATGCGCATCGATGGCACGCCGCAGCGTCGCACTGGTACAGGCAACGGTCCTATTGCAGCGTTCTTAAACATTCTTGAACAAGACGGCGTGGATGTGCGCGTCCTGGACTACACCGAGCACGCGCTGTCTGAAGGCGGCAATGCTCGAGCAGCAGCCTACGTTGAGTGCGCTGTGGGGGAGCGAGTCTTGTGGGGTGTGGGAATTGACTCCAACACCAGCATGTCCTCGCTCAAGGCAGTAATTTCCGCCGTCAACCGCGCAGTGCGAGCCAGTTCAATCTAGGGCTCCCAGCATGTAAATGCCCCGTACAGGCTCCGCGCCGGTACGGGGCATTTACATCTGATGGTGGGACAATTAGTCGTGGCCGAATCCTCCTTTGCAGCACGAAGTTACCGTGACGACGCGGTAGTTTTGCGCACCCACAAGTTGGGCGAAGCGGACCGAATCATTACTTTGCTCACCAAACATCACGGCCAGGTTCGTGCCGTGGCCAAAGGCGTCCGGAGGACTTCGAGTAAGTTTGGCGCCCGCTTGGAACCATTTATGGTGGCAGATCTTCAACTAATTTCTGGGCGCTCTTTGGACATCGTGACGCAGGCGATCGCGCGCGGGTCCTACGGCAGTGCTATTGCCTCGGATTATTCTCGTTACACCGTGGCCGCAGCCATGACTGAGACAGCAGAGAAACTTACGGATGTGGATTCCGAATCCGGTACGGCCCAGTACAACCTCTTGGTTGGCGCGTTGGCCGCGCTGAGCCGCGGTGCTCACGCTCCTGAGCTGATCTTGGACTCCTACCTTTTACGGGCTCTTGCCACGGGTGGTTGGGCGCCGAGCTTTACTGACTGTGCACGGTGTTCAGCTCCCGGGCCGCACTCTGCATTTGCTGCGGCTTTGGGCGGTATGGTGTGTCATGATTGTCGGCCGCCAGGTTCTCCTGCACCGGCTCCGGAGACCGTCACCCTGCTCGCTTCTTTACTTGCTGGTGAATGGTCGACGGCGGACGCCTCACCCCTGCAGATTCGGCGCGAAGCCTCCGGGCTGGTGGCGGCGTATCTACAATGGCATCTCGAGCGGACGCTCAAATCGCTTCGACACGTTGAACGACTCTAAGGACAAGAACTGTGCCCAAGGACTCTAGTCGCACCCGCGCGCGTACTCGCACCACACCGGTGGTGCGCCCCTACGCGCATCCAGAGGGTGCGATTCCGCCAGCGATTCCAAGCGAACTGATTCCCCAGCACGTGGCTATTGTGATGGACGGCAACGGTCGCTGGGCCAACCAGCGTGGTTTGCCGCGCATTGAAGGGCACAAAGCCGGAGAACCTGCACTGTTAGACGTGATGGCTGGCGCAATTGAGCTGGGCGTCAAATACATCACTGTCTACGCTTTTTCCACGGAGAACTGGCGCCGGAGCCCGGAGGAAGTTCGGTTCCTCATGGGTTTTAACAAGGACGTGCTACGTCGTCAGCGAGAGCAGCTGGACGACTGGGGTGTGCGGGTCCGCTGGGCTGGGCGTAGGCCGCGTTTGTGGGGTTCGGTTATCAAAGAGCTTGAAGCCGCAGAGGAGTACACGCGAGGAAATAGCACGTGCACGCTGACCATGTGTGTTAACTACGGCGGCCGGGCTGAACTCACGGATGCTATGAACGCAATTGCTCATGAAGTGGCTGCAGGCCGGCTCAAAGCAGGTGCCATAACTGAGAAGACTATCCAGCGTTTTATGGACGAACCTGATCTCCCCGATGTTGATTTGTTTTTGCGAAGCTCTGGTGAGCAACGGTTGTCCAACTTTATGTTGTGGCAGTCCGCCTATGCGGAGTTCGTATTTATGGATACCTTGTGGCCGGACGTGGACCGCCGGACTTTGTATGAAGCTGTTGAAATCTATGCCAAACGTGATCGCCGGTATGGCGGAGCAGTCGATGCAGCGAAGTAAACGCCGCTAAGAGTTCGCGGCTAAGCAGAGGCAGAGAAAAGCAAAAGCAGCGTGCTCTGAGGCACGGAACCAACCACCTGAGGCCGCAACAGTTTGGTAGCCGGGCTCAGAACAGGAAAACTAGAGACATGCGCGTATACCCAACTTTCTTCCGGCTGGCTTTTTCATGGATGGACGCCGAAAAGGCTCACCGGATTGGGTTTCAGGGAGTCCGGTGGTCCACCAGCCTTGGTGCCGGTTCTTTGCTACACCGTCTCAACGGCCCCAAAGAATCCCTAAAAACCACGGCGATGGGCATTGAATTTCCTTCTCCCTTTGGTTTGGCGGCCGGCTTCGACAAAGAAGGCCTAGGGATTGAGGCGCTGGCCAATCTGGGCTTCGGGCATATAGAGGTTGGCACAATCACAGGTGCGGCCCAGCCAGGAAACGAGAAACCGCGGCTATTCCGGCTGATTGAGGACCGCGCCGTCATCAACCGGATGGGTTTTAACAATGATGGTGCCCGTGCTGTAGCGCCGCGGCTCAAATCAGCCCGGGCTGCTTTGCAACGTAGATTCGGTGCAAGCCGGCCAATCATTGGGGTTAACATCGGTAAAACCAAAGTGGTTGAGCTGGAAGATGCTGTTACTGACTACCTGATCAGTGCCCGTGAATTAGCTCCCGCTGCTGACTACCTCGTGGTGAACGTTAGTTCCCCTAATACGCCGGGACTCCGTTTGCTCCAAGATGTTCAGACTTTGCGGCCTCTCCTGAGCGCTGTTGCTAAAGAAGCAGATGAGAGCGCGGGCCGGCACGTGCCGCTACTCGTCAAGATCGCCCCCGATCTAAGTGACGAAGATATAGACGACGTAGCACAGCTTGCACTGGAACTGGGGCTCGATGGCATCATTGCCACCAACACCACCATTGCTCGTTCGGGGCTGAAAAGCACGGATGAAAAGGTTCAGTCGTGTGGGGCTGGGGGACTCTCAGGTGCGCCGCTGAAGGAGCGTTCCCTGGAAGTGCTCAAGCGTTTGCGTTCCACGGTGGGATCAGAGCTCACGCTGATCTCTGTAGGCGGGGTAGAAACCGCGGCGGACGTGCGCGAACGTTTGGACGCTGGCGCCACCTTGGTGCAGGGTTACACGGCGTTTTTGTATGAAGGTCCGTTCTGGGCCGGGGCCATTAACAAAGAACTGGCCCGCACCGCACGTTAGTGCAGTACGAGCCAGTCGCCAGATTGCGGTCGCTAGACCTTGGGGTGCTCGCCGCGAGCAACCTGAGGTTTAGGCATACGTAGCTTGCGGAACTGGAGGGCGCGCATAGATCCGTACCAAACGGTGCCACGCTCCACCTCGCCAAATTTGGTAGTCAATGCCTTTTTCAGACGACGTGACAAGAAAAAGGTGTCAATAAAAACGGCCAAGAACATCAACCAGAAGACGGCCAGCACCACAAACTGAGCATTACTTGTCTGCGGAACTACCAACGATGCCAGCACAAAAACGAGTGCGCCGAACATCAAGAACTCGCCAAGGCTGAAGCGGGAGTCCACAAAGTCGCGAGCAAAGCGCTTCTGTGGGCCTTTGTCGCGGACTGGCAAGAAGCGTTCGTCGCCGGTGTCTAAGGCGTTGCGCACCTTCATTCGCTGCTCCATTGCTGCGGTACGCTCAGCAGCCTTGGAGGCCTTCCGGTCGGTAGGGACCAAGGGGCGCTTGCGCGCTGCTACCTGCTGCTTACGCTTAGGCGTCGGTGCGCCTTTGCCCTGAACTTCCGGCGTCGCCGAGGAGGAGGCTGAAAGGTTGTCTACTACGTCCTGCGCAGATGGCGCTTCATTTTTTCGTCCAAACACCCCATAAGACTACCTTGGAAGGCCTTGTTCCCAAGACCGAACGGTAGGCTGTGGGTCATGACTTTATCCAGTGACTCCCGCCCCTCAGCTGCTGCCGGAACACCCACCGGGCCAGCAACTGCAGTGCCCGTAGATGCACTTCGAGCTGCAGTTGAAAACAATTTTGATTCCACCCTCAATACGCTCTGCAGCCTCGTGGCGATCCCAGGTATTGCGTGGTCTAGTTTTGATGCCAGCCAACTGGATCGCAGCGCCGATGCTGTTGCCAAGTTGGCTACTGCAGCCGGGTTCCCAGAGGTTCGGATCTTGCGTTGTAACAAAGAGGACGGAACGCCCGGTGGCCCCGCTGTCGTCGCACGCCGCCCGGCCGCCGCCGGCAAGCCGACAATCCTTCTCTACGCACACCACGACGTCCAGCCCCCCGGCGACTCGGCGCTTTGGGAAACTCAGCCGTTTGTAGCCCAAGAACGCGATGGCCGCTTATACGGCCGCGGGGCGGCCGATGACAAGGCAGGCGTGATGGCCCACCTTGGTGCTTTTGCCGCAGCGAAGGAAGTGCTTGGCGAAGATTTTGGCTTGGGCGTGACGCTGTTTATTGAAGGCGAGGAAGAAGCAGGTTCACCAACGTTCCGCACGTTCTTGGAAACCTATCAAGAAGAATTACGTGCAGATGTGATTGTGGTTGCGGATTCAAGCAACTGGCAGGTGGGCATACCGGCTTTGACTACCAGTTTGCGCGGGCTGGTGGACGGCACCTTTGAAGTGCGGGTTCTCGAGCATGCTGTTCACTCCGGAATGTTCGGTGGTCCCGTATTGGACGCGCCGACGCTTTTAGCCCGGCTTATCGCCACACTTCACGACGACGAAGGATCAGTCGCGATCGAAGGCCTCGTTTTCCGGGACGAAGCTGATGTTGATCTGACAGAGGAAGAATTCCGTCGCGACGCTTCGGTTCTTGACGGTGTACAGCTTGCAGGCACCGGGTCAATCTCCTCGCGAATGTGGACCAAGCCTGCACTATCCATCATTGGTATCGATGCCCCGGCTGTGAATGTTGCATCCAATACACTGATTCCTTCTGCGCGCGCGAAGTTCAGTATGCGTCTGGCACCCGGGCAGGACCCGCAGGCAGCCATGGACGCACTCGAGAAACACTTGACTGCGCATGCTCCCTTTGGGGCACAAGTGACCTTCACCCCTGGCGAAATGGGGACGGCTTTTCAAACCGACACCAAGTCCAAGGCGGCGTCATTATCCCTGTGGGCTTTGGGGGAGGCGTGGGGCGTTCCGGCCGTAGAGACCGGCATTGGTGGCTCCATTCCCTTTATTGCGGACTTGAAGGAACTGTACCCGGACGTGCAGATCCTCGTGACCGGTGTGGAAGATCCCGACTCTCGCGCTCACAGCGCCAACGAGTCCCTCCACATTGGAGACTTCAAAAACGCTGTGGTAGCTGAGGCGCTCTTGTTGGCTGGACTGAATACGGAAACACAGCGAGACTAGCCACAGGAACAGACTCTCCTGACCAGCGTCATGAGAACTTGGTGGGGCGCGGGAACAATTTCCGTGCCCCATCGGTTGAGTAAGTAGTTACGGTACGCAAGCTACGAGCCGTAGCATGGATGTAGCCGAAAAAACTTTTTCAAGGCAACCCGGTGAAATTCACCGGGACCGCCAGAACGTCGTAAGAGGGTATGAGCCATGAGCACCACCACCAGTGAAACTGCCAACCTTGAGTCCACCACTGACAATGACGGCTTGGGCACACATAACGTCCAGCTTTCTGATGTTGCTGCTGGCAAAGTTCGTAGCCTCTTGGAACAAGAGGGCCGTACTGACTTGCGTCTGCGCGTAGCCGTTCAGCCCGGCGGATGCTCAGGACTGATCTACCAGCTGTACTTCGATGAGCGAATTTTGGATGGAGACGCTGTTCGCGACTTCGATGGTGTTGAAGTTGTTGTAGACAAAATGTCCGTGCCGTATTTGTCCGGCGCGTCAATTGACTTCGAAGACACAATTTCAAAGCAGGGTTTCACCATTGACAACCCGAATGCAGGCGGCTCCTGCGCTTGTGGAGATTCCTTCCACTAGTCTCAAAAGCCTCAAATTTCAAAGCAAAATACCGTGTGCGTCGAAGCTTCCTAAGAAGCTTCGACGCACACGGCTGTTATGTGGGCGAAAAACTCTTGATAGCGGTAAGCTCTACACCGAGTAGTAAAACTTAGTAAGCAACGGTGGCACGTCGTGCTGCTGGCGCGAAGTTATGAAGAGGAAGGGCCGTCCGTGAGTTCGCAGAACCAAACCGGCAGCCGACGCAACAAGATCGTAGGGATCTCGGGTCTGGCGGTAGCCGGCGCGTTGGTTTTGACCGGGTGTTCATCAGAGGCTGAGAAAGGCTGGCTCCCTTCTGATAGGGATACCACCAATCACACTGGCTCCATTATTGACCTCTGGGTTAACTCCTGGATTGCGGCTATTGCCGTTGGTGCCGTGACGTGGGGCCTCATCATTTGGTGCATCATTGCCTACCGTCGCCGCAAGGGAACCGTTGGTTTCCCCAAGCAGGTCAGTTACAACCTGCCGCTTGAAATTTTTTACTTAACCATCCCGCTCTTTATGGTTTTGGTTCTCTTCTACTTCACGGATCAGGATCAGCAAGCCATTGATGACCGTTCCAAGCCAGCCGACGTCGTTGTTGACGTTCGAGGTAAGCAGTGGGCCTGGGACTTCAACTACACCAAGGGCAATGTGATCACTGAGGACCTGCATGAAGCAGGTGTTCAGGCGCACTTGACCGGCGACAAGATTGACAAAGAAGAATTGCCAACCTTGTACCTCCCGGTTAACAAGACGGTTGAGCTTCAGCTGAACTCCCGTGATGTTATCCACTCTTTCTGGGTTCCTGCTTTCTTGCAGAAGCGAGACATGATTCCAGGCAAGACCAACTACATCAACTTCACGCCCACCAAAGAAGGCACCTACGACGGTAAGTGTGCTGAACTTTGCGGCGAGTACCACTCTGAGATGCTGTTCCGCGTGAAGGTGGTCTCCGATTCCGAGTTCCAGGCACACATGGACCAGCTCCGTGCTGACGGCAACACCGGACTCTTGGGCTCGAAGTACGACCGCAACCCGAATCTGAACGAGAAGAAGTAAGGGACGCTCGTGGCAACCTATACCCAATCCGCCGGAGTGCTAGACGCTCCGGTTGTGCCCAAGTCCAAGGGACGCATCGTCGTCAACTGGATCACGTCTACGGACCACAAGACGATCGGTTACATGTACCTGATCTCCTCGTTCGTATTTTTCTGCTTCGGTGGCGTTATGGCGCTACTGATTCGTGCTGAGCTTTTTGAACCCGGTATGCAGATCCTGCAGACCAAAGAGCAGTACAACCAGCTGTTCACGATGCACGGCACCGTGATGCTTTTGATGTTTGCAACCCCGCTGTTCGCAGGTTTTGCAAACGTGATGATGCCACTGCAAATTGGTGCTCCCGACGTTGCCTTCCCGCGATTGAACGCATTGGCTTTCTGGTTCTTCCTCTTTGGTTCCACCATTGCCGTCTCCGGCTTCATCACCCCTCAAGGTGCTGCCTCGTTCGGTTGGTTCGCATATGCGCCGCTGTCTAACACCACCTTTAGCCCAGGCATTGGTGGGGACCTTTGGGTCTTCGGTTTGGCTCTGTCCGGTTTTGGAACCATCCTCGGTGCAGTTAACTTCATCACCACCATCATCTGCATGCGTGCTCCGGGCATGACCATGTGGCGTATGCCGATCTTCACCTGGAACACACTAGTTACTGCCATTTTGGTTCTCATGGCTTTCCCGCCGTTGGCAGCGGCTCTGTTCGCTTTGGGTGCAGACCGACGCTTTGGTGCTCACATCTTTGATCCTGAGAATGGCGGTGCCGTTCTATGGCAGCACCTCTTCTGGTTCTTTGGTCACCCTGAGGTTTACATCATTGCGCTTCCGTTCTTCGGTATCGTTTCGGAGATCTTCCCGGTCTTCAGCCGCAAGCCGATCTTCGGTTACAAGGGCTTGGTCTACGCAACCATTTCTATTGCTGCGCTCTCCGTAACTGTGTGGGCTCACCACATGTACGTGACCGGTTCTGTGATGTTGCCGTTCTTCTCCTTTATGACCATGTTGATTGCAGTACCTACTGGTGTGAAGTTCTTCAACTGGATTGGAACGCTCTGGGGCGGCTCGATCACTTTTGAGACCCCGATGCTCTGGAGCCTCGGCTTTATGATCACCTTCCTCTTTGGTGGTCTGACCGGAATCATTTTGGCTTCACCGCCCTTGGACTTCCACGTGTCTGATACTTACTTTGTGGTTGCTCACTTCCATTACGTTGTCTTCGGTACCGTGGTCTTCGCGATGTTCGCAGGCTTCTACTTCTGGTGGCCAAAGTGGACTGGCAAGATGCTCAACGAACGTTTGGGTAAGATCCACTTCTGGATGCTGTTCCTGGGCTTCCACGGCACCTTCCTCATCCAGCACTGGCTTGGAGTGATGGGTATGCCGCGTCGTTACGCTGACTACTTAGTTGAAGACAACTTCACATGGATGAACCAGTTCTCCACCATCTCTTCCTTCGTGTTGGGTGCCTCGATGATCCCGTTCTTCTGGAACGTATACATCACCTGGCGCAGTGACCAGAAGATTGAGGTAGATGACCCTTGGGGCTTCGGTGCATCTCTTGAGTGGGCAACGTCTTGCCCGCCGCCACGTCACAACTTCACCTCCTTGCCCCGCATTCGTTCAGAGCGTCCGGCATTGGACCTGCACCACCCGGAGCTCTCTCAGAACCACACAGTTCAGCAGCCTGGCGTTGCAGCAGCCGTTCTGGGTAATGCCGATCAGAAGGACAACGCAAAGTGAAAATCGAATCTAGGCTCTTCGGACTAGGTGTCCTCTTCTTCGTCCCCGTGGCCATCATTTACGGTTTCTTGAGCAACTGGTCTGAATGGGTGGGTATCCTGGGAATCCTTCTCGTCGGAGGACTCGCCGGCATGATTGGAACTTACTTGGGTTTCACCGGTCGCCGTGTGGGTGCCCGTCCGGAAGACCGTGACGACGCAGAAATTCACGAAGGCGCTGGCGAGCAAGGGCACTTCAGCCCTTGGAGCTGGTGGCCGTTGGTGCTCGGATTGGCTTGTGCAGGAGGTTTCCTGGGCTTGGCAGTTGGTTTTTGGGTGACCTTCATTGCAGGCGGTCTGGCAATCGTTGGACTCGTTGGTTGGGTCTTTGAATACAGCCGAGGGGACCACGCACACTAAGCGCCTTTAGCCCCATAAGACAAATGACGACGGCGGTTTCCACCATTGGTGGGAACCGCCGTCGTCATTTGTTGTTCAAGTGCCGATCCAGTGACGCATGGCAATTACAGTGGCTAGTTATTGCTCCGGGCGTTCCAGTACTTCTGCGAGGCCTTCTAGTAGTTCTACGCCCGCTTCAGCTGAGAGCGCGCCACTGTCCTCGAGACGTAATTCCACCTCACAATTGTGAGGAAAGTCTTCAGTCATAACCTCCAAGAGCGAACGGGCGTCCACCGGTGGACGCCCTGCCTTAGAAATGGTTACAGCTTGGCCAGTCTCACTGACTGCACGGACAAATAACGCAGCTGGGCGGGCATGAAGTCCCACCTGAGCCGCAACGCGTGCCTTTACTGAGGGCAACTTCACTCCTAGAACGTGCGGCGCTACGGCCGCGAAAATGTCTTCCTAGCTAGGTTACCGAAGCGTGGCGGATAAGTGTTACTGCAGTGGCCAGCGGGTGGACGTAAGGTGTGCTCCGGTTCCAATATGCCCATGATGTGCAGTCGACTATCCGTCACGGGTTGAATTTCGCGGTCGGGCAGTGGACTAGACCAGGCTGCTTTCGTTCTAAACTGAAGCCATGAGCCACACGCAGGGGAGTAGCCGTGTTTACTGATCCCCGCCGCATCCACGGAGAAATCGAGCGAAATTCTGGCACAGCTCTCCACCTGCAGCTGCGTCAGCTTCTGCGTAACTATGCTCTCAACGAGTGTTCACCAGGTGCCGGGCTCCCCTCAGAACGCGACCTCTGCCAACGATTTGGCCTTGCTCGGATGACGGTACGCCAGTCCATCGACGCATTGGTTGCTGAAGGAGTAGTGGAGCGCGTTGTAGGCTTGGGGACGTTTGTGACCCGCCCCAAACTCGATCTACAAGTAAAACTGACTTCCTACAGCGAAGAAATGCAACGCCGCGGAATGGTCCCTGCCGCTCGCGTTTTGAGTTTCGAACAGATAGCGGCGAGTGTACTCCTGGCCCGGGAACTTGAAGTAGATGAGGGCACGCCCGTGGTCAGGTTTCGTCGTCTTCTTCTCGCTGACGGGGAGCCGATGAGCGTGGACGAGAACTTTATCCCCGCACACCGTGTGCCAGGCATTCTGGATGAGAAACCGCCAAACTCTCTCTACAACGTACTCAATGAAAGATATGGGCTGGTGATGGAGTGGGGAGAGGACATGATCGAGGCTACTGCGGCCTCAGCGTCGATTTCGCACTTGCTCAAGGTAGACATAGGGGCGCCGTTACTAAAAATCCAACGACATGCCTTTGTATCAAAAACGATGGTCGACTACTCGGTCTCTTATTACAGGGCTGACCGCTACAAGCTCTGGGTGCCGCTCCAACGGCCTGGCGTTCGTTCGAGCCGACCGTATTCGGCTACCGGTTCGACGCGGTTCTAGAAGACATTCTGGGGATAGCTATTGGAACCCGAGGCAAACAAAAGGGAGGGTGTCCCGGTTGCGAACCAGGACACCCTCCCTTTTGTGAACTCTTGCTGAACTAGTGGCTCAGACTCTTAGCGTCTGTGCCAGCTTCAACTGCATCGTGACCATGGCCGTGTGATGCCTCGAGTTCTGCCGGTGTAGCCGGCGCTACACGGTCCTCGAAGAACCACTTGGACAGAGCCGCACGACGACGCTCCTTGCGGTCAACAACACCGTTTTCATTGGGCTGAGCAGGAAGCGGCTTGGGGGACTCAAAGCCCACCAGCTTGTACCGCTTGTAGTCATCCAACGGTGCATGAACCTCAATGAACTCACCGTGAGGCAAGCGCACAATGCGGCCAGTCTCGCGTCCGTGCAGAGCAATCTCGCGGTCCTTACGCTGAAGGGCCAAGGCAACACGCTTTGTCACGATGAATCCAAGAATCGGGCCAATGAAGAACAGGGCGCGGAGCCAGTACGTAACATCATTGAGCGAAACGTGGAAGTGAGTTGCAATCAAGTCAGAGCTAGCTGCGGCCCAGAGGACGCAGTAGAACACAAAGCCTGCAACACCAATCGCGGTACGGGTGGGTGCATTACGAGGACGGTCCAGAACGTGGTGTTCACGGTTGTCCTTGGTGACCCAACGTTCGATCCACGGATAGGTGAACAGAGCGGTGAATACCAATCCAGCTGGCACTAGCGCCGGCAGAAGAACATTCAAAGTCAGCACGTGGCCAAAGATGATGAACTCAAGGTGCTGGCGGAAGCCTCCGACATTTCCAATAACACCAGGCATCAGACGCAAGGCGCCATCAACCCATCCGATGTACCAGTCAGGCTGAGTACCGGCGGAAACGGGGGAGGGGTCGTACGGACCATAGTTCCAAATTGGGTTGATGGTAAACATAGCTGCCATCAAAGCGATGACGCCGAAGACGATGAAGAAGAATCCACCAGCCTTGGCTGCGTAAACCGGACCCAATGGGTAACCAACAACGTTTCCGTCATTGCGTCCCGGGCCGGGGTACTGCGTGTGCTTGTGAACCACAACCATAAAGAGGTGGACAACGATCATCAGCAAGATCATGGCCGGAACCAAGAGAATGTGAAGAACATAGAGACGACCGATGATCGCGGTGCCTGGGAACTCGCCGCCGAATAGGAAGAACGAGATGTAGGTACCGATGACCGGGATCGACTTGATAACACCGTCAATGATTCGCAGACCGTTACCAGAGAGCAGATCGTCGGGGAGTGAGTAACCGGTGAAGCCCGCAGCCAAAGACAGGATCAACAGAACGCCACCAACAACCCAGTTGAGTTCACGCGGCTTGCGGAACGCACCCGTAAAGAACACGCGCAGCATGTGAACAGCAACTGAGGCAGAGAACAAAAGTGCTGCCCAGTGGTGTACCTGGCGCATAAACAGACCACCGCGAACATCAAAGGAGATGTTCAAGGAGGAGTTGTATGCCACAGACATCTCCACGTTGTAGAGCGGAGTGTAGCTGCCCTGGTAGTGGGTTTCCGCCATGGAAGGGTCAAAGAAGAACGTCAAGAACGTGCCCGAGAGCAACAAAATGACGAAGGAGTACAGCGCCACTTCACCGAACATAAAGGACCAGTGGTCTGGGAAGACCTTGCGACCGAATTCTCGAAGAATTCCGGACCCACCCACACGCTCATCAACAAAGTTGGTGAACTTGCCAGCCTTGGTGGTTGGGGTGAACGTAGAGCTTTCAGCTGTTGTTGTTGCGCTCATGCTCGTCACGCTCCCAGTAACTCGGTCCTACAGGTTCATGGAAATCGCTCGTGGCAACGAGGTAACCCTCGGCATCAACAGCGATCGGCAACTGGGGCAACGGGCGGCTAGCCGGTCCGAAGATCACAGCGCACTCGTTGGTGAGATCAAATGTGGATTGGTGACAGGGGCACAGCAGGTGGTGCGTCTGCTGTTCGTACAAAGCCACGGGGCAACCAACGTGGGTGCAAATCTTAGAGTAGGCAACAATGCCGTTGTAACCCCAGTCTTCACGGCCCGGTGACGGGTGCAAGGAAGCCGGATCCAAACGCATCAACAGAACAACTGCCTTTGCCTTTGCATTGAGCTTGCCCTCGTGGAGTTCGTTGAGACCTTCAGGAATAACGTGGAATGCAGAACCCATGGTGACATCAGAAGCCTTGATGGGGGTGCCATCAGGATCGCGGGTCAAACGCTTGAGCTTGCCGTTCTCCGGTGCCCACATGGTGTGAGCCAACTTGTCATCCGGGCGCGGTCCCAGATCCCCGAACACTGCCAATGCAGGCAACGGCGCCAAAGCCACAGCCCCTAACAGGGTGTTACGGATCAGCGGACGGCGCTTGATGCCGGTTTCTTCTACGATCTCATCAACAATACGAACTGCTGCTTGGCGGTCCTCTTCACTGCGAATCTCGTGGCGAAGTTCAGCAACTTCGTGATCCGGCATAAGGGCCTTGGCCCAGTGAACAATTCCAGTACCAATACCCAGCATGGCGAATGCCGTACCCAGACCCAACAACAGGTTCTGAGTCCGAATGGTGGCGATGCTGGTGTCTTGGCCCAAATCGATAGCGAAGTAAGCGCCCAAGAAGAGCAGGGTGCCTACGACGGAAATCAAAAAGAGGATTGCCACCTGCTTCTCTGCCCGCTTGGCTGCTTTGGGGTTCGTATCTGCTAGGCGCAAACGGTGCGGGGGAATTCCAGGATCCTGGAACTTCTCTGCATCATCTTGACCAGCCGTAGCTACGGTGCCCGAAGGTTCCGGACTGCCGTCACTATGGTTGCCCATAATTCCCCTCATCCTTCTCTCAAATCGGCGGGTGCCGAGTTAGTTTTCAATATCAAACCGCTTTGGGTACAAGCGGAAAATCTGTGTTCGCGATACAACTAGGACGTGCGAGACGTCAGCCAGATGGTGAACGCAATAACTACGCCCAGACCAGCGACCCAAACAAACAAGCCCTCGGATACCGGGCCCAAGGCGCCGAGGTCGTTTCCACCAGGGGAGCCGTTAGCTTCGATCTGCTTCAGGAAGGTGATGATGTCGCGTTTGCCTTCAGGGGAGATGTTTGCGTCGCTGAATACGGGCATGTTCTGTGGGCCGGTGGCCATTGCTTCGTAAATGTGCTGACCAGAAACACCGGCAAGAGACGGAGCGAACTTACCTCGAGTCAGAGCACCACCGGCAGCGGCAGCGTTGTGGCACATGGCGCAGTTCACGCGGAACAACTCTCCACCCTTGGCAGCATCGCCCTTTTCGTCGAGCGCCGAAGCATCGGGGACGGAGGGGCCGGGGGCCAACGAAGCAACGTAAGCGGCGAGCTGCTTGGTCTGCTCGTCATTGAACTGGCGCGGCTTCTTCTGTGCCTGCGGGCCATTCAACTGCATGGGCATACGGCCGGTACCAACCTGGAAGTCGACAGCAGCAGCGCCAACACCGACCAATGATGGTCCGTCTTTGGTTCCGCTAGCACCCATGCCGTGACACGTCGCACAGTTTGCGGCGAAGATTTTTTGACCCTCTTCGGTGTCCGCAGCGCTGTAGCTCTGAGTTTCAGCCTTGGCTTGGTTGACAGTGGTTGCGGCCGCATAAAGCCCACCAGTAATCAGCAGACCCATAAGCAGCAGTGCCATTGCTGCCAGTGGATGACGTCGCTTTTGCGAAAGTGCCTTCACTTGGTGGTTCCTTTATTCGATCCTGCGCCGGTTGGTGAAACCGGTGTGAAAATTGAGTGGGCGTACATAAAACTGTGCTTCTACTTCAAAACGTAGATGACCAAGAACAGGCCGATCCACACAACGTCTACGAAGTGCCAGTAGTACGAGACAACGATTGCCGAGGTTGCTTCGAAGTGACCGAACTTCTTGGCCGCAAATGCGCGTCCGATGATGAACAAGAAGGCCACTAGACCGCCGATCACGTGCAAACCGTGGAAGCCGGTGGTCATGTAGAAAGCAGAGCCATAGGCGTTGGCCGACAGAGTAATGTGCTCAGAGACGAGCATTGCGTACTCAGTGGTCTGGCCTGCAACGAAGAAGGCCCCCATGATGAAGGTGAGTACGAACCACTCGGTCATGCCCCAGCGCGCAAACTGCAGAGGGCCACCGGTGCGGCGGGGTTGAAGTCGCTCAGCGGCGAAAACGCCCATCTGGCAAGTGAAGGAACTGGCTACCAGGACGATCGTGTTAACCAAAGCGAACGGGAAGTTCAACTTCAAGGTTTCTTCCGCCCAAAGTTCACCGGAAGTAGAACGGAGTGTGAAGTACATAGCAAAGAGTCCTGCGAAGAACATCAATTCACTAGAGAGCCACACAACGGTTCCTACGGAAACCATGTTGGGTCGGTTCAGCGTCGGGTGCGCCGGGGTACTGGGGGCATGGGTCGCGGATGTCACATAGACATTATGTCTATAAAAGTCGCCTGTGCCCAATGCAAAGACGCGTTTCTACCGACTTTTTCTACAAAGTCGCGAAATTGCGCGGAAAAGTTTCTTCCGCTCAACACATTGGGCAGATCAACCTGTGCCTCGATAGCATCTATGTGTGACCAACGAAGCAGAAGTACAGCAAGTTCCCTCCAGCTGGCCTACGGTGATTTCCGCCCTCATTGAGTCTAAGGACTTGCCGGTGAGCGCCGCCCAGTGGGCCATGGAAGAAATCATGACCGGTGCGGCGTCGCCAGCACAGATTTCTGCGTTCCTGGTTGGTCTTCGAGCCAAGGGTGAGACAGTTGATGAGCTGACGGGTATGGTCAACGCCATGTTGGCGCAAGCGAACGCCATCACCATCCCAGGGGAGACCTTGGACATCGTTGGTACTGGCGGTGACGGCCTTGAAACGGTCAACATCTCCACCATGTCTTCCTTAGTCGCCGTAGGTGCTGGCGCAAAAGTGGTCAAACACGGAAATCGTGGGGCTTCCACCAAGTCCGGTTCGGCCGACGTTATAGAGGCACTCGGTGTCCGCCTGGATCAGCCCATCGCGAAGGTGGTGGAAGTGTTTAACGCCACGGGTATCACCTTCTGTTTCGCGCAGGTTTTCCACCCGTCGATGCGATTCGCCGCGGTTCCTCGGCGGGAGATCGGCGTCCCAACTGCTTTCAACGTCTTAGGTCCCTTGGCGAACCCCGCCGGCGTTGCAGCACAAGCGTTGGGCGTGGCCAACGAATCCATGGCTCCCAAGATGGCTGGTGTATTGGCTCAGCGGGGGATTAGGGCATTGGTTATCCGCGGCGGCGACGGGCGGGATAAATTCACCACCTCGACCACATCCCAAGTGTGGGAAGTACGCAACGGCCACGTGACTTCAACGGTCATCGATCCCCGCGATTTGGGGATCGAACTTGCCAGCGTGGATGCGCTGCGGGGCTCAGACGCTGAATCGAATGCGGCCATAGTACGCCGGACACTGGCGGGGGAGTCTGGCCCGGTGCGTGACGCCGTCGTCCTCAATACCGCTGCAGGTTTGGTCGCTGCAAATCCGGACCACAACGGCCCGTTGTTGGACAGGCTCGCGGCGGGGATGGTTCGCGCCGTCGAATCAATCGACTCAGGCGCTGCAGAAAATGTGCTGCAGAACTGGATAGCGGCAAGTGCCGACTAACGGCTAAGGGCAAAGCGGCGAAGACTAGCCGTCTAGACCCAGTGAAAACGCCGCTTCAAGATCGTGTTTGGAATACGAGCGGAAAGAGATGTGGGTGGTGGTGTGAACCACTGCCGGGACCTTAGAAAGACGGTCGGCAATGACGTCAGCAAGGTCCTCGTGGCGCTTAACCCGCGCAACCGCAATTAAATCCCACTCGCCAGTGACTGAGTAGACCTCACTGATGCCTTCGAGGGCGGCGATTTCTTCAGCCGCCTCAGGGATATGGGCTGCTTCAGTCTTGATCAAAACAAATGCGGTGATCACGGTTACCTCTCGGGAAAATCGATTGCAGTGCTTGTGCAGAAAGCTTAGTCCACTAGTTCTGACTAGTCAGCGATTCGAACGCCCGCGTAGTCGCAGAATTAGTAACGCGATGGCCCGGTGTCCCAAGAGGAATACTGCCAATGAGACGAGCGCGACGATGATGAACGCCACAGCTGTACCGGCTCCGGTAAGGACGCGCAAGACCATACCCACAGCGACTGTGATCACCACGAGAAATAAGCCATTGCTCCAGATTCGCAATGGCTTCTTCCAGATGCCGAGCACTACCCAAGCTAGAACGGCACCAAGGAGAAATGGCCATGCGGTGGCAACAATGCCAAAAAAAGTTTCGGAGTGCTCATGGGCGCTGCGGCCCAAGGCTGCGAACAACAGAATGAGCACTGCATCAGCGATTCCAGCGTAAATTGCATGGGTCTTGTTGGAAGAATAAGAAGTCACCCAAACAGCGTAGCCATGTTTCGGAGGCCAAAAGACCTGACCGCCAAAACATGGCTACGGAGTGCCTGGAGAACTAACTAGCTTGAGGTTTAGCCTTGGTAGAAGGGGTAATCCGTGTAGCCCTTAGCGCCGGGTGTGTAGAAAGTACTGAAGTCCGGTTCGTTGAGCGGAAGGTTTTCCTGCCAACGACGAGGCAAATCCGGATTGGCAATCGCCGGACGGCCAACAACCACTGCATCGGCGAGACCGGTCGAAACGATTTCCCGGGCCTCTTCTGCGGTGGTGATGGTAGAAAAACCGCTATTGACCAAGAATGGACCGCCGAAGTTGGAGCGCAGCTCTTGGACAAGTTCAGCAGCTGGCTCAGCATGGAGGACGCTCAAGTAAGCCAACCCCAGGGGTGCGATTTCATTGACCAGGTGCAGGTACGTGGCGCGCAAATCTTCTAGGTCAGCTTCGACGGCGCCCTGAATGTTGTGGGCGGGGGAGATGCGGATGCCCACTTTCTCAGCGCCAACGGCTGCAACCACTGCTTTGGTCAGTTCGATGACGAAGCGGGCGCGGTTTTCCGGGGATCCACCGTAAATGTCATCGCGGTGGTTGGAAGACGGTGCTAAAAATTCGTGTAGGAGGTAACCGTTGGCGGAGTGCATCTCCACGCCGTCGAATCCTGCATTGATGGCAGCCTTTGAGGCCGTCACAAAGTCATTGATGACTTGAGAGATTCCCTCTTGAGTGAGGGCGACAGGGACCGTGTATGGCTGCTTTCCTTTGTAAGTGCGCGTCTCACCCTGAACAGCAATGGCACTGGGTGCAACGACGTCGAGGCCGCCATTGGTGTCAGGGTGAGTGACACGGCCAGCATGCATAACTTGAGCCACAATCTTGCCGCCTTCGGCGTGGACTGCCTCGGTGACGCGGGCCCAACCCGCGAGCTGCTCGTCAGTCACCAAACCGGGCTGTCCAACAAAGCCGCGGCCTGCTTGGCTGGGGTACGTGCCTTCAGTGACAATAAGACCAATCGAAGCACGCTGTTTGTAGTGTTCCACCAGCAAGTCGTTCGGAACTCCGTCAACGTCGGTGCGGGAGCGAGTTAGCGGAGCCATAACAACTCTGTTGGAGAGACTAATCTCACCTAAGGTAAGGGGAGTAAACAGCATGAAGTACCTTCCGTAATAATTCTTTTCACTTATGCAACTAAACCCGCGCGGTTGGTATTCCGGATGTGGTTCTGCTCACTCGGATATCTTGGAGTGCAGGCCTAGAAGGGAACTCTGATGACTGAAGCTCTACTAGAGGACGTTCAAGCGCAACTTGACGTTCTGCAGAATCCGAAGGTTCGTGAAGCCAATTTGCGCCGCGGTGATGATCACGGAGTAAATCTCACGGCGTTGCGGACCCTTGCCAAGAAGTTCAAAGGGCAGCCAGGGCTGGTTACTGAATTGTGGGGGACCGGGGACGTGGCTTCGCGGCTGCTCGCAATTCTTATGGCTAAACCAAAGGACTTTTCGGCTCAGCAGTTGGACTCAATGCTGCGCGAAGCTGCCGCGCCTAAGGTGCACGACTGGCTGGTGAACTACATCGTTAAAAAGAGTCCCCACGTGGAGGACCTTCGGCTGCGCTGGCGCGGGGATCATGATCCCGTAGTGGAAAGTGCGGGCTGGGCACTGACTAGCGAACGGGTGGTCAAATCATCGGAGGGTCTGGATTTGCCCGGACTGTTGGATGAGATTGAAGCTCGGATGGGTGCTGCTCCGGAGCGTTTGCAGTGGGCGATGAATCACACCTTGGCGCAGATTGGTATTGAGCACACCGCGTTGGCCCGGTACTCCTGAGAGTGTCGGCAGGGGCAATCTGGAGGATCGAGTCCTATTGGTTCAATGGTTGTAGGCGATAAGTGAGCCCGCTTGCCCGGCCGTGTGCAAAGACCGCGGATCCACCTCAGTAATCCTTATCTGCTGAACGGCCCTACCTTACGGACATGCCGTCGTTCTGTCGTGCCATGCGATGGCCGACACCTCATGGTTTGGCGAGGTGCCGGTAGATGGTGGGCCGGGTAACGCCAAATTCCTGGGCGATGTGCTCGACCGTGTGGGCACGTTTGCCGTCTGGGCCTTTTTCTTCATACATTTCCCGGGCCAGCTTTACTTGGCGGGGGCCGAGTTTGGGTTTCTGGCCGCCGGTGCGCCCCCTCGCCCGGGCGGCGGCCAGGCCATCACGGGTCCGTTCGGACATCAGGGCGTGTTCGAACTCAGCGATTGAGCCAAGGATTTGGAAGAACATCCGTCCCATCGGGGTGGATGTGTCGATGCTCTGGTCCAGGACCACCAGATCAACCCCGCGCTCCTGGAGTGTCTTGGAGACCTCGATGAGGTTTTCCAACGACCTGCCGAGTCGGTCGAGTTTGGTCACGACGAGTTGGTCCCCTGCGCGGTTGGCTGAGAGCAGGGCCTTGTCCAGCTCAGGCCGGCGGACAAGCTTTCCCGAGGCCACATCCACGAATACCTGGTCACAACCGGCCGCTGCCAGAGCATCATGCTGGGCTTCGGGGTGCTGATCACGGGTGGAGACTCGTCCGTATCCGATTCGCATCCCCACAACGTATCACCAACCCTGTAAGGCGTTACACAGACGCGTACACGGCAAGCATTACAAAGCTGGCCCCGGATTGGCGCGGCATGCTGAACACGTCCAGGTATGTCTTGCGAACGTTCGTTTCCAAGACTGTCAGAGGACGGGAACACAAGGCTTCGGCATGGCCCTACAGGCGGCGATCCTGCAACTCTTGATCCGCAGCCCCGCGGCGGTCCATCACCGCGTAGCAGATGATCAGGATCCGGGCCCGGCGTTAAGGATGTATCAAGATAAATGCTTTTCGTGGTTTCCGTTTTTTGCAGGTGTTAGTTTCGGAGGTGATTGCGGTGCGTTGTGCCGCGCGGGAAGGGATCGATGACCACGTTGAGCAGGCCGCCGGCTGACCCGTCGGCCCCGCGTCCCCGGGGACGGCAGGCGCTGAAGGATTGGCTGTTGTTCGGCCTCCAGGACAGCAAGGGAACCCATCAGGGTCCGGGCGCTGTGAGCGATGCAAATGTGAAAAAGCATTCGTGGTGGCAGGTTATGTGTCTGACGGGTGTGGATTACTTCTCGACCCTGGGTTATCAGCCCGCCATCGCAGCCCTGGCAGCCGGTGCGATTTCCCCGCTGGCCACACTGGTGCTGGTCATCGTGACCCTCCTGGGCGCATTGCCTGTCTACCGGCGTGTGGCTGGTGAAAGCCACCGCGGTGAGGGCTCCATCGCCATGCTGGAACGCCTGCTGCCCAAATGGGGCGGGAAACTCTTCGTCCTCGTCCTGCTCGGGTTCGCTGCAACGGACTTTATGATCACCATGACCCTCTCGGCCGCGGACGCAACGGCACACGTGATCCAGAACCCGCTGGTCTCCGGGTCACTGCAAGGACAAAACGTCCCGATTACACTGTTCCTCCTTGCCCTGCTGGCAGCGGTATTCCTCCGCGGGTTCAGGGAAGCCATCAACGTTGCCGTGGTCCTGGTCGCCCTCTATCTGGCCCTGAATGTGGTCGTTGTGGTCACCTCTCTGTTCCAGGTGTTCACCCATCCCCTCGCCGTGGGCGACTGGTGGCAGGCCCTGTCGACCTCGCACGGCAACCCGCTTTTGGCTGTTGCCTTCGCCCTGCTCGTCTTTCCCAAACTCGCACTGGGCCTGTCCGGCTTCGAGACCGGTGTCGCCGTGATGCCCCAGATCCGTGGCAATCCCGAGGACACAGAGGACAACCCGGTCGGCCGTATTCAGGGAACACGGCGGCTGTTGACCACTGCCGCTGTGATCATGAGCACCTTCCTCATCACTTCCAGCTTTACCACCGTTGTGTTGATCCCGGCGCAGGAATTCCAGCCCGGCGGGCAGGCCAACGGCCGTGCCCTTGCTTTCCTGGCCCACGAATATCTGGGCGTCGGTTTCGGCAGCGTCTATGACATCAGCACCATTGCGATCCTGTGGTTCGCCGGCGCGTCCGCCATGGCGGGTTTGCTGAACCTCGTTCCCCGGTACCTTCCCCGCTACGGCATGGCCCCGGGCTGGGCCAGGGCCGTCCGCCCACTGGTTCTGGTGTTCACCCTGATCGGGTTCCTGATCACCTGGCTTTTCGACGCCAACGTGGACGCCCAAGGCGGCGCGTACGCCACCGGAGTGCTCGTCCTGATGACCTCCGCTGCAGTCGCTGTGACCCTCTCGGCCCGCCGTAAGGCACAGCACAAATGGACCGTCGGCTTCGGCATCATCGCCGTGGTGTTCATCTACACCACGATCGTGAACATCATCGAACGCCCCGAGGGCATCCGTATCGCCGCCGTTTTCATCGCCGGAATCATCGTGATCTCCCTGCTTTCACGGATCCGGCGCTCTTTTGAACTCCACGCCACCCAGGTCCATTTGGACTACCAGGCCCTGGCATTCATGTCTGAGGTACTGGACGGGCCGCTGGCGATCATTTCCCATGAACCCCTCCGGCTCAGCGCCGAAGCGTACCGGGACAAGCTCACCTCTGCCATCGAAGTCAGCCATCTGCCCGTGGACCAGCAGGCACTGTTCCTGGAGGTCATCGTGGACGACTCCTCAGACTTTGAAACAGAGCTGGCCGTGCGGGGTGTGACCCGCCACGGATACAGGATCCTGGAAGTACATGGCCCGGTCGTGCCGAACACGATCGCCTCCGTGCTCCTGCACATCCGGGACGTGACCGGCTTGATGCCGCACATCTACTTCCGCTGGACCGAAGGCAACCCCGTCATCAACCTCCTCAAGTTCCTGTTTCTGGGCGAAGGCGAAATCGCCCCCGTCACCCGCGAAGTACTCCGCGAAGCCGAACCCGACGTCACCAAACGACCCTGGGTCCACGTCGGGTGACCCAATGCGGCGTAACCACATACATACTCCGCCGGGTCCCCGCGGATTCCGAACCGCCGGTCTACTCTGAGGCATGAATAATCGAATACAGACCTGGCATGACAAGGACAAGGCATCTCTGACCCGAGGTCAGCGGGCCGCCGATGTCATGCGGAACGGCATGGGCAGCTGGCCTTTCGTTGGAAGCTCTATTTGGTTTCATGCTGATTTGGGCCGGCATCAACACGTGGGTGCTGGCGAACAACGCCTGGGACCCGTATCCGTATATTCTTTTGAACCTTTTGCTCTCCATGTTGGCCGGGCTCCGAGGGGCCATACTGCTTATCGCTGCCAAGCGCCAGGATGCGATCGCTGCGGCGATGGCGCAGCACGACTACGACACCAATGTGAAAGCAAAAGAAGAGATCGAGCTTCTGATGGACATCAACAACCAGCAACTGAAACTCCTGCACGAGCTAAGAAGGCTGGCGACCGCGGAAGACCTTGACGCGGACCGCAACCCTGGCATCTGACACGAGACCCGCACGATAGTCGCCTGCGAAAGGCTCAATGCAGGGGTCAGCGGATCTCGCCAGTGGCGTCCGGCACTGGATGGGGTCCTGCGGCCGAATGGTTAGCAGCCCATAGGCAACGGATGCCCCGTTCCCATTTGGCAGCTCATGATCGGGTCAGGTGGGCGTGGATAAGAGAATAATGCCCGGGCTGGCGGCCGCCCGCCCCGCTTGGTCCGGGATTGCCCCGGGTCCAATCGAGCCGAAGGAATGGGTGAGAATTTTGGAGTACGCGGAGCGGCCCGGCATTCAGTGGCTGCTAGTGTGTCGTCCCGGCACCAGTCGCGGTCGGGTTGGCTGACGGGCCGTCGAAGACGTCCCCGGTTACTTCATTGCAATAACGTAGAAAGTGGGAAGTCCCATGCCTGTTCACGCTTTTCCTGAACCGCATGCTTCGGGGATGTCGGGGCGCCTGAACGCGCTGCGGGCTGCCGTACTGGGGGCTAACGACGGGATCTTATCTATGGCCGGCCTGGTGATCGGGGTTGCCGGTGCGACGACACTGGTGCAGCCGGTCTTCATCGCCGGGGTGGCGGGTCTGACCGCAGGTGCCGTGTCCATGGCTCTGGGCGAGTACGTGTCGGTCAGCAGCCAGCGGGACAGCGAACGGGACCTGATCGTCAAAGAGCGGCGCGAACTGGCCGAGGAACCCGAAGCCGAACTGGAGGAACTGGCCGGGCTGTACGAAAAACAGGGCCTCAGCAGTACTACGGCCGCCGCGGTCGCGCGGGAACTGACAGCAGCCGATCCCTTGAAAGCGCACCTGCGGATGGAACTCGGGATCGACGAGGAAGAACTGACCAATCCCTGGCACGCGGCGGGTTCGTCGGCGGCGGCGTTTCTTCTGGGAGGTGCGTTGCCGGTCCTCGCGATCCTGCTCTCCCCGGTTTCGGTGCGGGTTTGGGTCACCTACGTCATCGTGCTCGCGGCATTGGCGCTGACCGGCGCTGCCGGAGCCAAAATCGGCGGAGGTTCCGTCCGCCGGGCCGCAACCCGCGTGCTCCTCGGCGGGGCCGTGGGACTGATGATCACCTACGGCATCGGGCTGCTTTTTGGTGCGACCGTGCTTTAGTCACGTGGTCTTCGGCACCTCCCGCCCTGGCAGGCATCTCCGGAAGGAGGCGCCCTGCGGGTTCCCGTGGCCCTGCTGCGGCTGTGGCCCTGTTCCGACTGCGGCCGGGGAAGGGCCCGTTTCCCGGCCCCGGGTGATTGGTCCTGTTCAGTGGACGAGCCCGGAGACGAGGTTGATGGTGGTGGCCAGGACGATGGCGCCGAGGAGGTAGGACAGCAGGGCCTGGCGCAGGACGGTGGAGCGGATCGCGTCGGTGTTCAGGTTGGTGTCGGAGACCTGGAAGGTCATCCCGACGGTGAACGCAAGGTAGGCGAAGTCCCGGTAGTGCGGGGCCGTGTCTTCGTTGAAGTCGATCCCGTTCCTGTCCCGGTAGTAGATGGCGGCGTAGCGCAGGGTGAAGAGCGTCTGGACCAGGAACCAGGACAGGGCCACGCTTCCGAGCGCTAGGGCGATCACGGCGGCTTTGCTGCCGCCCTGCAAGGTGGAGGCATCGAGCAGGATCAGTACGACTCCGGTGAAGCTTCCCATGGTCGCGGCCAGGACCAGGACGTCGGAGATCCCGCGCCCGGGATCTTCACGCTTGGCGTGCGCGGCGGTTGCTGCCGGATCCAGGCGCCCGATGACCGCCCATACCCAGAGCAGGTACGTCCCGGACGCGGCAGCCCAGCCGGCCGCGGGCGCGTAGTCCGGCGGGCCGTTGACCGCGGTGAGAAGTGCTGCCACGGCCCCGGCGGTCATCATGGCCGTGACCCGGAGCCAGGAGCGGTGGAGGACGGATGAGAACCCTTCGCGGGGTTCGGCGGCGGCGGCACGTGCGGTGTTCATAGGACCATGGTCGCAGGCCAGTACCCGCACCGGCCGGTGGTGCGCCGTTTGCCGCGTACCCCGGCCCCTGAAAGGAGGCGGGGTACGCGGCCAAGCGGTCGTTTATTTGATGTAGGAGAAGACTCCCATCATGCCGCGTTCGGCGTGGTAGGCGTTATGGCAGTGGGTGAGCCATTGACCGGGGTTGTCGGCGTCGAATTCGACGCTCACTGTTTGTTTCGGGCGCACGATGACGGTGTCTTTGCGCGCGCCGCCGCCGGCGAGCTGGAATGTGTGCCCGTGGAGGTGCATGGGGTGCCACATGGTGGTGTCATTGATGAAGTCCACCCGGACCCGTTCGTTGACCTTGAGATCGAACGCACCGTCGTAAGGGTTGTTCATATCGAAGCGGCGGTCATTGATGCCCCAGTCGTACTTTGCCATGCCGCCGGTCAGGTGGACTTGATGGACCCGGTCGGCCGGTTTGGACGCCAGGAGCACCGAGGGGTCCGCTTTGAGCATGCCGCCGTCAACGACGGTGCCGCCCAGGGTTGAGGGGAGGGCGGGTGCCGGCGGCGGTGTGCCGGTGCCGGTGCTGACCAGGCCGTAGGCCATCCCGGGTTTGCCTTCGGGCAGCGCCAAAACAGGGGTGAAACCCTCACGGACAGTCAGGATCGCGTCGATTCGTTCCCCCATGCCCAGGACGACGGCATCGACGTCCTGGTGCGCGGCCGGGAACCCGTCCGTGTGGGTGAGGGTGATTTTCTGCCCGGGCACGCCGACACGGTAGGCGGTGTCAGCGGCTGCGTTGATGATCCGCAGCCGGATCCGGCTGCCGGGTTTGCTGGGAAACGTTTCCGGCCCGGCCGCGGCCTTGCCGTTGAACAGGTGGTACGGGTAGGAGACGTCGCCGGCGTCGCCGCCGAGAAAGTCACTGCGCGCCCCCATCAGCATGTATTTCATGCCCGGCATGGGTGGCATCGTGGACCCTGACCCGCCCATGTCCATCCCGGGCATCGAGGACCCTGAGCCGCCGCCCATATCCATGCCGGGCATTGAATGGGCCGGTGCCGGTGTGCTCATGGACCCCATGCCCATGGAGAGTTCTTTCAGGACATCGTCCGGGGTGCCGGTGACCCCGTCCATCCAGTCATCGAGGATGATCACCCATTCCTGGTCGTAGGAGAGTGTCTCCTTGGGGTCGGCGATGATGAGGGCCCCGTAGAGTCCGCGTTCGCGTTGCATTTCCACGTGCGAGTGGTACCAGTACGTTCCCGGGTGCGGAAGAACGAAACTGTAGTCGTACGCCGAAGCGGGGGCGAGGGCCTGCTGGGTGAGGCCCGGGACCCCGTCCTGGTCATTGCGCAGCGCCAGTCCGTGCCAGTGCACGGAGGTTCCCTGGCTGAGTTTGTTCGTCAGCGACACGGTGAGCTTGTCTCCGGCGGTTCCCCGGATTATCGGCCCGTTCAGGGCACCGTTATACCCCCAGGTCCGGACAGGCTGACCGGCGATCACAACGTCCGCTTCGGCCGCGGTGAGCTTTGTGGTGACGGTCTTGCCCGTGACGGCGCGGCGTGCTTCGAAGTCCGCGATCATTGGGTCACCGGGCATGATCCGGGTCACCCCGGAGGGCCCGGCGGCCGGGTTGGACGTGCAGGCCGCGAGGGCCGCCATCGCGGCGGCCGCGATCCCGGTGCCGAGCACGGTGCGGCGGGAAGGAAGAGGATAGGCGTTTTTCATTCTTTGGTGTCCTTGGTCGGTATCCGCGCGAAGCGGGAAAGTATCAAATGGTCGAAAAGTCCCAAAAACCGGGGTGACTGTGAACGCTGAAGCGGGCGGGAGGGGCACGCTGCAGCTGGTCCATCGACGGACATTACGGGGCAGCCTGCCCCGGACATGCCGTAAGAACATCCGGCGGAGAGGGTCTAGCGCCACGTTTCCGGCAGGTGCACCGGGCTGCTCCCAGCCCCGGCTGTCCGGGAGTGGAGAGGAACCCGGTACGTTACCGGCCCGAGGCTGTCCAGGTAGAGGCGGCGTGGTGGAGCCCTTGGAACATCCCGGCGGGCATCCGTGGGACGCGTCCGGGCGGGTTTACGTGCGGCTGATGGACAGTTCCGTCAGGGACGGTGCAGCCCGTCCGTGGCCCGCCGGGACCGGACACGGAACCCCTGAAGCGCTCATGATGGCCGGCCGGTTGGCCGCGGGCTCCATGGCGGGCAGGACCGGTAGGGGAACTGTGGCGCCGGATTGCGGGGCGCATGCCCGGTGCTGGGCGGTCATCGTGCACTGTTCCAGGCAACCCCAGGATTGGTTGCCGGCCGGCAGCGAGATTTCGTTGGGGTGCGCTACAGCGGGGGTAACCCACCCGCCCGAAGGGGCCACGGCGGCAGCGGCAAAGCCACCCGGGGTGTGTGAGGTGGTGTGGTGGGGCGCCGAGGCTCCGTGGCCTGTCGTCGGGGCGTGCATGCCCAAAATTCCGAGTAGCAGACCGGCCAGTACCAGGAAAGCGAGGATGAGCCCGGGAACGGCATTGGAGGACGGGAGAAGTGAGGGGTGCTTGAACACTGTCCTCACGTCTGTCCTTTCACTGCCCCGCTCAGGGTCGTTTCCTGCACAGTATTCTACCCACCGTCCGGGGCCGGGTCAGTCGCCGCTGCTCTCCCCGGCGTCGCGCTGCGGGCTGTCCGCGCCGGCCGGCACCTGATGCACGGCCGGGGCAGGGGAAGACACGGTCGAAGATACCGGGCCCGGTGCCGGCGCCGCGGTTGCCGGTGAAATCCCTGCCACGGCGGTCCCGGCAACCAATGCGATCCCGGCCAGAGTGCTGAACAGGACAGCTGTGCGGGTTCGGGTTGCAGACATGGCCGGTATCCGTCCTACTAAAGTCGGTGCCCCGTCCGGATGGGGGGCCCGGACGGGCGGGCGCCTCAACGACGCCTGCCACCAATTATCCGGACCTCCGCTGAATGATTGCTGAGAGCCCGCAGTGCACCGGCAGGGAACCTGCAGAAGGCAGCAGCCGGGCCCCGGAAACGGTCCAGTGGCCTTCGGTCTGCCTGTGGAGGGCGGCCAGCCGGGCCCGCCGGTGGCGGCGGACATACCGGCCAAAGGGCGTGTGGACGTTTCCCGGCCCCGGAGCTTTGGCCGCGCCGCTACGTACCCGGTGGGAGGGTGCGGCGCGTGAACGGGACGGCGCGCAGAGCCCTGCAGGGAAGTGACGTTAGAGCGTAGGTGTCGGGGTCGGCGTCGGGGAAGTGGGTGGCCTCGTGGTGCCGGGGATTTGGGCCGGGGAGGTCCGGATCGGGAAATAGGGTGCGTATTCGGTGAAGGTGGCGTCAAGGACGGGAACCGGGATGGTTTGTGTGGTCATGCCTGCGTTGATGCGGAGCTGGACCGTCGCACCGGGGTCCGCGCCGGTGCGGGCAAATATGATCGGGGCCGTCTCGGGTGTCAGTTGCGCGCGGCCTTGGGCACGTACGGGGATGGTTACTGTCTCCCCTGATGCCAGGCCCAGGGTCAGGATGATGTCGTTTTCGGTGGTGTTCGTCACTGTGCCGATGACCCTGCCGGGCCCGCCGGCGTCCTGGGCGAGAATTAACAGGTTGCCCAGCTTCACCGGGCCGATCACGGTATTGATGCCGTTGGTTGCCGGCGTGATCCTGGTGGTCTCCTGGGGGTTGGTGAAGGAGCAGCCGGCCGTCCCGGGAAGGGCCAGACCGATCAGCACCGCCACTGTAACGACGTTCCCGCGGTTGCCGGTGGTTTTCATTTGTTGTCTCCCGTGCTTGGGCCGGATCTCTCACCGCACATTGTACGGACGCGCCCGCCCACCGGTCCAGACTCCACGGGCAATGCAGGTGCCTATGCCGCCGCAGGACCTGCCGCCTTTACCCGGGGGATGCTCCCGGGCCGGCGCGGTAGGATTACCGGAACCGGAAGGCGCGCCGGGGGTGGGCGCCCGGAGGAAAGGCGTGTTGTGGGCCAGATTGTGGACAGTATCCTGAACATCAGCCCGGTGCTGGCGGCGCTGCTGGTGTTCGCCCTGGTGTTCGCTGAAGACGCGTTTTTCCTTGGATTTGTGGTCCCGGGTGAGACGGCGGCCATTCTGGGCGGGGTCCTGGCCAGCCACGGACGACTCCCCCTGTGGCTGGTGATCGTTCTGGTCGTGACGGCGGCGATCACCGGCGACACGGTGGGCTATGAGGTAGGGCGGTTCTTCGGGCCGCGGATCATGGGCCTTCGTCTTGTCGCCAGGAAAGGACGGCAGCTGGCCAAAGCCCAGGATTTGTTGCGCCGCCGGGGCGGTGTGGCAGTTTTTGCAGGGCGCTTCACAGCGTTCTTCCGCGCAGTCATGCCTGCCCTGGCCGGCATGGCGCGTATGCCCTACCTGCGGTTTTTGGCGTTCAACGCCGCGGGCGGGCTGGTGTGGGGTACCGGCTGTGTCCTGCTGGGGTTCCTGGCAGGGAACTCGTATCAGAGCATCGCCCGGAGAGCCGGACAGGGAGCGGCCGTCCTCACTGTCGCGGTTGTCCTCACCGGGCTGCTGCTCTGGCACCTGCGCAGGCGCCGCGCCGCTAAAACGGCCCCGGACGCCGGGAACTGAAGACCCGCCTGGCCACCGCCTTCGACCAGGACACCGTGAAGCGGCGCCCCGGGCCTCCGGGCGCGGTGGCGGGGTCTGCGTCAGTCGTTCCGGTTCCGCCAGTACAGTGCACGGGCGGGGCAGTACCGGACGGCCAGGCCCGCGTCGGGGGTTTTGGGGACGGGTCCGTCAAGGATGGGGTAACCCCATTCATCGAGGGTGATGTGTTCGGGCAGCAAGGTGGCGCAGACCCCGTGCCCGGTACAGGCGATCCGGTCAACGGCCAGGACCGGGAGTGCCGAACCGGCCCGGGGTGTGCGGGGAGAAAAGCTCATGACTGACCGTCTTCTTCCTGGCCGGGGCAATACCCTGCGGCGTGCGCTTGGAGGTGGGCGCTGAAGACCTCCAGCGCGGAGGCGGTGAACGCTGCGACACCGTCGGGGAAATGGCAGGCCCCGCGGCCGGCAAGCAGCCCCAGCCGTTCCTGCAGCGCAGCGTGCGCTGCCGGCCCTGCGGTGCCGGCGGCGAGTTCAGCGAACCCGGCAGCTGCCGCGGGGAGCCCGAACATGCAGGGCCCGCATTGGCCGGCTGATTCCCCGGCGGCGTAGTTGAGCATGTCCGCGACCGTGGCAACCGGACAATGTGAAGGACCCAGCAGGTGCAGGACCCCCGGTCCCGGGGCCGCGCCTGCGGCGGCCAGCGAGCCGGCGGTGTAGTGCAGGGAGGGTATCCGGGACGCTGCAATCCAGGTGCCGCCGAGCCCGCCGATGTTCAGCGCCCGGGCGCCCGGGAGCGGGCCCCCGGCCAGGGAGAGTATGTGGCTCAGGGAGGGTCCGGTTTCGGTTTCGTAGACACCCGGGGCCTGGACCGCGCCGTTGACCGCGACCAGCCGGGGTCCGGGGTCCTCCGGGGTGCCGAAGGACCGGAACCAAGCCGGCCCGAAGGCCTCGATCTGGGCGATCCGCAGGAGTGTTTCGGCGTTCAGGACCAGGACCGGGCGGGTTTTCTTCCCCTCCGGGGTGCGCCCGCCCTGGACCAGGCGGCGGCGTTTAGTCATCGGGCGGGCCAGGCCGCCGTGAAGCAGGGAAACCAAGGCACTGGCCTCGGAAGCGACATACCGGGCCGGTACCGGCAGCACCGGAACACCGGCCGCCCGCAGGTTTCCTTCGGTCTCCGACCCGGCATGGGCCGCATACGTTACCGGCGTCAAACCCGTCAGTGCTGCCCCGTCCAGGACCTCGCGGAGGTGGTGCTGGATGACATAGGCGTCCTTCGCGGCACCGATTTCCCCGTCGCAGGCGTTCACGACCAGCTCCGCCCGGTTTTCCAGCGCCGCGGCAAGTTTCACGCCGGTGCTGAACGCCGAACCGCTCCGGCCCGTCAGGCCGGCCTCATGCAGCGCCGGCAGCAGGTTCAGCGCCATGGCTGTTGTCCGATCTCATCACGGCGGGTCTCATCGGGTTGCCGGCCGGTGAGCCGGTAGGCGATCGCGGCCGCACCTGCGGCCAGGCAGGCCACCCCCACGGCCCGGAGGATCCAGGCGCTGCCGGTGCCCATCGTGATGCCATGGACTATTGCCGCCGGCCACAGCACGTAGCTCAGCGCGTGGACCGGGCCCCACCACCGCTCCGGGATCCGGTGACGCAGCACCGAAGTCAACGTCACGGCGACCAGCAGGTCGAATGCGACCGTGCCCAGCCCGATCCAGGCCCGCTCGTAGCCGGAGGTGAACGGCACCACAACCGATACCCAACCTATGTCGACGTAGCCTTCCAACACAGCAGTGACAATATGGACCAGCACAAAAAGCATCATTCCCAGGGCAAGGTTGCGGTGGAGCCCGGTCACGACCGTGGTGCCGATCCCGGCCGGCCGGCGCCGCCCGGAGGTCACAACACCGAGAATGAACGTCACCGTCAGCAGCACCGAGGCGGTGACACCGCTCGCCCGGGAAACGAACCAGAAAACCTCGCTGACCGCCGGGCTCACAGGGCCAGGGCCGGGTTGTGCGGGGCAGGCCAGTTCCCGGTCCTCACGGTCGACCCGTCCATGCCGTGCAGGCTGGCATCGATGCCGTGGGCCCGCAGCCAGGACGGCGCATCGGCGCCCAGGACGATGGCGGCGGTCGAGGCGGCATTGGCTTCCAGGGCGGTCGCGCCCAGGCAGGTCACTTCGGCCCAGACCCGCTGCGCGGGGGCGCCGGTGCGCGGGTCGATGATGTGGTGGGCGGTCCCGGAGCCGCTGGCCCACGCCCGGTCCCTGGTTGAGGACGTTGCTATGGCCTGGTCCCGGATGGTGATGACCTGATCGTCGCGGCCGCCGCCGTGCCCGACACCTATCTGCCAGCCGGCCTCCGGCGGGGTGCCTGCAACGGCTATGTCTCCGCCCAGGTCCACCAGGAAACCGCCCGGCAGGGCCTCACCGAGCAGGGCCGCGATCCGGTCAGCGGCGTAGGCTTTGGCGCTGGAGCCAAAGTCCAGCACCGTGCCGGCCGGCATCACCAGCAACCGCACGTCGGGTGTGTAATTGACCTGCCGCCAGCCCGGCGCCGGTACCGGATCCCCGGGAACCGTCCAGGCGGCCCTGTCTTTGACCGTTGTCATATCGTCATCGTAACCGGCTCTGAGCAGGGCCGCCCCGACTGTCGGGTCGACCAGGCCGCCGGTGAGGGCCGCGGCGTCCAGGGAGGCTTGAAGCACCTGACCGAGCAGGGGGCTAAGAACCAAAGCTACCGGGACCCGGGCCGACCGGGCGTTGATCACTGCCAGTTCCGAATCGGCCCGGAACCTCGAGGCGGCGGCGTCCAGGCGCTCCAGCCAGTCCCGCGCCGTGCACACAGCCTCATGGAGGGCGGAGGGGTCTGTCGCGTGTACACCGATGGTGGTGCCGATCGCATCAAACCGTACGGCCGGGACTGCTGGCACGCTCAGGACGCCCTGGTCGCTGTTTGCGGTACGGCGCCCGCCGGTGCGTTTTGCGCGGGCTGGACTTTCCCGAACGTCCCCGCCGCCGCGGGCGCCGGTGCCTGCTGCACCGCTGCTGCCTGACCGGTGGTGGACGGGTGCTGGACGGTGGCCAGGCCCGCACCGACGCCGGCGGTCGCGATCCCCGCCAGTACCATCCCTGTCACCGTCCAGCGCCGTACCGCGCCCAACGCCCGAACCCGTGAATTCCCTACCGCCGTCATCGCATGTCCTTCCGTTACCAGTAAGTTTCCCACGTGCCCGATAGGAGGTAGCTGAGACGAAGCTGTGTTCTGTCTGTGAGAGATTCGGGCCCGTCACGCCGCCGGATTCCGGAAAACCGCGGCCCCGCAGCCTGCGGACCCGGAAACTGCTGGCGGACTTCGGATCTGGACATGGTAGACAGATAGCCAGGCCGGGCCATGAAGAGCGGGCCGGGGATGCGGGAGGAAAAGACGTGAAAGCTTTGACTGTCGTCCCCGGGACGAACGATCCGTTAGTGCTCAGGGATGTGGCCGAACCCGACGAGGCGGAAGGTCAGGTCATGGTTCAGACCTTGGCCGTCGGGCTCTGCGGCACCGACACCGAGATCACCTCCGGCGGATACGGGCAGGCGCCGGCAGGGTCACCGTGTCTGATTCTGGGCCACGAAAACCTGGGCCGTGTCCTGACCGCCCCGGCAGGTTCCGGTCTCAGCCCCGGGGATCTGGTGGTCTGCATCGTCCGCCGCCCCGACCCGGTACCGTGCGCGGCGTGCGCGGCGGGGCAGTGGGATATGTGCCGCAACGGACGCTACACCGAACACGGCATAAAAGGCCTGCAAGGGTTCGCCCGCGAACGCTACCGGGCCGATCCTGATGCCCTCGTCCGGTTACCGAACACGCTGGCCGATGTCGGGGTTTTGCTGGAACCGACAACCATTGTCGCCAAAGCCTGGCAGCACATTGACGCGATCGGCTCCCGGGCCTTTTTTGCCCCTAAGACCGCCGTTGTCACCGGGGCCGGACCTGTCGGCCTGCTCGCGGCCCTGCTGGGTGTGCAGCGCGGACTCGACGTGCACGTCTTTGACCAGGTGAGGGCAGGGCCGATACCGGGACTCGTCCGGGACCTCGGCGCGACCTACCACCCGGAGAGCCTCACCGAATCCGGGATTCAGGCCGACATCCTGGTCGAATGCACCGGCGTCGCCTCCGTCGTGCTGGAAACACTGACCTGCCGGGCCCCGGATTCGGTGACATGCCTGACCGGAGTTTCCTCCAGCGGAAGGACCGAGCCGGTGGATCTCGGCGCGCTCAACAGAGCGCTTGTGCTGGGCAATGAATCAGTGTTCGGCAGCGTCAACGCCAACCGCAGCCACTACGAAGCCGCTGTCCAGGCGCTGGAGCAGGCCGACAGTGCCTGGCTTCAGCGGTTGATCACCCGCCGGGTACCACTGGCCGATTTCCAGGACGCCTCCCGGCGCCAGGAGACCGACGTCAAAGTCGTCCTCGAAGTCAAGGCCGGCTGAGGTGACACGCATAGAGGATTACGCAATCGTTGGGGACCTGCACACGGCAGCCCTGATCGGAACAGACGGCTCCATCGACTGGCTCTGCCTGCCGCACTTCGACTCACCGGCCTGCTTCGCCGCGCTGCTGGACACCCCCGACGCCGGACGCTGGCTGCTGGCCCCGGCCGCCGGAGGAACCTGCACCCGCCGCCGGTACCGCCCCGACACCCTGATCCTGGAAACCGAATGGGACACCGGCGCCGGACGGGTCCGGGTGACCGACTTCATGCCTCCCCGGGACGGGGTCGCGGACCTCATCCGCATCGTCGAGGGACTCAGCGGCACCGTCGAGATGCGCGGCGAACTGGCCTTACGTTTCGACTACGGACACGTCATCCCCTGGGTCCGGCGCACCACAACCGGGATTCATGCGGTCGCCGGGCCCGATTCGGTCCAACTGTCCTCACCGGCCCCCATGGAGGGCGAACACCTCCGCACCGTCAGCGAATTCACGATCAAGGCAGGCGAACGGGTCCCGTTCGTCCTCACCTGGTCACCCAGCCACCACCGGCGGCCGCGGACCATCGACGCCGAGAATGCCCTAACCGGGACACAGACGTACTGGGAAAACTGGTCCTCCCGCAGCGCGGCCGAAGGACCCTACCGGGACGCCGTCCAACGGTCTCTCATCACCCTCAAAGCACTCACCTTCGCCCCGACCGGGGGTATCGTCGCGGCCGCGACAACCTCACTGCCCGAACAGCCCGGAGGACCCCGCAACTGGGACTACCGCTACTGCTGGCTCCGCGACGCGACACTGACGCTGAACTCCCTGATCACAGCCGGCTACACGGACGAAGCCAAAGCCTGGCGGGAATGGCTGCTGCGCGCCGTCGCCGGCGACCCGGCAGACCTGCAAATCATGTATTCCCTCGACGGGCGGCGCAGGCTCCCCGAAGCCGAAATACCCTGGCTTGCAGGATACGAGGGCTCCACGCCGGTGCACACCGGAAACGCCGCGGCCGACCAACTCCAACTCGACGTCTGGGGTGAAGTCCTCGACGGGCTTTCCCTCACCCGCAACGCCCTCCTCCATGAACCCGATGACTCCTGGGACATCCAAATCGCCCTGATGGACCACCTCGAGGGCGCCTGGCAACAGCCCGATAACGGGCTCTGGGAAATGCGCGGACCACGACGGCACTTCACCCACTCCAAAGTCATGGCCTGGGTCGCAGTGGACCGAATGATCAAGGCAGTCCGCCAGTTCCACCTCCCCGGACCAGCCGACCGCTGGGAGAACCTGCGCGAGGACATCCACAAAGACGTCATGGTCCACGGCTTTAACCCGAAGATGAATTCTTTCGTCCAGTCCTACGGCGGCACCGAACTCGACGCCAGCCTCCTGCTGATCCCCAAGGTCGGCTTTCTGCCGCCGGACCACCCCCACGTGACCGGAACTATCGACGCGATCCAACGAGACCTGACCCAGGACGGGTACGTGCTCCGCTACCGGCCCGAACACAGCGACGACGGCCTGCCCGGCGGCGAAGGCGTCTTCCTCGCCTGCTCCTTCTGGCTCGTCGACGCACTCCTTGGCGCCGGACAACGCACCGAGGCAACGCAACTGTTCGAACGACTCCTGACCCTGCGCAACGACGTCGGCCTGCTCAGCGAAGAATGGGACGTCCAAGACGCCCGGCAACTCGGCAACACACCCCAAGCCTTCAGCCACTTCGCCCTGATCACCAGCGCCTTCCAGCTTCACCACGGCCCTAGCCCCCAAAGCGATCAAATAATCACCGCCTCCACAAACCCGGCACCGGGTTAACCCCGAACCCTGCCGGTAGAGCCAGGTGCGGACAGCGAAGGGGCCACAGCGAACCTTCCCGGGGCGGCCTCGGAGGGCCCCGTTTCGCTATCGCCCCCGGGGCCCCGCCGTTCATGGCAAAGGCAAACAACCGCAGAGGAATCAGCCGGCCGGACAGTCACGGTATTTCTCGGTTCGTGAGCCGACGTTCTGTAAGCCCGGGACTTACCTCGTCCGGGCCGTTACGGCTCCTCCGAACCTTCGGACGCCTCCGAAGGTTCGGCATGCTCCGCCGTCTCTGGCGCTTCGGCATGTTCCGGTGCCTCTGGTGCCTCTGCCGGTTCGGCATGTTCCGGCGCCTCTGGCGCCTCTGCCGGTTCGGCATGTTCCGGTGCCTCAGGTGCCTCTGCCGGTTCGGCATGCTCCGGCACCTCAGGTGCCTCTGCCGTTTCGGCAATCACTGGCCTCTCCGGTGCGTGTGCCAACTCTGGTGCTGTTGAAGATGGCGCCGGTGCCGGCGGGACCTCAGCCGGAGATACGGACGCGCTGGACGGAGTGGGCGTGGATGCGGGAACAACCGACGATGTGGCCGTGGCCGGCGAGGAAACCGACGGATCAGCGGCGGGCGCGGCCGGCGACACAGTGGACGTCGCATCGGTCGGCGCAACGGTGGCGGTGGCGGCCACTGCTGCACCGGTGCCACCAGCGGCAACGACGGATGCTACAACAACGGCTTTTCCTGTGGTGCCCAGCGCACCCAGCCAGGGGATGATTCCTGCCATGACAGGGGAGTCCTTTCAATACAGAACATGAGACCGGCTGACCTCATGGACAGCCGAGCGCAACGGTACTTGACAGATGGGGGATCCTGCTCGCCAGTTCCTGGAAACTACGTCAATCCTTGGCGTTTCCTGCGCCGTCCACGCGGAGACAAAAACTCGCTAAGGCATGCCGGCACAATGCCATTGGTGCCAGGCCTGGCTGTGCCGTGGCCGGCACTTGGTCAGTTTCCTTCGGGTGTGAAGAGTCTGCCGAGTTCTTCGTTGACTTTGACCGGGTCGAAGTGTGCGGGATCGAAAGTTTCCTCTCCGCCGGATCGTTGCGCGGTTCCTTGGGCCCATTCGTGCAGGCCCTGGAGGTGCTCGCGGTCTGATTCATCGACGGCATCAGGGTTGGCCAGAGTGGCGATGAGGTCTTCATAGCCGCCGATTCCACCGGAGTCCTCCAGGGGGCAGCGTCGTTTACCGCGGATCACCCGGGCATGGGCGTCGTCACCGGTTTTCCTGACGGTTTCGATCCAGTCGATGCGGTGGAGCCAGCTATCGCCGAAGTCGTATGCGTAGAACAGCGGGGTTGAGCCTTCGTTGAGGACTTTCCCGAGCTGGACGGTCTCTTCAGGCAGGTACCAGCCCTCCTCGTCTTCTGCCCTGACGTAGGCAGGCGCCCAAGACCTGGCCTGTGTCCGTCCGCGGCCCGGGGTGTTCGGGTTGCGGTCGGTAAAGGAATGCAGGTGGGAGTTTTCCCAGCCAATGATCACCTGCAGAACGTCGTGGAATTCGTCCAGGTAAAGGCTGGAATCGACTTCGAATAGCCGCCAGATCTTTGGTTTACTCCCGACGAGGTGGACTCTGGCGCGCAGAAGCTTGCCTTTGGTTCTTGGCGTGGATCTCTCATTCGTGGCCATAGGGGGTCCTTTCCATCACAGAGCAGCGGCCTGGGCCAAGCGGTTGTCACCGGGGGTACGGTGTTCGGGTTCGGCAGAGATCTGGCCCAGGTTCAGGTGGGTGTTCATGTCGAGGGTGAAGCGTCCGTAGGGGTTGATATGGGTCCAGAACAACGGTGTGAGGCCCCTGCGGTCTTCCGGTTCGAGCAGTCCGGTGAACTCCTTGACCTCGAGCACGGTTTGCAGCAGCAGGGTGTTGACCAGGACCAGGGAGGATTGGAGCAGGTGCAGGGCGAGCATGGACACTTCGGTCGTTTCACGGTCAGGGCCCGTGAGGTCACGGTTTTTACCGTAGAAGACGACGTCGTTTCCGCTGTTCCAGTTCTCCACTACCTGCAAACCGGAATTGATTTCGCGTCGCAGGTCTTCGCTGGCGAGGTAGTCGGCGGCGAAGATCGTCCGCACGGCCCGGCCCAGTTCCTCCAGGGCCTGGTACGTGGGGTGTTTGGGCCCGCCCCGGGTGAAACGGCGCAGGATCGTCTCCGACTCTGCCGTGCCGAGTTTGAGGGCCGTGGCGTATTTGACCATCTGATCGTATTGCTGGGCGATGATCTCCCAATTGATCGGCCTGGACAACACGTCATTGATCTCGGCGTAGGCTTCTTCATTGCTGGCCCGGTAGAGGCGGATCGAGCCGATGTTCTTCAACCTCGGCAACAGCTTGAACCCCAGGAGTTCGGTGAACGCGAACCCCACGATCGAGGCCCCGTGGGTATCGACGTAGTTTGCTTCGATCTCGGCGTCGGTGTCGTGGCGCAGAACGCCTTCGATCATCGCCGCGACCTCGGAGGAGGAACAGTTCTTCAGCTGGGAATAGATGCAGGTCGATTTCTTTTCCACGTGCCAGTAGATCATCACGCCGGGACCACCGTAGCGGTTGTGCCATTCGGTCATCAGGTTTGATTCCCAGGAGCCGAACTTTTTCGAATCCGACGCACAGGCGTTCCCTTCACCCCACCAGTGAGGGTTCCTGGCCTCGAACGTGGCGTTGACGACCTTCACGATCGCCTGGCGCAGATTATCCTTCGTAATGAACGTCCGGCGCACATGGCGTAGCTCCCGCTCCGTCTCTCCGTGACCGCCGGCATCAGTGACCGCTTTGATGCCCATGTTCGTCCCAAGCCCGAACAGGCACAACAGCAAACGCCTGCGCAGGGTCTCACGGTCAAGGACCTCACGGGAGGCCACGGAAACAAACTCCCCGGTAAACCCGGTCAGGAAGTCCGCTTCCTTGAGGACTTCTAGCAAGTCCAGGGTGCCCCACCGGGCCAGGACCTCGGCCTTGAGTTTGCCCAGATTCACCGGCTCGTCGAGTTTTTCCAGCTTGGGGACCTTTATCCACGGCGCCCCACGGCGTCTGGTGATCTTCACTCCACCGGTGGTATCGGCCGGCAGCCCCTTATCCAGGTGCTCCAGTGACCTCCTCATTCTGGACTGAAGATCAAGAATGAACCTGGCCGGGTCCAACGGTTTCTGCAGGGCCTCGTAGTGGAGCTCACGGGAAGCGTCGAAGTCCTGGGGAAGGTCCTCTTCCGGGTCCCGCCATTTCCCCGCCCCGTCAACGAAAACCTCGCGGCGGCGCAAAGCGTCCCGTAAGGACACGAGCAGGCACAGCTCGTACGGGATCCGCTCGATCCTGCCCTTCTCGTCCCGGACAGCGCCCTCCCAGGACCTGGGCACCACACCCGCAACCGGGACTACCTCTCCGGGCGCGAAGAACTGGCTCTTACTTCCAGCATCCGCATACCGTTCCAGCAACGCGATGGCATCCATGATGGGCCGGAACGCCGTGTTATGGCACCGGAACCGCAGCACGGACAGCAGCGCCGGTAACATCCGCCGGTAATGATTCGAGTACGAACCCCGCAACACGGTCCTCACCTTGCCCTGGAACACGCTCTCGTTGGCTTTTGCCTCCTGGACCAGTTGCCGCAGGGTTTTCTCACTCACCACCGGGAACACGGCCTCCCGGACCGTCTCATCCGGGCAGGCGACTGCCCTCTCGGCCAGTTTGAACAGCAAAGCCGTCTTGCCGCGCACCCTTTGCAGATCCTCGGTCAGTTCCTTCTCGACCTTCCTCACCGCGCCGGTATTGATCTTCAACACCAGCACGAGCAGCAAATCGACCAGGCTGTCAGCTATCTCTGCCGTCCGTTGATGACACAACGCCGCCAACAGCGTCAACCGCACCGGCGCCGGCGCGTCCTGGAAATCCGATGGATACATCCGTGCCGCCCGCGCCCGCCAGGCACTCACGACCTTCTCCGAAACCCCGGCAAACAAGCCAGCCGGTAAATCAAGAGCCTGGGCTGCTGAAAGCTTCTCCACCTCCGCCAGCAACGACTCCAAACCAGCCGGGCCCGGATCAGCCTTCAACACCGACAACAGGGAACCGGCTGCACCATCAGCGACCAAGGCCTTCAGCCCAGCCGCACCGTCCGGGCCTAGAACCTTGCCCACATGAGCACACAGGCGCTGCTCAAACAACGCCCGGCCAGCACCAACAATCCTGCCCGCACGTCCCGGCGGCTCAATCCGCTCCTGACGACACCGGGACAGCGAAGCCTCCACAAGCGCAGACTCTCGAACCTCAGACGGGCACACCCTCTCCGCCAACCACCCAGCCAGCCGGGCCTCATCAGCGGTCGTGAACTCACGGAAACCAAAATGGGACCGGATCTCGGCCCGGTGGTACTTGATCGAGCGCCCACCCCAATAGGGAGCCAGCGCAACGGGAGGAACAGAAATCTGCGCCGCAATATAGTTCAAAGCTCCCGGTGGAAGGTCAGAAGGGCTACCCGGGAATCTGGCATGTTGCTGAAAAAACTTCAGCAACACAGCAAACCCTGCCCGAGTCGCTCCTGACTTCCGCGCCATCAA